>NZ_FQTR01000079.1 GCF_900128535.1 bacterium endosymbiont of Bathymodiolus sp. 5 South | reverse complement strand
ATGGCGGTGCCAATGAAGATGTTTTGAATATGCTTGATGAGATCGGTGAGGTTAAAAATGTGCGTGCTTATATCGAAAATCGTCTCAAAAATAAAGCCGTAATTTGGGGGCCAGGTGGCGGTTGTTCGGGTTTTTCTTACGGTTTCACTTTTGATGATAAACAAAAAGAAGGCGATTCAGGTGTAGCAAAAAACGGCGTGCAGTTGGTCGTTGACCCAATGAGTTATCAATATTTAATCGGTGCAACGGCTGATTACCTAGAAGACCTGCAAGGCTCTCGCTTTATTATTCACAATCCTAATGCTAAAACTACTTGCGGGTGTGGCTCATCTTTTTCGGTATAAAGAAGGTTTATGTCAAAAACAAAGTTTTTTACTAATCAAGGTAAAAACACACTTTTTAGTAAGTTTTCAAGTATTTTTGAACACAATAAGAATATCAGTTATTTTGATGCTTTAGTTGGTTATTTTCGCTCTTCTGGTTATTTCAAACTTCGTCCTCATTTAAAAAATGTGTCAAATATTCGTATTTTAGTGGGTATAGATGTTGATAAACTCACCAAAGAAATGAATGCATTAGGATTGATTTATCAAGAAGACAAAGAAAAAATTGAAAATTCTTGGCAAGAGACATTTGCCCGAGATATTCAACAAGCTAACTATGATGAAGAAACCGAAGAGGGTATTAAACAATTTATCAATGATATACTCAGTGGCAAGGTTAAATTAAAAGCCCATCCTAGTCAAAAAATCCACGCAAAGATTTATATTTTTCGTCCTGATAATTTTAACGAACATACTACCAGTAGCGTCATTACTGGATCCTCTAATTTAACCGATGCGGGGCTAGGTATTAATCAAAAATCTAACTATGAGTTTAATGTGCTACTTAATGATTATGCTGAGGTGTTATTTGCCACTAATGAGTTTGAAAAACTTTGGGCTGAAGGTGTAGATATATTACCAAGTATTGCACAACAAAGTTTAGAAAAAACGCATTTATCAGACAATATCACCCCTTATGAACTTTATTTAAAATGTTTGATTGAGTATTTTGGTGAAGAGATTGAGTTTGACCCGAACTCTATTAAAGATTTGCCCCAAGGGTTTAAAAGGTTGTCTTATCAAATGGATGCAGTAAATGAGGGCTGGGAGATGCTTAAGAAACACAATGGTTTTTTTCTCTCGGATGTTGTTGGACTAGGCAAAACAATGGTTGCCACGCTAATCGCTAGGCAATTTTTATTTTTAGGCGGGCGTGCTTATAATCCTACTATTTTATTGATTGTCCCGCCAGCACTTAAGCAAAATTGGGAAGATACTTTAACTAAATTTGAAATTAGAGGCAAGGTTAAAATTTTTACTAACGGCAGTCTACATAAAATAACCAGCCCTAAAGATTATGATATGGTAATTATTGACGAAGCACATAAATTCCGCAACGATACCGCTCAAGCATATGATGAATTGCAAAGAATTTGCAAAACCAAAAATAACGAAGATGAGGTTAAAAAAGTGATGCTTATTTCTGCTACACCACTGAACAATCGCCCTGACGATTTATACAATCAGATTTTGCTGTTTCAAGATGGTAATAATTCCACGCTTGATTTTCCACTGGGTAGTTTTTTCACTCGCATCAAAAAAGAATACAAAGAAATTCTAAAACTAGAAAGTAGCAAAGCAAGAGCAAAAACTGGGCAGCTGTATGAAGAAATTAGAGAAAGAGTCATTGTGCCATTGATGGTGAGAAGAACGCGCACTGATTTGATGGACAATGTGCGTTATAAAAAAGACTTAGAGGAACATAATGTTATATTTCCTAAGACCACACCACCAGAGCCAATTTATTATCAATTAGAAGATAGTTTAGAGCGTTTATACGATGAGACCATCAAAAAAATAGACAATAAAAAACAAGACGACACAGGATTATTACACACGCGTTATCGTGCCCTACATTATCTCAAGCCAGAATTAAAACAAAAATACATGAGAGCAGAATTTATTGCCGAACGCTTAGTGGCAATTATGAAAACTTTACTACTAAAAAGAATGGACAGTAGTTTTTATGCTTTTAAAGAAACCCTTAATCGTTTTATTCAATCATCTGAAATTATGTTAAAGATGATTGATAATGATGCAATTATTATTGCTCCAAATATTAACATTAGTCAATACATCTTAGAAGATAAAGAAGAGGAGTTGATGGAATTATTAGTCAGAGAATCTTTAACCGACCCCAGTATTATTATCGCTACCACAGAGGATTTTGAAGCAGGATTTGTTGCAGGCGTTAAACATGATCATGAGATGCTTAAAGCGTTAAAAGCCGAATGGGATGAAGTTACCATAGACCCAAAAATTGATATATTTTTAGAAAAATTACCCAATTTTTTAGATAAACAAAGTAATCCAGAACAAAAAATTGTTATTTTTACCGAAAGCACAGACACAATGAAATATGTATCAGAAAAAATAACCAATACCAAGTATAAAGAAGAAACCATGGTGGTTAGTGCCAGTAACCGCAACCAATTAAAACAAACCATTAGCCATAATTTTGATGCTAATGTGGCATTCAGCGAGAAAAAGGATGATTATAAAATCATCTTAACCACTGATGTTTTAGCCGAAGGCGTTAATTTGCATCGTGCCAATACTGTGATAAATTATGACACGCCTTGGAACGCCACCAAACTCATGCAAAGAATTGGTAGGGTTAATCGTATTGGACAAATAGCAAGCCATATTTTTGTTTATAATTTCTATCCTACAGCACAAATTAATGATGATATTGGTTTAGAGAAAAAAGCATTGATTAAGCTGCAGGCTTTCCACAGTGCACTAGGCGAGGATTCACAAATTTATTCCACTGATGAGGTGGTAGATACTTACGGTATTTTTGATGAAAACATTGAAGCAGAGAAAAACGAAATTATCCCGTTGTTAGAAGAGATTAGAGCTTTTAGAGAAAGCAATCCAGAAGAATATAAACGCATTAAGGATATGCCCAACAAGGTGAGATGCGGCGTGAAAAATAAAAAATTGCAACAACAAACCTTGGTTTTTGCCCGCACAAAAAATAAAGGCAGTGCTCGTTTTTACAAGGTGGACGATGAGATTGAAAATTACGGCTTTATCAATGCTGCTAAATTATTAAAATGCACGCCCAACACCAAAGCCGAGGCACTACATGACAAACATTACCCCCAAGTATTATCAGCATTATCAGAGTTTGAAGTAGAACAGAAAAATATCATCAATCAATCAAACAATAAATTGCTCTCAACCACTGAAAAAAAAGCCATTAACATCTTAAAAGCGTTTGATAACTTCCCAAACGCCAATGCTGGTGAAAAAGCAAAATTAAAACAAGCCATTGAGCAAATTGAGAATAAACGCTTCCAATCGTTGGTAACAAAAATCAATAAACTAGAAAAAAATAGCAAAGGTATTAAGCCACTGGTTGTTTTAGAAAGACTCTTAAATATCATCAACAAATACGATGTTAATAGCCACATTGAAATGGAAATAACGCAAGAGAATGCTAACGACATAACACCAACGATTGTCATCTCACAATCTTATGTCTAAAAAATAATGAATTTTTTAAAACAAGTCTACAACAAGGAAAAATATTTAAGTTTTTTAAGGGAAAAATTTAACTTTTCTGGGCTGCTTGAGGTAATAAAAATCAATAACAATGATATTAAAAGTTTTGAGCAATTAGGATTTGTTACCGTTAAAGACGACAAAAAATTACCCGTTTTTGAAATATATATTAAACCCAACACCAAACTCGAACGAAACCGAGTGGCTTTGCGTAAGATGGTGGCTCAAAAAGTAGGTACTGCTGATGGTGCAATTGCAGTTTTTGTGGACGAGGACAACGAACAATGGCGTTTTAGTTTTATAGCCATTGAATATGAATTTGGCGAAAAGGGCTTTGAGAAAAAACAAACCGCCAGTAAACGCTACACTTATCTTTTTGGCAAGGGGGCAAAAACAAGAACTGCACAACAACGATTTGAGCTGCTTAATAAACACTCCACCTTAGAAGATTTAAAAACCGCTTTTGCCGTTGAGGGACTTAGCCAAGAGTTTTATCAAAAATTGTTTATTTGGTACGAAAAAGCCCAAGAAAAAGTTACATTTCCCAATGATGAAAACGACAACCACCACACTCAAAGCAGTTTAATCCGCCTCTTAACACGGATTTTATTCGTATGGTTTTTAAAAGAAAAAGACTTAATCAATAAAGATTTATTTGAGTTAGAAAAATTAAAAAAACTGATTGTTTATGAAAAAAACAGTAGTTTTTACAAAGCCATTTTACAAAATTTATTTTTTGCTACGCTAAATCGTCAAATTACTGCAGAGGAAAAAAACAACAGGAGTTTTCGTAGAACTACTAATGGCAAAGCCAACAATACTAATTATCTTGCCACCAATATTTATCGTTATCAAGATTATTTTATCGATAAAGATGAGCAAAAAATCATGGCATTATTTGAGCAAACTCCGTTTTTAAATGGTGGTTTATTTGAGTGTTTAGATCGTGAGGCCAGTGATGAAGAAAAACAGCAATACGATAAAGACAAAGCCATCCGCCCTGTTAAAAGCGCCATTCGTATTGATGGTTTTTCTGATAATCCAAAGAATGAATTGCAATTTTCCAATGATTTGTTTTTTAATAATGATGAAAAGAATTTGGGCTTGATTGATTTATTCAATCAATACCAATTTACCGTTGAGGAAAGTACTTCAACCGATATCGATGTTGCCCTTGACCCTGAATTACTCGGTAAAGTGTTTGAAAATCTACTGGCGACTTATAACCCAGAAACGGGGGAGCAAGCCCGCAAAGCCACAGGCAGTTTTTACACACCCAGAGAGATTGTGTCTTATATGGTGGATGAGAGCCTCAAGCAGCATTTTAAAACCCATACCGATTTAACCAAGAGCCGGATTGATACTTTATTTGTTGAGGGTGAAAACCCCTTCAATAAGCAAGAAATTAAAAGCGTGATTATTGCCATTGACAATCTAAAAATCCTAGACCCTGCCGTAGGTTCGGGTGCCTATCCGATGGGCATATTGCAAAGATTGGTTTTTATTTTAGACAAAATAGACTTTGAGAATGAGCACTTCAAACAACAACAATTAACTAAAGCCGAATTAATAACTGATGAAGTGAGTAAAAATGCCACCGTTGATGCGATAAAGCAGATTTTTTCTGAGGCAAATAAATATAATGCCTATGGTAAAAAACTAATGTTGATTGAAAATTGTATTTACGGCGTAGACATTCAGCCGATAGCCATTCAAATTTGCAAACTGCGATTTTTTATCAGTCTCACTATTGAGCAAACTGCTGATAAAGATAAAGAAAATTATGGCATCAAAGCCCTGCCGAATTTAGAAACCAAGTTTATTGTTGCCAATACCTTATTACCTTTGGGGAAAATTGAAACGCCAAAAGAAGAAACAATAGGTTTGTTTGATGGAAATATTACCGTATTACAAAAAGAATTAGCCGAAACTAGACACAGTTATTTCACCGCTAAAACCCTCAAAACCAAACGCAAATATCGCAATAAGGACAAAGACATTCGTGAGCAAATGTTACAAACTTTAAAGCCAACAGGTATCAGCCCAGAGATTGAACAAAGCATGAAAAAAGTCGTGCACTGGGATTTGTATAATCAAAACGCCGTTTCGGATTGGTTTGACCCCGAGTGGATGTTTGGCATTAAAAACGGCTTTGATATTGTGATTGGCAATCCGCCGTATATGAGAGTGCAGGGCATAGAAAGAAAAGTGTCTAAAGAATATAAGTCAATTTTCCAATCGTCAACAGGCAGTTACGATTTATATGTTTTATTTACGGAAATAGGGCTGAATTTATTGTCCAAAAAAGGTGTTTTGAATTACATAATGCCACATAAATGGGTTAATTCTGATTTTGGGAAAGGTTTGAGAGAGGTTAGCAAAAACAATATTTACAAACTTATTTCATTCGATGCTTATCAGGTTTTCAATGCGTCAACTTACACCAGTTTGGTGTGGTTTAATAAAATGCAATGTTCAAAATTGAACTACACCCAATTGACGAAAAACTTAACAACCAATTTAGAGTTAGAGTGCTATTTAAAAAGTTTGTCGGATGATGATTTTTCGAAAATTGAAAATCAAAAACTGAGTGATGACAGTTGGATTTTAACGAATCGGCAAACCCACAACATTTTAGAAAAAATAAGTCAGCAGCCACTTAAGGTAAGCGATGTTTTCGCAAAAATATTTCAAGGAATTGCCACAAGCAAGGACAGTGTTTATTTTTTAACTGATGTTGTTGAAAAAAACGAACTACTGGAATGCTATTCAAAAGAATTAAACAAGCGAATATTGATTGAAAAAGGATTGGTTAAACCGCTTTTAAAAGGCTGCGATGTGCACCGATATGAAACACTCAACGCCGATAAAGTGGTTATTTTTCCTTATTATATTCTGAATGAAAACAACAAAGATCAGGCTGTTTTATACAGCGAGGCTGATATAAAAAATAAATTCCCCAATGGTTATATTTACTTGAAAGAATGCGAAACAGTTTTAAGAAATCGTGAGAAGGGTAAGTTAAAAAATGATGACCATTGGTTTAAATACATTTATCCAAAAAATTTAATTTTGTTCAATAAAGAGAAAATAACTCAGCCCGATATATCTTTGGGTGGTAATTTTGCTCACGACAAAAATGGAGAGTTTTACCAAACAACAACTTTATATGGATATATCAAATATCCTGAAATCAAGGAAAGTTACAGGTTTTATATGTCTATTTTCAATTCCCAACTTTTATGGTGGTATTTAAAGCAAACTGGAACTATATTGGCAAATGGATATTTTAGATTTAAGCCAAGATATGTTGAAACTTTTCCACTCCCAAAATTAACCCACCTTAAAGACACTACTCCTTTTGAAAAATTAACGGATACAATTATTAAGGGTAAGCAAAACGGCAAAGACACCACTGCCCTAGAAACCAAAATCGACACGATGGTTTATCAACTTTATGACCTTACTGCCGATGAGATAAAAATTATTGAAGACAAAGATTGAGTAAAATTATAATTATGAGCACTAAACCAACATTTTATCGTCAACGATTTTTATTAAGTCTGCTTAGGGTTATTAATCATGCCGTTAGTCAAACCGACCTACAAAAACACAGCTTTTTATTTTCTCAGCAGCACTCGATGGGTTATGAATTTATTCCTTATCAATTCGGTTGTTATTCCCTTCAACTCAACCAAGATATTAACACCTTAGAGCAAGCAGGATTTGTTGAAGTTATTGATAAAAAGATAAAACTGCTTGAGCAAAACTCTATGGCTTGGATGAAAACTGCGGATTCTAACCAATTATTTAAATACCCTAAAGAACACAGACAAATGGCGGGCGATAATTTGATTGGTTTTGTGTATAAAAATTATCCTTATTATGCTATTAACAGCAAAATCATCAATAGAGTGTGCGACAGTGAAGAACAAGCTAAGATTCAAAAAGAACAAGCAAAAATAACCAAAGATACAACTGTAATTTACACGCTTGGCTATGAAGGCATTAGTCTAGAGGCTTATATCAACAAACTCATTAAAAACGATGTCAAGTTGTTATGCGATGTACGCAAAAATCCATTAAGTCGTAAATTTGGCTTTAGTTATAAAACACTCAATAACCTATTGCCAAAAGTGGGCATTGATTATATTCATATTCCGCAACTGGGCATAGAGTCTAACAAAAGGCAGGATTTAGATTCTCAAGAATCTTATAAAAAATTGTTTGACGAATACGAAACCACACTGCCTGATAGAGAAGAAGCGCTTAATCAAGTATTGGCATTACAAAAAAAATATCAAAGAATTGCACTTACTTGTTTTGAAAAATCGCATCACGAATGCCATCGCCATTGTGTGAGTGATTATCTTGCTAATCATCACAATACCCAAACTATTCATCTGTAAATATGCTAACCAAGGTTTTAATTAGTGTCAAAACTTATCCAACCTTATCCACTAAATATAATGAATTGGTTTGTACTGCTGGTTTTTTAGAAGATGGCAGCTGGGTTAGGATTTATCCATTGCCTTTTAGGGCGTTAGAAAGAAACCAACAATACAAAAAATGGCAGTGGATAGAACTGGACTTAGAGCTTAATACCTCTGATGTTAGGCCAGAAAGCCATAAAGTTTTAAATTTAGACTCTTTGGAGGTTGTTGAATTATTGGGCACGGAGCAAAATTGGTTTAAGCGTAAAGAGGTTGTTAATAGAGGCGATGTTTATGATGATTTAAGTGTTTTAATTGAAAAAGCCAACAAATATAACAAACTGTCTTTAGCAACTTTTAAACCTACCAGAATTCTTGATTTTATTGTTGAAGAGGTGGATAGAGAGTGGAACCCAGAAAAATTAGCTACCTTAAAAGCAAAAGCACAACAACTCTCGCTTTTTCAAACAGAGGCAGAGGTAAAAAAAGAGTTGAAATTGGCGGATAAACTACCCTATAAATTTTCATATAAATTTGAAGATATTAATGGCAAACAATCCACTCTAATGATAGAAGACTGGGAAATTGGTGCTTTGTATTGGACTTGTCTTCAAAGGTGTGTGGGAGATGAAGAAAAAGCCGTTCAGCAAGTAAAAGATAAGTATCTTGGATTTGTTGAAAATTGTGAAATCTTGTTATTTTTAGGCACAACTAAGCAATTTCACGGCTGGGCAAGCAATCCTTTTGTTATTATTGGCGTTTTTTATCCGCAAAAAGAATCGCAGAGTGGTTTATTTTAGTATTAAGGGTGTTTTTAAAAACCTTGATAATTTTAGACAACACCAAAACACCAAACCGTATCAAAATTATCCAAAATTTAGTTTATCAATAGCAAGTTAGTTATAAAGCAACCATAACCTTACAATAAAAGCGTAAAATTTTTATCTTTATTAAACATTTAACTTATTGTTTATGATTGAATATATCCCAGGCTTAGCAGGCGTTCCAGCAACAGAATCCTCCATCTCTTCGATTGATGGCAAAAATGGTATTTTGGCGTATCGAGGATATTC
>NZ_FQTR01000078.1 GCF_900128535.1 bacterium endosymbiont of Bathymodiolus sp. 5 South | reverse complement strand
GCCCAATGGGTGATTTCTTTAAACCTTGTCCTAGCAGGGCTAAGGCTGGGTTTAAAAAATCGCCAAGTGGGTGAAAAGTGGGTTTCTGATGATTGTCCCTATTTATGCAAAGGTCTCATTGTGCTAGTTTTAGCACATTAACTAGAAGTGGCGTTATTGTTATCAGTAAGCACACATGCTTGTTTGTGGTTGACAATCTTGAACAACAAGTCAATAAGGTTGTCGAATAATAAGGCAAGAAAATGCCTGAATTATCAAACACCAAAAATGGTGTTTGAATCAGGTATTATTAACCAACAAAAAATTTGCACTTAGAATTTGAATTTAGGCTCTTAATATGAACAAAAAACATCGATTTATTTATACTTTTCTGACTTTATTGTTTGTGCTATCCTCAGCCCACGCATTGACACTTAATTTGAAAAATGCGGATATTCGCACATTGATTAATACTGTCTCTCAAGCAACGGGTAAAAATTTTATTATTGACCCTAGAGTGAGAGGAAAAGTTAATGTAGTGAGTAATCAAGATATTAACGATGAAAAACTTTATCAATTTTTTACATCTATTTTGCAAGTGCATGGCTATGTGGTTATTTCAGGGGATGATTTTGATAAGATATTGCCAAAAAATGCCACCAAAAACACGCCACCTAATCATCTTGCAGGTGATTCAATCATTAGTGTAGTACTTGCGGTTAAAAATGTAGAAGTAAAGGAGTTGATCGCTATCTTGCGCCCTTTGACATCTCAGCATGGATATCTAGCTGCTTACCAACCTTCTAACAGTATTATTATGACGGATAGTGCCGCTAGTGTTAAGCGTATCAAGGATATGGTCAGCCTCTTAGACCAAAAAGTTGACGATGATTATGAAATTATCTCACTTAAAAATTCAAGCGCGACAGAACTGGCAGGTGTATTAACCTCATTGCTGATTAAAAATAAAAGACATTCTAATTTTACGATTAGTACAAATGCACAAAGCAACCAAATTATTATTGGTGGTAATAAAGCTAAACGATTGAAAGCAAGGTTTTTAATTATTGAACTAGATAAGCGAGGAGAATCTGGCTCTACTTCAGTCATTTATTTAAAGCATGCTGATGCCAAAAGTATGTTGCCTATTTTGCAAGGGGTTGCGAAACAGATAGGTAGCGCAGTCCAGAAAAAAAAATCAGCAATTAACATTCAAGCAGATGATGCAACTAATGCTATTGTTGTAACTGCACCAATGGCAATCACTTTAAGTGTTAAAGAAGTTATCAATAAACTTGATGTTGAGCGTGCACAGGTGTTAATTGAAGCTGTGATTGCTGAAATTACTTCATCAGATATCAATGAATTGGGCATTCAATGGCTAGGTGGTAATGATAACGGCATGGGAATGATTAATTTTAATGAGCAAATACCCTCTTTATTAACAAATAAGTCTGCTGGCTCGTCCAAATTGGTAAATTCACTCAAACCTGGCGTCAGTTTTCTTTTTGGCAAACAGAATAAAGATGCAAATGGCAAAATTACCAGTGCGTTAGGTATGGTTATTAATGCGCTAAACAGTTTGGGTAATGCCAATATTTTATCCACACCTTCCATTGTTACTTTAGATAACGAAGAGGCTGAAATTATTGTGGGTAATGAGGTGCCTTTTATTACCAATACACAACTTAGTAGCAATAATTCCAATCCATTTCAAAATTATGAGCGTAAAAATGTTGGACTTACTTTAAAGGTCAAACCTCAAATTAACGAAGGTAGTGGGGTTAAATTAAAAATAGAACAAGAAGTTTCTAATGTGGTGCCGTCTGCTAGTGCTGTAGATGTGATCACTTCAAAAAGAAAAATCAAAACAACGGTAATGGTGGAGAATAATAAAATATTAGTGTTAGGTGGCATGATTGACAATCATGTGCGTGAGAAACACAATAAGGTACCTTTGTTGGGTGATATCCCTATTTTAGGGCATTTGTTTCGTTATGACACTGAAACAAATGATAAGCGCCATTTGCTGATTTTTATTAGACCTACTATTCTTACCAAGGATAATATAGATGACATTAGTCGACAAAAATATAGTTATATCCAAGCAAAGAGAATACTAAAAAATATGGGAAAAGATAGCTTTGATGACCTTTTTCCAGATTATAGTATCGCTGGTAAAAAGAAAACCAGTGCAGAGATAAAGCCCACTCAAGAAAGCAGTAAAAGCAACCAAGAAGTTAGCGTTGATTTAGAAGATAATTGGTATGAAGATGAATGATGTTTCATTGCCTTATTTGTTTAGCAAAAAATTTAAATTATTGTTAGAAGGTGATGCCTTAAGTTACGCTGTATTGCCTGAGGCTTCTACTTTATTAGAAATTAGACGCAAATACGGTGTCTTTCAATTAGAGCAAATCTCGCAAGAATCTTTAATGCAGAAAATACAAACGCATTATGAAAGTGGTGCACTGAATAATTTACAAGATTTTAGTCACAATATGGAGCAAGATAAAACCTTAGATGATATTGCAATGGAGTTATTTGAGCCAATAGAATTGCTAGATTCTGATGACCAAGCACCGATTATTAGTCTTATTAACGCCTTATGCGCACAAGCTATTTTACAAGGAGCCTCTGATATTCACATTGAACCCTATGAAGCCCGTATTCGTATTCGTTTTCGCTTAGATGGGCTATTAAAAGAGGTACTAGAGCCACAAAAAAAGATTGCCCCTTTGTTGGTGTCGCGCATTAAAGTCATGGCCAACCTTGATATTTCTGAAAGGCGTTTACCACAAGATGGTCGAATTTCACTGCAATTAGGTGGTCGTGCGGTTGACATACGCGTATCTATCATCCCATCTGGCAAAGGAGAAAAAGTGGTGATGCGCTTGTTAGATAAACAACTTGGGAGATTGCAACTCAAACAGCTTGGAATGAATGATGACATCTATCAAAAAATTCACGACTTAATTCAAAAACCTAGTGGCATTATCTTGGTTGTTGGTCCGACTGGCTCTGGTAAGACCACGACGCTTTATGCAGCACTCAGTGTCTTAAACAACCAATCAAGAAATATTACCACCATTGAAGACCCTATTGAATACTATATTGATGGCATTAATCAAACTCAAATCAATGATAGTATTCACATGACTTTTGCTAAAGGACTAAGAGCAATTTTACGACAAGACCCAGATATTGTGATGGTGGGTGAAATTCGTGATAAAGAAACTGCTCAGATTGCCGTGCAGGCTAGCTTAACGGGTCATTTAGTTTTTTCTACGCTGCATACGAATAGCGCCAAAGATGTCATTATTCGGCTTAAAGATATGGGCATAGACCCATTTTTATTAGCCTCTAGCCTCTCAGGCGTGTTAGCACAAAGACTGATCAGAACCTTGTGTCCTGAGTGTAAACAAGCGCATACAACCAATGAAAAAGAACAAGAAAAATTAGGTCTAGATAAGCCCGGTGTTATTTATAGCGCCTCATCTTGCGAGCACTGTCATCATAGTGGTTTTTCAGGTAGGAGTGGTTTGTATGAATTGTTAGTTGTTGATACTGAACTCAGAGCAATGATTCACAGCGGTGCTGATGAAAATCAAATAAACACTCATCTTCAAGGAAAAATGCTCACTTTAAAAGACCAAGTCATAGAGCTAGTAATACAAGGGCAATGTAGCCTAGATGAAGCGATTAGAGTTGTTTCCCTATAAAATGTATGCCTGTTTTTGAATATCAAGCTATTAACCAACAACAAAAACAAGTCAGTGGGCTTATTGAGAGTGACCATATTAAAAGCGCACGCACTCAACTTAAAGAGCAGCATTTAACTATTTTAAATATTAAGCCCAGCAAACAATCATTAAAAAAAGCAAAGAATCTATTTCAAAAGCACTTAAGTATGGCTGATATTGCCATGTTAACGCGTCAATTAGGCTCACTCATTCAAGCTTCTATTCCTGTTGAACAAGCGCTCAATACAATTTTGCAAAATCACCATAAAAAACACCTTGTAAAAGTCATCAAACACACGCACTCACAGATCTTGCAAGGGCAGAGTTTGGCAAAATCATTGGGTTCAAATTATGGGCAATTTCCAGATTACTATATTGCAACGGTTGAGTTGGGTGAAGCAAGTGCAAAACTAGGCAATGTGTTAGAGGCGTTAGCAATAGACATTGAGAAACAACAGCATTTTAGAGCGAAAGTCTCTGCTGCGATGATTTATCCAGTTATTGTTTCTGTTATTGCAATGGTTGTGGTTTATTCGCTCTTGATTTTTATTGTGCCACAGATTGCAGCAGTTTTTCAGGATTCTGGTCAACCATTACCAGAAATTACCATTTTTGTTATTCAACTCAATGAATTTTTAACCGAGTACTCTTTGACAATTTTAATTGTTTTATTGGCATTGATATTTGGCAGTAAGCTGTTACTTAAAAAACCCAGTATTAAAGAAAAAATGCAAAGTATATTGGTCAAAATACCTGTGATTGGGAAAATAATAATCATCACTAATGCTATACGCTTTGCACGCACTTTTTCTTTATTGTATGAAAGTGGTGCACCTGTGATTACCGCACTTACTAATTCAGCAATGGCGCTGAATTTCCTGCCAATGCGCCAAGCCATTTTAAAAGCCAGAGAAAAAGTGCGTGAAGGCTCATCCTTGTTTTTAGCATTTAAACAATATAACGCTTTACCACCAGTAACGCTTTATATGCTTGCCAGTGGCGAGAGTAGCGGGCAGTTGGCAAAAATGCTGAATAAAGCTGCACAAAATCAAGAAAATGAAATTGACCACTACACCACAAAACTGGTTAATACTTTTGAACCGATAATGATATTGATTATGGGCGGCGTTGTGCTCTTTATTGTTTTGGCGATGCTTTTGCCAATTTTTGAGCTTAATCAAATTCCCCTATAAACTGCCAAGTTAGTGTTGTTTTTATTCTAGGTTTAACTTGTCTTTTCTAATTTATTATTGCAAATAAAACAATTGTTAGTTATACTCATGTTTGCTACATAAATTTTATGTTCTTCACACAACATTAATAAATGACCCAAACACAACAAAAATCCTTAATTTCCATTATTTTTATTGCGTTAATAGCAGGGCTTATTGTCTCTTTGAATGTAGATGATCAGGATACTCAATCTGGTGTTTCGGTTATCACGCCATCTAATGCGAATACCTCAGTTGATAACCGCTCACAAGCAACACTAGGTAACACCACTAACACACCAGCCAATACCAAACAAACCCAAGACCCATTTAACCCCAACAACAATTCAAACCAAGCAAGTAGCGAGGCTGTTAATAACGATCCGCGTTTACCACCAGGCTTCCCTAAGCCACTGCCACCACTAGATAAAGAAGAAATCAAACAAACAGATGCGCTCATTGCTGAGGCAGATGGCATTATTGCTAAGATGGACAGTCTTATTGCTGGGTTAGATTTGCCAGCGGTGTCATTGAGCGAGCAACAACAAAAAGAATTAGACAAACAACGAGCTCTCCAGCAACAAAAGATTAAAGACATTAAAGCGCAACTAGACGCTTTAAGATAAGATTTATAAAAACAATACGCATAACAAAGGATTAACAATGATGAAAATTAAAATACTGAACAAACTATTTGTAATAAATATACTGGTATTATTGAAACGCATCAAAACACTACTTGCCCCAAGTTTTACAGTGCTGTTTTTAGGCTTATCAAGTTTATTTCCTTGTCAAGTTTAGTAGTGTTTTTGATCTTGATACTTCAGCTTTAGTGGGTTCTACAGCAGGTGCACTTAGTGTAGAACAAGGTAGTGCTAACTATGCCATTCCAATTATTGTGCCACCGGGTATCAGTGGCATGAAACCAGAGCTTTCAATTTATTATAATTCTAATTCAGGTAATGGGTTACTTGGCATAGGATTTAAATTAGGTGGCTCATCAGCCATTTATCGTTGTGATAAAACCATTGCTACTGACGGTATGAAAGGTGGGGTTGGTTATGATGATAATGACAGATATTGTCTAGATGGACAGCGCCTAATTGCCATTAGGGGGCAAGAGGGTAAATCAGGTTCAGAATATCGCACTGAGATTGATACTTTTAGTAGAGTTAAATTCACTGGCAATTATTGGACGGTTGACACTAAAAGTGGGCAAACCTTTGAGTATGGTAATACGGGTGATTCCAAGATTGAAGTACAAGGCAAGAGTGTCGTTAAGCTTTGGGTAGTGAATAAAATCACGGATGCTTCAGGTAATGCTATTGATTATGTTTATAGTGAAGACCATGTAAATGGCGAATACACACTTAGTCGCATTAATTACAGCAACAATTCAGTGAGATTTAACTATGAGGATAGAGAAGACAAGGCTATAGCTTATCAAGCAGGTGCTAAGTATTCTCAGACTAAACGCTTAAAAACAATAACCACTTATGCAGAAAACAACCTTGCAAGAAGTTATAACCTAGAATATCAATATAGTGGCACCATTCCTAAAAGAACTCAGTTAGTTTCATTGCAAGAACAGATAGGTGATAAATATTTGCCAAAAATGAAATTTAGCTGGAAAAGATTCGGTTATGTAGAGCCTACCAGGTGGCATAGATATAATACTTGGAAGCCACCAGCGGTAATTTCTTCTAAGATGCGTATTATTGATGTAACCGGCGATGGCTTGCCTGATATTTTACAGTGTGCATCATCATCAGTTACTGATTGTAAATCATGGATTAATACAGGGGCAGGTTGGAGGCGTAATGATGCCTACAAACCTAAAACAATTATTAATGGTAAGGGCGTTCGTATTTTAGATGTGAATGGCAATGGTTTGGTTGATTATTTACAATGTGACGCAGCAGGACGGTGTAAAGCTTGGATAAACACTGGCTCAGGTTGGCAACGCAATGACAGCTGGAAACCACCAGCGGTCATTGCTTATATGAGTGGCTCTAAGAGTGTTGACAATGGTGTGCGTATTGTTGATGTAACCGGCGATGGCTTGCCTGATTTCTTGCAATGTGACACAGCAGGGGCTTGCAAAGCTTGGATAAACACTGGCTCAGGTTGGCAACGCAATGATAATTGGAAACCACCAGTGGTCATTGCTTATATGAGTGGCACTAATAATATTGACAATGGTGTGCGTATTGTTGATGTAACCGGCGATGGCCTGCCTGATTTTTTGCAGTGCGAGTTATCATCGGGCTCAGTTACTGATTGCAAATCATGGATTAATACAGGGACAGGTTGGAAGCGTGATGATGCCTATAAGCCCCAAACGGCTATTGCTGGTAATTATTCAGGAGTTATAAGGGATTATGGTGTTCGTATTTTAGATGTGAATGGCGATGGTTTGGTTGATTACTTACAGTGTGACACAGCAGGGGCTTGCAAAGCTTGGATAAACACTGGTTCAGGTTGGCAACGCAATGATAGCTGGAAACCACCAGTAGTAATTTCTCATTGGAATGGCTCTAAGAGTATCGACAAAGGTGTGCGTATTGTCGATGTAACCGGTGAGGGTTTACCTGATTTTTTAAAATGTGATACAGCAGGACAGTGCAAAGCTTGGATAAACACTGGCTCAGGTTGGAAACTCAATGATAACTGGAAACCACCAATAGCAATTTCTCATTGGAATGACTCTGGTAATTTTGACACAGGTGTGCGTATTGTTGATGTATCAGGTGATGGCTTGCCTGATTTCTTAAAATGTGACACAACAGGAGATTGCAGATCTTGGACAAATGTGACCAGCAAACCACTACTCAAAAGCATTATTACAGGTACAGGCACCACTACATGGCTTGACTATAAACCACTTACTGACCCATCCGTCTATACTAAAGGTACAAATGGTGCGTATCCAAACATTGATATTCAAAATGCCAGACTAGTGGTCTCATCTGTTGAAACAAGAACCAATCTCTTCAATTGGAAAGATGCTACTTATTACAAATATGGTGATGCTAAAGTCAACCTTAAAGGTAGAGGTAGTTTAGGCTTTGGTTGGATTGAAGCCAGAGATGATTATTTAGATAATGTTGAACTGACTCACGCTCTAAAATTGACTCGCACTCAATATAGGCAAGATTACCCTTATACTGGGCAAGTTTCCTCAATAGAAGAATACCTTGATAATGGTGACGGCACAAAACAATTACTCAATAGACAACTCAATCAATATAAGCAACGCATTAGTCATAGTGGCAAAGTCCACTCAGTTGACCTATACACAAACCGAAACGATGTTTATGGTTTTACTTCTGGTGATCTTATTAAATCCACCGCTATAATGAATTCAAATATTGATGAGTATGGTAATATTGGTCGCCTTTCTGTTGCTCATTATAAACCTACTGTTACTGGTGCTGGTGCTACAAGCAATAACCTTGCATCAGCTACAACAGTTATGTATCCTACGACTAATCCTATGAGTGTTAATTTCACAACAGAGACAATCAATACTTATGATAATGATAGCGCTAAATGGCATTTAGGTAGATTGAAAACTGCCGAAGTGACCCATGGTGCAATAAACACCCCAAGCATCACCCGCACCTCAAGTTTTACCTATAACAGCGACGGACTACTGAAAAGTGAAACCATAGCGCCAAATACTAATAAATCTCTTACCACCACTTATGAATACGACAGTTTTGGCAACAAAACCAAAAGTACAATAACAGGCAGTGGTATTGTGAGTAGAAGCACAACCGTTGAGTATTCTACTGATGGCAAGTTTCCAGTCAAAACCACCAATGCCCTAGGACACTCTGAAACCAAAACCTTTGATACCAAAACAGGCAATGTTTTAACCTTAACAGGTCCAAATGGACTAACTACCACTTGGGAGTATGATGCACTCGGCAGGCAAGCCAAAGAAACAAGAGCCGACGGCACCACCACAACTACCAACTATGAGTGGTGGAAAACTGATGCCAACCAGAGCGACGCAGGGATTGTTTACAAGGTGACCACAACAACAAGTGGCTCCTCTCCTAAAATCACCTACTTTGATGCCTTTAACCGCAAAACTAAAGAACAACACACAGGATTTGATGGGCGCAAGATCATCTCTGATATTCATTATGATGATCTAGGTAGAGTTAAGCAAGCATCTTTGCCATACTTTGAAGACGAACAAAG
>NZ_FQTR01000077.1 GCF_900128535.1 bacterium endosymbiont of Bathymodiolus sp. 5 South | reverse complement strand
CCAATTTTTGCCCAATGGGTGATTTCTTTAAACCTTGTCCTAGCAGGGCTAAGGCTGGGTTTAAAAAATCGCCAAGTGGGTGAAAAGTGGGTTTCTGATGATTGTTCCTATTTATGCAAAGGTCTCACAAAGATAAATAAATTTATACAAAGCTTTGGCTGTTATAATACTATCTCCAACATCATTTAAATACACCAATTTTCCAAAGTGGAATTTAATCAGCAAGACAATAATCAAAATAGCGTTGTTTCCATAGAAAATAGCATAGTGACTTTGTCACATACAACGCTTAGTACGCCCTGCTTTATCTCACCTAAGCACCATATGCAAACCCCTAATTTAACATTAGAGCAACTGGATAAAATAGCATTATTTCCACTCAGCTCAAAAGATGATATTGATATTTTGATTATCGGCACTGGTGAATATAGTCAATTTTTAAATCCACTACAACAAGTCGCACTACAACAAATGAACATTGGCGTTGAAAGTATGAATAGTGAATCGGCTTGCCGATGTTTTAATTTATTATTATCTGATGCAAGATTAGTCGGTCTGTTATTACTATGACACAAATTGATAAGTTTCGCCATTATTGGCATTATTTCAAAATGGATACGCCATTATTTTTAATACTAATGGGTACGAGTATGTTTGGCTTATTAATACTTTATAGTGCCTCTGAATCAACAGAGTTGGTCGTCAAACAAACAGTGCACTTTGTACTTGCCGTTAGTGTGATGTTGATTGTTGCACAAATACCGCCTTATTTACTCAGGCGTTATTCCCCTTATTTAATGCTACTTGGTATTTTCTTGCTGTTATTAGTGCTACTATTTGGCTCCAGTAGTGGTGGTGCCCAACGATGGCTAGATTTAGGCTTTATGCGTTTTCAGCCATCAGAGTTAATGAAAATTATTATACCAATTGCGATTGCTTCAATTCTTAGTGAAAAAACACTACCACCACAACCTACATCAGTACTTAGATCAATTGTTGCAATTGCTGTTACGGTTCTACTGATTGCCAAACAGCCTGATTTAGGCACATCGCTACTCATTGGTGCTAGTGGACTATATGTGTTGTTTTTCTCAGGATTTAGCATTCAAATTATCAAGCACAGCAAATGGCTCAATCTTAGTGCGATTTTTAGTCTGTTCGTTGGGAGTGGTTATGTTGCCTGGAATTACTTATTAATGACCTATCAAAAGAAGCGCATTATGACAATGATTGATCCAAGTTTAGACCCGCTTGGTGCGGGTTATCATATTTTACAGTCTAAAATTGCTATTGGCTCTGGTGGTCTATTGGGCAAAGGTATTGAGCAAGGTTCACAATCTCAACTAAATTTCTTACCCGAACATGCGACTGATTTCATTTTTGCAGTTATCGCCGAGGAGTTAGGATTTTTAGGTGTATTATTACTATTATTATTTTACGGTTTAATTATTTGGCGTTGTTTTTTCATTGCTTTCGAATCAGAAGATACCTTTTCTAAATTGCTAGGTGCAAGTTTAGCGCTTATTTTCTTTACTTATGTTTTTGTTAACATTGGTATGGTATCTGGCTTACTTCCTGTGGTGGGTGTCCCATTACCACTAGTTAGTTATGGTGGCTCATCACTGATTACACTATTTGTGAGTTTTGGTGTTATCATGTCAATTCGTAAACACAAAACACCGAATTATTAATCTAAATTCTAAGCAATGTTAAAATTACTTCTACTTTCTATTCTGCTTGTATCATCTATAGTTTCGGCCAAGATAGTGCCAGCGACCTATTTTAAAATCACACAAAACTTCATTGAAAAAATGGTAGAAAAACATGATTTTGACAAAGATAAGTTAACAGCCATCTTTCACACTATTAAATTTAAAATTGCTGATAAAACCACCAAAAAGAAGAAAAAGAAAACCAAGCACGTCAAGAAACCACCCATGTCATGGGATAAATACAAAGGTTTATTTATCACAGAAAATCGCATTAAAAATGGCATTAAATTTTGGCAAGACAACTTAGCAACATTGCAGCGTGCTGAAAAAATCTACCATGTTCCCGCTGAAATTATCGTTGCTATTTTAGGTGTAGAAACCAATTATGGCAATAAAAAAGGATCTCATTCAACACTAAAAACACTGGCAAAACGCGCATTTGGAAATTATCGTCGTCGTGCTTTCTATCAAAAAGAATTAGAGCATTTTTTGCTCATGACTCGTGAAAACGCCATTGCGCCTTTGTCTGTTAAAGGCTCATATGCAGGTGCAATGGGCTTCCCACAATTCATTGCCAGTTCGTATCGCCATTATGCGATTGATTTTAATAAAGATGGAAAAGTCGATTTATTCTCAGACCCTATTGATGCTATTGGTTCAATTGCCAATTATTTTGACAAACATCAATGGCATGATTATGGGGAAATTGCCCGCCCTATTTCACTAAATAGCAAACATCTAAAACATGCCAAACGCGCCAATTCCAAACCACGGAAAAATGCCAAACACTGGCGTAATAAGGGCTTGGATATAGATTCAGACATTAATAACAAGACTAAATTGGCTTTTATTCGCTTACCGCAAAAAATGAATGAAGATATTTGGCTCACTTTTTGGAATTTTTATGTGCTAACCCGTTATAATCACGACAACAGATACGCGATGGCAGTTTATCAATTATCAGAAAAATTAAAACAGGAATACGATTTAAATAATATTTATGAACAAGACACTTACTAAAAAACTATCTACACTCACAATTATCACGCTGAGCGTATTATCACTCAATGCTCAAGCAGCGATTTTTATTACCCCTAAAGCGCCGTCAATTAATGCTGCTGCTTATATTGTTATGGATCACAATTCGGGTGTAGTTATTGCCTCAAGTAAAGCTGATGAAAAACGCTCACCTGCAAGTTTAACCAAACTAATGACCGCTTATGTAGTTTTCCAGCTGATTAAAGATGACAGAATCAGCTTAAAAGACGAGGTCAAAATCAGCAAAAAAGCATGGCAGACTGGAGGCTCAAAAAGTTTTGTTGAAGTCGGTAAAACCATCAAACTAGAAACCCTACTCAAGGGCATGATTATTCAATCTGGCAATGACTCAGCAGTAGCACTAGCAGAACATATCGCTGGCACTGAGGGTACTTTTGCCACTTATATGAATGAATACGCCAAAAAACTTGACATGAACAACACCCGTTTTGAAAATGCCTCAGGTCTGCCACATAAAAGCCAACACACTACCGCTAGGGATATGGCAATACTTGCCTCGGCAACCATTCGTGATTTTCCACAGTTCTACCCATGGTATTCACAAAAAGAATTTACTTACCATGGCATCAAACAACATAATCGCAATAAATTACTATGGAGCGACCACACAGTAGATGGATTGAAAACAGGTTTTACCAAAAGAGCAGGTTACAACCTTGTTGCTAGCGCTAAACGCGTTGGTATGCGGTTGATTTCTGTCGTACTTGGCTCAGTAGGAACGCAAGCTAGGACTTCTCAAACACAAACCATCCTAGATTATAGTTTCCGTTTTTTTGAAACAACAAAAATCAACAAAATTAGTAAAAAAATACCCATTTCCGGTTCAACCAAAAAACAAATTAAAGTTGGCTTTAAAACGCCACAGGCAATCACTCTACCACGTGGACAATACAAGCTATCCCAACAAGTAATTGAATTGAATACTGATTTTAAAATGCCTATTAATAAAGGCGATAATATCGCTCACTTGATCCTGAAATTAGAAGGTGAAAACCTTGCAAAACTGCCAATTATCGCACTTGAAGATGCACCTGAATCTGGATTTTTCTCACGATTACTAGAGAAAATCGGGCTTTAATGGTTTATTTAAACGGCAACTTTGTTGCAAAAAATAAAGCCTCTATTTCAGTTATGGATAGAGGTTTTTTATTTGGTGATGGCGTCTACGAAGTCATCCCAGTTTATCAAGGCAAATTGTTTCGCCTAGATGCACATCTACAACGCTTACAAAAAAGTCTGGATGCGGTCCAGATATCTAACCCCTATACAAACGAAAAATGGTTAGAAACCCTTAAGCAACTCTTAAAATATTCTCAATCAGACAACCAGTCACTCTACTTACAAATCACTCGTGGTGCTGATACACAAAGAAAGCACAGTTTTGAAAATTTAACGCCGACTATTTATATTGAGTCAAATCCACTCACACCAAAAGATAAAGTGCACTTAGAAAAAGGCTTTAGCGCTATCACAAGTTCTGATATTCGTTGGTCAAGATGCGATATCAAGGCTACTTCGCTCTTGGCAAACACAATGTATGCTCAAAATGCCAAAGAAGCCCAAGTGGAAGAAGTTATCTTGCATCGTGATAATATCGTTACCGAGGGTGCAACCTCAAATGTCTTTATGATTAAAGGCGATACGCTACACACTCACCCTGCTGATAGTTATATTCTTTCAGGCATCACCCGTGATTTAGCCTTGGAAAGTGCCCTAGCTTGCCATTTGAAAATTAAAGAATCTGGCTTCACAACAGCTAAACTCTTAAACGCTGATGAAGTATGGATTTCCAGTTCCACCCGTGAAATTATGCCGATTACCCAAATAGACAACTGTGTCATTAACAATGGAAAAGTTGGTCACTATTGGGAATGTGTCTATAACCATTATCAACAATTAAAAAATGATTGATCAGCGACTTGACTTACTTACCGATTGGTTGTCATATTTTTTCGACGATGAGAATTTTGTCATCACTAGTGCTAGTGACGATGCCAGTTTTCGCCGTTATTTTAGAGTTGAGCGTAACAACAATACCTTTATCGCCATGGATGCGCCTCCAGAAAAAGAAGACAGTGCTACCTTTGTTAAAATTGCCACTTTATTAAGCGCAAATAATCTTCATGCACCTAAAATTATTACCTCCGATTTAGCGCAAGGTTTTCTACTACTTGAAGATTTAGGCAATACCACTTTTCTACAGACGCTCAACAAAGACAACTGTATTAATTTGTATAAAAAAGCCATTAACGCGCTTGTTAAAATTCAAAAAATTGATTATGAAAACAACGATTTACCTTACTATGATGACGCTGTACTAAAAGGTGAAATGCAACTATTAATTGACTGGTATTTACCTAAAGACACCAGCGATAATCATAAGCAACAACTCTTAAGCGTATTTGACACTCTTAGTAATAACGCACTTAACAGCCTGCAAGTTTTTGTGCATCGTGATTATCATGCACGCAACCTTATGTTAACTGAAAATGGGCTTGCTATTATTGACTTTCAAGACGCTATTATTGGCTCGAATACTTACGATTTATGCTCCTTATTAAAAGATGCCTATTTAGAATTATCAGCAAATGACATTCAAACCTTACTCAACTATTATTACACACAAGCCAGTATTGACATTGAATTTTCACAATTTGAAGAGCAATTTGAACTGATGGGTTTACAACGACATTTAAAAATCTTAGGTATTTTTAAACGCCTATCAATGCGTGACGGCAAACATCAATATCTAAATGATCTCCCCTTGGTTAAAAAATATGCCCTACAGATTGCTGATAAATATCCAGAATTCTCTGTACTCAAGGACATCTTATGAAAGCGATGATTCTATCGGCAGGTAGAGGGGAACGCATGATGCCACTCACCAAAGACACACCAAAGCCCTTAATCAAAGTCCACGATAAAACACTTATTGAACACAGTATTGATACATTAAAAAATGCTGCTATTACCGATGTTGTTATCAACATTGCCTATTTAGGTGAGAAAATACAAGCACACCTAGGCGATGGAGACAAATTTGGTATTAATATTGAATACAGCATTGAGCAAAATGCACTTGAGACTGCTGGTGGCATTATTCAAGCACTTTCACTGCTTGGAGATGCGCCATTTATTGTCATCAACTCTGACATATTATACGATTACGATTTATCTACGCTTGCCCTACCCAACAATTCATTGGCGCATTTGTTATTAATTGATAACCCTAAGCACAATCCAAATGGCGATTTCTCTTTAACTGGCAATAAAATCACTCTGCCTAATACTCAGACTTACACCTTTTCAGGCATTGGACTCTATCACCCAAATTTCTTTCAATCGCATCTACACAACAATGGGAAATTACCGCTCTCAACCCTATTCAAAGAGGCAATTAACAATAAACAATTAACAGGTGAACACTACTTGGGCTACTGGCAAGACATCGGCACACCTGAGCGTTTAAGGGTTGTCAATAATTCTTAAAATAATTCTTAAAATAGAAGCAGATATAAATTAAAATAGGTCTTGGTAGTGTCAGGGTGCACTGACAATAAATAATTATAAACCCCGCCAGGTCCGGAAGGAAGCAACGGTAATAATTTTTTTATGTGTTGGAGGTTATTCTGGCACTACCATTTTTAATTCGGAATCTAACATGAGCGAACCTTATCAAGTTTTAGCGCGTAAATACCGACCTCACACCTTTAGTGAAATGGTTGGACAAACGCATACTGTTAAAACCTTAATCAACGCACTTGATAGCAATAATTTACATCATGGCTTTTTATTTACTGGCACACGCGGTGTTGGTAAAACCACGATTGCACGAATTTTTGCTAAATCCATCAACTGTGAAAGCGGTGTTAGTTCCAAGCCTTGTGGTAAGTGTGCCACCTGCATTGAAATCGACAAAGGTCAGTCAATTGATTTAATAGAACTTGATGCAGCGTCACACACTGGCGTTGATAATATGCGTGATATTTTAGAAAATGCGCAATATATGCCGACTAAGAATCGTTATAAGATTTATCTGATTGACGAGGTGCATATGCTCTCAAAAAGTAGCTTTAACGCGCTACTTAAAACCCTTGAAGAACCCCCTGAGCATATTAAGTTTCTATTAGCAACAACCGATCCACAAAAAATACCTATGACGGTGCTCTCTCGTTGCTTACAGTTCACTTTACAGAAACTCACACACGAAGAAATCTTAGCTCAATTGAAGTTCATTATGGACTCTGAGCGTTTAAAGTACGAAGAATTAGCGCTTAGTCAAATCGCTGATTTTGGTAATGGCTCTATGCGTGATGCACTTAGCCTACTTGATCAGTCTATCTCTTATGGTAATGGCTCGGTCATGGAAAAAGATATTAAAGCCATGCTTGGTTTAGTGCATCATGATGATATTTTAACTTTGGCAAAACACTTATTTAATCAAGATGGTGAGGCCTGTATTAATTTTGCTAAAGAATTATCACATAAAGGTGAAAACCTAACGCACGCATTGAAAGATTTAAGCGCTTTGTTTCATCAAGTATCAATCGCACAAATCCTTAACACTTCAGAAGTTTCTGATGATATTAAAGCACTATCTGCTCAAATCTCAAACCAAGATTTACAACTGTTTTATCACATAGTAATTAATGGTAGCAAAGAGTTACCACTCGCACCGAGCGAAGAAATCGGGTTTGAGATGACGCTACTTCGTATGCTCTCATTTCATTCAAATTCATCGAAAAAAAAAACGCCTAACATAAGTCAAACATCTAAAACCAAACTTGAAACCGAACCTGGCACCAAGCAAAAATCCACAGAAAATATTGTTGAAGTGTCTCAACCAACACCCCACCCAACACTAAATATCAACTCTCAGCAAGAGTGGGAAAAGATAATTCAAACACTTGAATTTAATACACCAGCGCGACTACTACTCAAAAATACCTTGTTTGAAAGCGCTGATAATCAAACCCTAACACTGAGTTTAGATGAGCAATTTTCTACTTTGCTAACAAACAGCATTCAAGTTACTATTCAAGCCACACTACAAGCAAACTTTGGTGATATTACTTTAAACATCAACACCAACAAACTCAAAACTCAAACCTTGGCACAAAAAGAAACACAGGCTGGAGATGAAAAAATGGCCACACTACAAGAAACTTTTTTAGCCGATAAAGGTGTGCAAAAATTACAACAAGTTTTTAAGGCAGTTATTAACACCAATAGCATTAAAGAAATATCTAAACCATTATAATTTGACAACGAAAAAAAAGGAGATAAGGATGTTTAAAGGTGGAATGGCGGGCATGATGAAAAAAGCCCAACAAATGCAAGACAATATGCAACAAGCACAAGAAGAAATCAAACAACTCACCGCCACAGGTAATGCTGGCGGTGGTTCAGTAAAAGTTAGTATTAATGGTGAACATCAGGCAACAGATATTCAGATTGATGTAAGCGTGATGAACGATAAAGATATGTTAGAAGACTTAATCTTAAGCGCTATCAATGATGCTAATGGGCAAATCGCTGATGCCTCTGCCACCAAAATGAAAGCTGCCACGGGTGGCATGAACCTACCAAGTGGCATGAATTTGCCATTATGATTAATTATGATTGAGACGCTTAATAAAGCATTTTGTGCCCTACCTGGTGTTGGTAAAAAAACCGCACAGCGCTTTGTTTATCATTTATTAGAGCGTAATCGTGATGGTGGCATGGAGCTTGCCAAAGCTTTAATGGATGCAATGGAACATGTTGGGCATTGCTCATCGTGTCGCACTTTAAGTGAAAAAGATATTTGTAATATCTGTATTAATAACCATCGAACAAACACACAACTTTGCATTGTTGAAACACCGAGTGATATTCATGCCATTGAACAAAGTAGTGCTTATAAAGGTAAGTATTTTGTGCTCAGTGGCTACCTATCACCGATTGATGGCATTGGTGCTGCTGAGTTAGGTCTAGATGCATTAGAACAAAAATTACACAAGCAAGGTATTGAAGAAATCATTCTTGCCACCAACGCCACTATTGAAGGCGAGGTAACCGCACACTATATCAGCAACATGGCAAAACAATTTGATATTCGTATTACTCGAATTGCACACGGGCTTCCCATTGGTGGCGAACTTGAATATGCTGATATTAACACCATTGCGCACGCTCTATCAGGGCGCAAAGATTACAATTATTAACAAGCTGATTATCTTAAGAAAACTGAATAATTAAAAAAAACTTAAGAAACTTACTCTAAGATATCAGATATAATCATTAAAATGAGACCTTTGCATAAATAGGAACAATCATCATAAACCCACTTTTCACCCACTTGGCGATTTTTTAAACCCAGCCTTAGCCCTGCTAGGACAAGGTTTAAAGAAATCACCCATTGGGCAAAAATTGGATTTTGCTAATCATCCCTATTTATGCAAAGGTC
>NZ_FQTR01000076.1 GCF_900128535.1 bacterium endosymbiont of Bathymodiolus sp. 5 South | reverse complement strand
ATTGTTAGCAGTAGCATCAAGCTAATCTTGGAATTTGTTAAGTGGGTTTCGGTTAATTTGTGCTAAGGCATCGTCTACCCAGTCTGGAGTCTCTGGTATATTTTTGTTGGCATTAAAATTGGTTTTCTGCTTGATTTGTTCTAGTGTTTGTCCGCTTTCTGCTTCGAGTGCCTGTTTGAACTCAGAAGAAGCGCCATTAACAATGATGCTGAATTTTTGTTGTTTTTGTTCAGGAGTATCGCTAAACCAGTTGTTGAGAGTTGATTTAACTGTGTCACTGATTGTGTTGTCATAAAATGCACTACCACCATAACTTGCGCCAATTACAACTATAGCAATTCCTATAGGATTTGAAATTGATACTGCCACTAAAGCAGCAGCCCCAATTCCAGTAACAGTGCCCACACCCCAACTAATCGCCGCATCAATACCGCCTACTGTACCCTCTTGATTAGTAGCAAGGGCAATTTGAGCAATACCCAGTGCACCGCCTTTGAACTTAAAGGTATTATTCATGGCTTTAAGTGCATCATCACTAGCGCCTAAAATTCGTGCTGTTTCTACTTGTGCAGAAAAAACAGTGTCTACCGCCAATTTAACTTTTGCTAAGCTGCCTTGTTTCTGCTGCTCTTCATTCGTTAAACTCATTGCTATTCTCCTTGTTTGAATTATTTGTAAAAAGTGTTTTTGTAATTAGAATGAAATGTATAAAATACCAAACGGTTGCCCATAAAAATAATACTAATAATGTTCTATAAAAAGTAAAACCATAAATTTTATTCCACACCAAAATATCGTTATGTCTTCCGACCTTATCCAAATCTTCATAAAGCATAAAATATTCTGAACCCATAAATAAACTTTGGGTTATAGATAAGTAAGTGAAAACACCAAAAAAAAAGACGCCAAACGCCATCCAGTATTTTTTTTTATTCCTTGCATCTCTAATTTTTTTATTAGTGCGATACATTGCATTCTCTTTATACCAAGCCCAATCCTTAATAAAAATTCCAATTGTGCTTACAAAAGTAAACCAAAAAATCCCCTGATACAAAACATACAATAGTATCATTTTTTCTCGGTAGGCGACCGAGATATTAACCCAATATTGTGCTCTTGGAAGCCACTGCAATAATTGATTGTTATATTGCCCTAGATTAAATACCCACTCATCAATAGGGGTGTTAAGCAAATAAACACTAACAATAGAATAAAATACAGTCAATAGTAGATAAATTTTAACAAAGCGTTTTTCTAGCGGTGTGAATTTGTGTTTTTCATCTTTTTTTATTATTTGATTGTCTGGCATCTATTTTCCTTATTATTTATTTTAAATAAACAGATTATAACTCGGGATATCTTTATTTGTCGTGGTTTCGTCTTTGAATTCATTTTCAACTTGCTTAACACTATCTTTTAATTCTGAATTGTTAGCAGTAACATCAAATTAATCTTGGAATTTGTTAAGTGGGTTTTGGTTAATTTCTGCTAAGGCATCGTCTACCCAGTCTGGAGTCTTTGGTATATTTTTGTTGGCATTAAAATCGGTTTTCTGCTTGATTTTTTCTAGCGTTTGTCCGCTTTCTTGCTCGAGGGCTTGTTTGAATTCACTAGATGAAATATCAACAATAGCGTTGAATTGTTGTTGTTTTTGTTCAGAGGTAACATCATCATTAAACCAGTTATTGAGAGTTGATTTTACTGAATTGCTGGCTGTATTATTATAAAACTCACTACCACCAAAACTTACACCAACTAAAACTACGGCTACCGTTATAGGATTAGAGAACAATGCTGCACCACCAATACCAGCAAGCGTTCCAACACCCCAACTAATCGCCACATCAATACCGCCCGCTGCCCCTCTTGATGAGTAGCAAGGGCAATTTGAGCGATACCCAGTACGCCCCACCCTTGAACTTAAAGGTATTATTCATGGCTTTAAGTGCATCATCACTAGCGCCTAAAATTCGTGCTGTTTCTACTTGTGCAGAAAAAACAGTGTCTACCGCCAATTTAACTTTTGCTAAGCTATTTTGTTGTTGCTGCTCTTCATTCGTTAAACTCATTGTTATTCTCCTTTATTTAAATTATTTGTAAAAAGTATTTTTGTGGTTAATATTGAAACAATAAAATAGAATGTCGCCGAATAAGAAAGAGAACCTAACGCCCATCTATTAAAAATAAAGCCATAAACGCTATTCCACCGAAGAATATCATTATTCCTTCCTACTTTATCTAGCTGATCATATAACATATAAAAATTTGAACCCTCAAATATATTTAGGAAAATTGTTACAAAGAGTAAAAGCCCTAAAAAAAAAATATAACACACCATTAAATATTTTTTCCTAACTCTTTCACGAGTAAGATAAATTGCATTTTCTTTATACCAAGCCCAATCCTTAATAAAAATTCCAATTGTGCTTACAAAAATAAACCAAAAAATCCCCTGATACAAAACATACAATAGTATCATTTTTTCTCGGTAGGCTACCGAGATATTAACCCAATATTGTGCTCTTGGAAGCCACTGCAATAATTGATTGTTATATTGCCCTAGGTTAAATACCCACTCATCAATAGGAGTGTTAAGTAAATAAACACTAACAATAGAATAAAATACAGCCAGTAGTAGATAGATTTTAATAAAGCGTTTTTCTAGCGGTGTGAATTTGTATTTTTTATCTTTTTTTATTGTTTGATTGTCTGGCATTTATTTGCCTTATTATTTATTTTAAAAAATACATTGTAACTAGGAATATCTTTATTTGTCGTGGTTTTATAAAACTATCGTCATTGCTAATTGAGGCTTTTGCATAAGTAGGAATGATTAGCAAAATGACAAGTTTTGCCGAATTGGTGATTTTATGAAATTGTCAAGTTGGTGAAAAATGGCGTTTTGATGATTATTCATATTTATGCAAAGGTCTCAATTAAGACTCTTATGCACCAAATGTAAGTATAATTTGGTCTTTTTGAACGCCTACTTTAACTGTACCGCCTTTTACCAATTTACCAAAGAGTAGTTCGTCAGCGAGTGGTTTACGGATTTCTTTTTCAATCAATCTTGACATTGGGCGAGCACCCATCTTAGAGTCATAACCATGCACAGCGAACCATTTGCGTGCTGGCTCAGATACAATCAAAGCAACATTTTTATCTTCTAGCGTGGACTCCAGCTCAAATAAAAACTTATTCACCACATAAACAATGGTTTCTTCATTCAGTGAATTAAAGTAGATGACTTCAGATAAACGGTTTCTAAATTCTGGGGTGAAGGTTTTTTGTAATTCCCCTTCATAATCTAGCGAGTGATCTTGCTCGTTAAAGCCAATTGATGCGCGACTAACCGTTTGTGCGCCAACATTAGAGGTCATCACTAAAATTACATTGCTAAAATTAACTTCTCTGCCATTGGCATCAGTGAGTTTGCCGTTATCCATCACTTGCAATAACAAATTAAAGATATCAGGGTGTGCTTTCTCAACTTCGTCAAGTAACAACACCGCGTGTGGATTGGAGTTAACCGCCTCGGTAAGCAAGCCACCTTCATCATAACCCACATAACCGGGTGGCGAGCCAATCAATTTAGACATTGAGTGGCGCTCCATATATTCACTCATATCAAAACGCAACAATTTCACACCCATAATACGGGCAAGTTGTTTACAAATCTCAGTTTTTCCAACACCTGTTGGACCTGCAAATAAGAATGATCCCATCGGTTTGTCTTCGTGTGCCAAACCAGAACGCGCCAGTTTAATGGCACTAGATAAACTATCAACAGCACTGTCTTGACCGAATACACCAAGTTTTAAGTCTGCTTCTAACTTTTTAAGTAGCGACTTGTCATCACTGCCCACTTGGCGAGATGGGATGCGTGCAATCTGAGCCACAATATCTTCGATATCACTCACACCAATATTAACCTTACGCTTAGATTTTGGTTGAATTTGTTGCAATGCACCCACTTCATCAATCACATCAATGGCTTTATCTGGCAAGCGACGATCGCTCATATGCCGATGCGAAAGCTCGACTGCCGATACCAATGCTGCTTTTGAATACTTAACTTTATGGTGCGCTTGATAATATTTTTTCAAACCCTGTAAAATCTTAATGGTGTCTTCTACTGATGGCTCGTCAATATCAATTTTTTGGAATCGTCTTGATAGCGCATGATCCTTTTCAAAAATTTTACGGTATTCTTCATAAGTCGTAGAACCCATGCATTTAAGCGAGCCATCTGCTAATGCTGGCTTAAGTAAATTCGACACATCTAATGAGCTACCTGACACGCTACCTGCACCAATCATTGTGTGGATTTCATCAATAAACAAAATAGCATGTGGGATTTTTTCTAAATCATTCAGTACTGCTTTTAGGCGTTTTTCAAAATCACCTCTATATTTTGTGCCTGCAATCAACACGCCAATATCCAATGAATAAATGCTTGCCTCTTTTAAAACCTCAGGTACTTTACCATCCACAATATGCTTGGCAATACCTTGTGCAATCGCTGTTTTGCCAACACCTGCTTGACCGACAAATAAAGGGTTGTTTTTACGACGACGGGACAAAACCTGAACCGTTCTTAAGACTTCTTCTTCTCTACCTAAAAGTGGGTCAATGCCCCCCGCTTTTGCTTTTTCACATAAATTAATTGTATAGCTTTCTAATGCGCTTTTCTTGCCTTTCTTTGGACTGGATTTCACCGTAGACACTTCTTCTTCTAATTCTGGCGAGCGTGTTGAAATCGCCTCCATGACTTCAAGACGAGAAATGTTATTGAGTTTCAATAAATAAACAGCATACGATTCTTTTTCAGCAAAAATACTCACCAATACATTCATCGCATACACGGTATTTTTTTGCGCTGATTGTGCCTGATAAACACTGCGTTGTAATACGCGCTGAAAGCCAACGGTTGGGACAATATCTAGCTCTGAATCTTCTGGAATAAGTGGCGTATGAGAATCAATATATTCCTCTAATTCTGCATACACCTCTTTAATATTGACGCGTTTATGACGCAGAAAACTAACAACTTCATCAATATTAAGCAGCGCAATCAGCAAATGTTCAACTGTCACAAACTCTAAGCGGTTATTGCGCGCCTGCGACATAATGTGGTTAATTTCTTGTTGTAGTCCTGTTTCAATCATAAGGTTATTATACTAATTATGTTAAGTCTTTATGTGTCCAATTCACGAATAATACACATAAGTGGTTGTTCATTTTGTCGAGAGAAATCGATAACTTGCGATACCTTTGTCTGCGCTACATCAAATGAATAAATACCACAAACACCTTCGCCATCAATATGCACTTTAAGCATAATAGCATATGCCTTCTCTTCGGTTTTATCAAAAAATTGTTGCAATACTTGAATAACAAACTCCATTGTCGTGTAATCATCATTTAACAACAATACCTGAAACCGACTGGGTTTTTTAAGTTTTGATTTTGCTGGTTTAGTGCGTGTTTTTTCCATTGCTTAGTTTTGTATAATTATGTATTCATATCAGGAAGCAGCTTTCTTTTTTAACAAGAAAAAGGCAATCACCAACACCACAAGTGTCGGTGCCGACGCACTAAACAATGGGTCATAATCAAAACGCAACGAGATAGCACCGCCAATGCGTGATGATAATTCAAAAAATAAAGCGATAATCATACCTAAAAATATCTTCTTGCCCAAGGTTGCATCTCTAAGTGATCCAAAAATAAACAACATTGAAAGCAGCAACATTGCAACCAATGTGATTGGTTTAACCAATCGCTTATATAACTCAATCTCAAAAGCACTTGATGCCAAATCATTCTTTGTAAGAAAGTCAATCTGCTTATACAACTCCCAGCTTGATAATTCGTTAGGTTTCTTTTCTAGGTCCTTAACCAGAGTTTGGTCAAATGAAACTTTGACGCTATGTTTTTGAATATCCTTAAATTGAATCTTAGTAAATTTATCATGTTGACTAAACTGATAATGTTGAGCTTTTTCAAGCTTTAAATTATCATCATCAAACAATGCCTTATCAGAATGAATAATTGAGTCTAATTGATTGACCTTGTTTAATTTAATTAAAGTTACATCACCAAATACGCGTCCATCAAAATTTTCCTTAACATTGATAATGGTATTGCCGTCTTTGAGCCAAAATCCTTGTTGACTCACTGTAGAAACATTTTTTCCTAACGCTTTAGTCCTAAATGATTCGGCGTATTGCGTAGCGAATGGTGCAATAAACTCACCTAATAAAATGACCATAAAAATAAATATTAACGCTGCTTTCACTGCTTTCCCAACAATTTGCATAATAGATACGCCACAACCCCTAATAACAATCAATTGAGAGGTTGCTGTCAAATGACCCATACCCAACAAGCAACCTAACAATATAATGACAGAAGAGTGTGAATAGATCACTGCCGGCAAATCGGCCGCTACATAAATGATTGCCGATAAAGTAGTATAGTAGTGTTGCCCAATTAAATCAATTTCATTAATAAAGTTAAAAAGCGCGTAAACACCCATCCAAACCACCATGACGCCCAAAGTGTAAAAGAGTAGTGTTTTAATAATGTAGCGGTCTAGGATTTTCATTAAAATATAGTTTTCATTCAATCAATAATAATTATGGCAAACATTCACCACGACAAAATCCTTATTCTTGATTTCGGCTCGCAATATACGCAACTCATTGCGCGTCGTGTGCGTGAAATTGGCATTTATTGTGAATTGTTGCCTTATGATGTAGATGACGATTTTATCAAAAAATTCAACCCAAAAGGCGTCATCCTTTCAGGTGGGCCCGATACAGTCACATTTAATGATTCCGCCAGAGCACCGCAAATTGTCTTTGACCTTGGTGTGCCAATACTTGGTATTTGCTATGGTATGCAAACCATGGCAACACAACTTGGCGGCCAAGCCACTTCAGCAGACAAACACGAATACGGCTTTGCCAAGGTTCGGGCGCACAATCACTCATCCTTATTAAACGATATTGCAGATGAGATTAATACCAAAGGTCATGGATTATTAGATGTATGGATGAGTCACGGCATTGAAGTCAATACATTGCCAGACGGATTTCAACTAATTGCCAGTACCGATAATTGCGCCATCGCCGGTTTTGCCAATGTTCAAAAACATTACTACGGCTTACAATTCCACCCAGAAGTTACCCACACTAAGCAAGGAAAACACATCTTAGAGCGTTTTGTTGCTGGTATTTGTGATTGCCAGAAAAAATGGACGACAGACAATATTATCGCCGACTTAGTGCAAAATTTAAAAGACCAAATTGGTAACAACAATGTTCTGCTGGGACTTTCAGGTGGGGTTGATTCATCCGTAGTGGCAGCACTACTCAACAAGGCTATTGGTGAACAACTTACTTGCGTATTTGTCGATAATGGCCTGTTACGCTTGAAAGAAGGTGATGAAGTCATGCAAACTTTTGCCAACAATATGGGTGTTAAAGTTATTCGTGCCAATGCTCAGAAAAAATTCTACGATGCCTTGTCAAATGAGAATGACCCTGAGGCAAAACGCAAAATTATCGGTCACGCTTTCATTGAAGTTTTTGAAGAGGAAGCGCGTAAACTCGATGATATTAAATTCTTAGCGCAAGGCACTATCTACCCTGATGTGATTGAATCAGCAGGCGCTGCTTCGGGCAAAGCCAAAGTCATTAAATCACACCATAATGTGGGTGGGTTGCCCAAAGATTTAAAATTTGAGCTGGTTGAACCACTCAAAGAATTATTCAAAGACGAGGTAAGAGAGCTCGGCGTAAAACTCGGTATCCCTGCACCTATGCTGTATCGTCATCCATTCCCAGGCCCTGGATTAGGGGTGCGCATCTTAGGACAAGTCAAGCAAGAATATGCCGATATCCTACGCTTAGCAGATGCAATATTTATGCAAGAACTTTACAACCATGACTTATACGACAAAGTTAATCAAGCCTTTGTGGTATTCCTGCCCGTTAAATCAGTCGGTGTAACGGGTGATGAACGTCGTTATGATTTTGTTGTCGCATTACGCGCTGTTGAAACTATTGACTTTATGACTGCTCGCTGGGCACACCTACCGTATGACTTCTTAGATTTGGTCTCCAACCGTATTATGAATGAAATCCCACGCATCTCACGCGTTGTTTATGACATTTCAGGCAAGCCCCCTGCCACTATTGAATGGGAGTAAGTATGAATGCTTATTTATTTTTGTCGGGTGCAATAATTTTTGAAGTCATCGGCACACTTTTATTACCTGTTACACAAAACTTTTCAAAAATCCTACCTTCTGTTATTTTGACCAGTTCCTATATTTTGTCTTTTTATTTTTTGACTTTTGCAATCAAAAAAATACCCTTATCCATTGTTTACGCATCCTGGGCTGGCATAGGGGTTTTGTTGATAGCGATATTAGGCTATTTCTTTTACAAACAAGCGCTTAGTTGGCAAGCTATTCTTGGACTTATTCTCATTGTAACCGGCGTAATACTCGTTAACTTATACAAAACTTAATTAATACCCAATGAGCAACCAATCACTCGACTCTCAATGGATGGAGTTAGCACTAAAGCAAGCATTGTTAGCCGAACAAAAAGGGGAAGTGCCAGTGGGTGCAGTTTTAGTAAAAAATAACAAACTCATTGCCAAAGCACACAACCAACCCATTCTAAATAATGACCCTACTGCTCACGCAGAAATCCAACTACTACGCAAAGCAGGAAAAATACTTGCCAACTATCGCATGCCTGATACGACTTTGTATGTTACCCTTGAACCTTGCACAATGTGCTTAGGTGCAATGGTTCATGCGCGCATAGAAAAAGTTGTCTTTGGTGCTTTTGATGAAAGAACGGGTGTTTGTGGCTCATGCCAAGACCTATCAGAAAGTAAATGTTTCAACCATTCTATTGAAATACAAGGTGGCGTGCTCTTTAGAGAATGCAAGCACTTGTTACAGCAGTTTTTTAAAAGTCGAAGATAAACACTATATAGTCCTGAATAAACCAAAATTCAACCACCTTAGATTCACATCATAAATGCAACACTCAATTAGTCGGTCAAAGGGTATATTATACCAAATTCAAAAAACAACTAAACCAAAAAACTCCACTCCCTACTACACAAATTTTTAATAAAACCATCCTCACTTAGTATTTCATTCCAAGCCTGACAAGATCTTTCAATAATACCAAATTCAAAAAACAA
>NZ_FQTR01000075.1 GCF_900128535.1 bacterium endosymbiont of Bathymodiolus sp. 5 South | reverse complement strand
ACAGATTTAATGAATAATAGACCTAGGAAATGCTTGGGGTACAAGACCCCATTTGAGGTCTTTGCCAAGATGACTGGCAAGGACTATTTTTTAAATGGAAGTGTTGCACTTATGGGTTGAATTCGCCCGTTAAAAAACGGGCATAATCACTAATTTGGTGGAGATGGCGAGAATTGAACTCGCGTCCGAAAACCTTCAAACAAAGAATCTACATGCTTAGTTTGGTCTATTGTAGTTAGCAACTTGCCACCCGACCATCAGGGATTGCAAGTGCGATCCCAGTAAGTTTTAACCGAATTATCCTGAAAAAATAATCCTAGCGAGTCTGTAATCGACCGCTATCCAAGAAATACAGACAATCTCAAGGGAGCGGCTAGCTATGCAGCTAGAGCGTAGTTGTTTTCGTTTGCAACTATCTTTTTTAAGAAACTTTTACGAGTTATTCTCATCCTCGGCATGCATCTTTGGGATCCAACTCCTCGTCGAAGCCATATCATCCCCAAAAATGAGTATTATACGCCTTCTTTATTGGATTGTCACTCTTGCAAATTTGCGCTTGCCGACTTGATAAACTTCTGTCCCTATTTCAGGCTCAAGATTTTTGTTTGTGATTTTTTCACCGTTGATTTTAGCAGCACCTTGTTTGATCATTTGGTAGGCATTTGAGGTGCTGGGACAAAGTCCAGCATCTTTAAGTAAATTGGCAATTTTGACGCCAGCGTCAAAGGTAAACTCTTCCATCTCATCAGGGATTTTGTTTTTGGCAAAGCGGTTAATAAAGTTTTGTTGTGCTTGTTTGGCAGCCTCAGCATTATGAAAGCGTGTGATAATTTCATTAGCAAGTATAAATTTAATGTCTCTTGGATTTTTACCTTGCGTCATTTCTTGTTTTAAGTGGGCGATAGTTTCTAGACTTTGAAAGCTTAGCAATTCAAAATAGCGCCACATTAAATCATCTGAGATTGACATAATTTTGCCAAACATTTCATCAGGGGTATCATCAATGCCAATATAGTTATTTAATGATTTACTCATTTTTTGTACACCATCTAAACCCTCTAAAATTGGCATAGTCAGGATAACTTGCTGTTCTTTGCCGTAACGCTTTTGTAATTCTCTACCCATCAATAGGTTGAATTTTTGGTCGGTACCACCAACTTCTACATCAGATTCCAATACGACAGAATCATATCCTTGAGCAAGTGGGTATAAAAATTCGTGAATTGCAATATCATTACCATTTTTATAGCGGGTTTCAAAATCATTGCGTTCTAACATTCTGGCAACAGTACGCATTGAGGCAAGTTTAATAAATTCCATTGGGGTTAATTTATCCATCCACTGCGAGTTAAAGACAATGTTAGTTTTGTCTTTATCTAGAATTTTAAAAACTTGTTGGGTGTAACTTTTGGCATTTTCTTGCACTTGCTCTCTTGAAAGTGGTGGGCGAGTTTTGCTCTTGCCAGTCGGGTCGCCAATCATTGCGGTGAAATCACCGATTAAGAATTGAATCTCATGCCCTAAATCTTGCAACTGTTTGAGTTTATTGATTAAAACTGTATGCCCTAAATGCAAATCGGGTGCTGTTGGGTCAAACCCTGCTTTGATTTTTAGAATTTTTTTGCGTTTTAGCTTGTCTTTTAGCTCATCAAGTGGCAAGATTTCATTGCTGCCACGTTGAAAGATGGTTAATGTTTGTTCTATATTCATTTTGTTTATTATTGTTTTTAAGGACGAATGTGCCCATCACCAAGCACGATATATTTTTGTGAAGTAAGCCCCTCTAGGCCAACAGGTCCACGCACATGAAATTTGTCAGTGCTGATGCCGATTTCGGCGCCGAGTCCGTATTCAAAGCCATCGGCAAAAGCAGTGGAGGCATTAACCATTATTGAAGAGGAGTCTACTTCGCTCATAAAGCGACGCCCAGAAGTGTAGTTTTCAGTAACAATGGATTCAGTATGTCCTGAACTGTGTTGGTCAATATGGGCGATGGCTTCGCTCATTGAATTGACGATGCGAATGGATAAAATTGCCTCTAAGTATTCTGTGTCCCAATCCTCATTAGTGGCTTGGACAATTTGTTTTGAGAGTTTTTGTGTTTCTTTACAGCCTCTGAGTTCTACGCCTTTGGCAGTGAATTTTGCAATGAGTTCAGGCATTATGCGACCCACCGCACCAGCGTGTACTAATAAAGTTTCGGTGGCATTACACACACCGTAGCGACGCGTTTTACCGTTAAAGGCAATATCAATGGCTTTTTGTGTGTCTGCATCTTTGTCAATATAGGTGTGACAGATACCATGTAAGTGTTTGATTACTGGTACCTTCGCACTGTCACTAATTGCCTCAACCAAGCCTTTTCCACCGCGGGGAATGATGGCATCTATATAGGCTGTGGCTTGGACTAATTCGCTGACTACCGAGCGTTCAGTCGTGTCAATTAACTGCACGCAGTTCTGGTCTAAATCAGCATCAATTAACCCTTGTTTAACACAAGAGTAAAGTGCTAAATTAGAGTTAATGGCTTCAGAACCACCTCGCAAAATGACACCGTTACCTGATTTAAGGCAAAGTGCCGCTGCGTCAATCGTTACATTTGGACGAGATTCATAAATAATGCCCATTACCCCAAGTGGCACACGCATCTTGCCCACTTGAATGCCACTTGGACGGAATTTAAGGTCGGTGATTTCTCCGACTGGGTCAGGCAGAGCGGCAATTTGACTCAGGCTTTCAATAATACCGTCTAAGCGGGCATCATTTAGCATTAATCTATCTAGTAGTGCCGCATCTAGCTGGTTGTTTTTGCTTTGCTCTAAGTCTTTTTGGTTAGTGTTTAAAATATCCTTACGGTTTTTATCAACTTGTGTGGCAATATTATTCAAAGCGTTATTTTTTTGCTGTGTGCTTGCACTACGCAGTGTTTTTGCAGCGGTGCGCGCATTTTGACCGAGCAGGGTAATTAAATCTTTTATTGAGTCCATAGTGTTTTTCCTGCGAGTGTTAATAATAATATGCGTAGTTCATCAATGACATTTAGATTATCCACACCTTTGATTGAGCGGTCAATACGCCCAAGTGATAATAATATTTTTTGTAAGCGCTGGTAAGGCAGTCGTTTTAGTGCGTTGCCGATGGTTGTTTGTCTACTTTTCCATACCCTATGATTGTTCATCACGCTACCAACTTGCTTGACTTGTTGCAACTCAATTGCCATATTGGTGATTGAGTTAATCTCTCGATAAAGTGCACCACTTAGTATAATTGGCATTGCTGTGTCAGTAGTCATTGATGCATAAATTTTAAGCACTTGCTCGCTATCACCCATAAGTGCTGAGTCGATTAGGTTGTAGATGGTGTATTGTGATTGTTGACTGAGTTGTTGTAGGTAGTCTTCAATATCGATATTGCCATTCGGATAAGCCATCTTGAGTTTTTGAATTTCTTGCATAGAGGCCAACAAATTACCTTCAGTGTAATAAGCGATATTTTCTGCAATCTTTGGGTTGGACTCAAGTCCTAACTCTGCCATATGGTTGGCAATCCAGCCAACAAGGTGGTCTCGTTGTACTTCCCAAGCCTGTACGATATTGCCATTTGCTTCTAGCGTTTTAAACCATTTGCTCTTTTGTTGGGCAAAATCCAGTTTGCCAGTAGAGACGATAAATAAAATATCATCGGCGACATTGGCAGCGATCTCACTGAGTGCTTTTGAGCCTTTTTGTCCTATTTTACCGGTGGTCAAATGACATTCAATAATGCGTTTTGATGAGAATAATGAAGTTGCTGAGAGTTCGGCGGTGATTTTGCCCCAATCAAAATTACCATTAACCTCAAAACTGACGCGCTCGTCAAAACCTTGTGCTTTCGCGGTGTTTTTAATGTGTGTTAGGCTTTGTTCAACCAGTAAAAGTTCTGGGCCAAAAACAAAATAAAGTGAATCAAGTTGTTTGGTTAGTACTTTGCTGAGTTGTTCAGGCTTAATTTGCATTCAAATGCTGTAATATTCTTAACAATTTTGTGGCAAGTGTTTCGCGAAGCTGAGAAAAACTACGCTTGATTTGTAACTTGTCCGCCTGTGATTTTGAACGCAATGTTGACAATTTTCTGACAGTAATGCTGGTTGTTAAGTTTTTTGATAATAATACTTTTTGAGCGCGTAATACTTTGATTGGCACACTAAGTGTTAGTGTATAGCTACTAGAATCGCCATTCTTTTTATAAGCAGCAGTTTGGTTTGTTTGTACTTCGTTACCAATTTCAAGCTGCAAAGATGGCATTGCACTTGCATCAAGATGTTTTTTAAATTCGGTGATGAATAGACTATTTACATCACCCGTCACAGATGCATTAATTGGTGCACTATTTTTAGGCACATGAAAACCACAAGCGCTTAATAAACTAGAAATAATAAAGATAGAAAGTAAGTTGGTTTTTGACATAATCTTTTTTTATTGAATGTGTGAAGTGTGAATTATGACAGAATTTAGATTTTTTTGTTGATTATCCTTGAAAAATCGCTATTTATCTCTACATAAAAGTAGAGTTATTAGGGTATATTTGTTTTCTTATTTTTCTTAATTTTACATTATGTTTAAAAATTTATTGTTTTGGTTGGTTTTAGGTATTTCTTTAACCTCACTTTTTAACCAGTTTGAAATGGGTGAGGATAAAAACGAGATTACTTATTCTCAGTTTATTCAAAGCGTTAAGCAGGGTGATGTTTCTAGCGTCACCATCTCAGGTAACAACATTACTGGTGTCGGTGCAGGTGGTGAGAAATTTAGCACTTATGGCGCTAGAGATTTAGGGCTAATGGGTGATTTATTAAACAATGGTGTGGATGTGGTTGCCAAACCACCTGAGAAAGAGGGGTTCTTTAAGCAGTTAGTTATTTCAGTAGCACCTATTTTATTATTGATCGGGGTTATTCTCTATACAATGAAGGGTGCTGGTGGTGCAATGGGCGGTAAAAATCCCATGAGTTTTGGCAAATCTAAGGCGAGATTAATCCCTAAAGACGAGTCAAATATTACTTTTAAAGATGTGGCTGGCGTAGAAGAGGCCAAAGAAGATGTGAAAGAGTTGGTTGATTTTTTATCTGAACCTAGTAAATTCACTAAAGTGGGTGGCAAGATTCCTAAAGGGGTTTTGTTGGTTGGACCTCCAGGTACAGGTAAGACTTTATTGGCTAAAGCCATTGCAGGCGAGGCAGAGGTGCCATTTTTCTTCATTTCAGGCTCTGATTTTGTTGAAATGTTTGTAGGTGTGGGTGCATCACGCGTTCGTGATATGTTTGAACAAGCTAAGAAAAATGCACCTTGTATTATCTTTATTGATGAAATTGATGCAGTGGGTCGTCAGCGTGGTGCTGGCATGGGCGGTGGTCATGACGAGCGCGAGCAAACACTCAACCAAATGTTGGTTGAGATGGATGGTTTTGAAGGTTCTGAAGGTATTATTGTGATTGCTGCTACTAACCGTCCAGATGTATTGGACCCTGCATTACTGAGACCAGGGCGTTTTGACCGTCAAGTGATGGTGGGTTTGCCAGATATTAATGGCAGAGATGCAATTTTAAAAGTGCATATGCAAAAATTACCGATTGCTAAAAATGTTAAATCTATCAATATCGCTAAAGGCACACCAGGGTTTTCAGGTGCAGACTTGGCAAACTTGTGTAATGAGGCTGCATTGATTACCGCAGGTAAGGATAAAAAATTAGTTGGTATGCAAGAGTTTGAAAAAGCCAAAGATAAAATTATGATGGGTGCTGAGAGAAAAAGCATGGTGATGGATGATGCCGAGAAAGAAATGACAGCTTATCATGAAGCAGGACATGCAATTGTTGGGCGCTTGGTGCCTGAGCATGACCCAGTTTATAAGGTTAGTGTTATTCCAAGAGGTCGCGCATTAGGAGTAACAATGTTCTTGCCAGAAAAAGACAGCTACAGTATTTCTAAACGCAAGTTGAACTCTCAAATAGCGGCATTATTTGGTGGGCGCATTGCCGAAGGTTTGATTTATGGCGATGATGCAGTCACCACAGGTGCGAGTAACGATATTGAGCGTGCTACTGAGATTGCACATAAGATGGTCAAGCAATGGGGTATGTCGGATGCCTTAGGTCCTTTGGCGTATGGCGAAGATGATGGCGAGGTATTTTTAGGGAGGCAAGTGACTAAGCACAAGCATATTTCAGAAGATACTTTTAAAATTATTGACAGTGAAATCCGTAAAATTATTGACACTAATTATCAAATGGCTTTAAAAATTTTAGAAGACAACAAAGACATCTTGATTGACATGACCAAAGCTTTGATGGAGTTTGAAACCATTGATAAAGAACAAATTGATGATTTAATGGAAAGAAAGCCAATGCGTGAGGCTGCTGCGATTATTGACTCTGATGTTGCATCTACTGAGCTGGGTAAAGGCGGTGCTGAGGTATCAGAAGATATGATTGATGATTCTAATGAAGAACCATTAACTGGTAGCGAGCAAGTGGCCTAAACAAATCTAGCCTACCTCTGCCATTATGATTGCAAAAATTATGGGCGTGTTAAATGTAACGCCTGACTCGTTTTCTGATGGTGGACAACATTTTGATATTGCTGATGCTATTCAAAAGGCGCAATGTCTGATTGACCAAGGTGCTGATATTATTGATATTGGCGGTGAATCTACGCGTCCAGATGCCAAACCTGTCTCTTTTAAAGATGAACTTGTGCGTGTTATCCCTGTGATTAAAACACTTGCTGAAACTACTGATGTTCCCATCTCAATTGATACTTCCAAACCAGAAGTAATGCTACAAGCCGTTGAGTCAGGTGCTAGTATGATTAACGATGTTTGTGCTTTGCGTGTCAATGGTGCGTTAGAAACAGCGAGCGAGTTGGGTGTTGATGTGTGCTTGATGCATATGCAAGGTGTGCCAAAAAATATGCAATTAAGTCCTGTATACGATGAGGTGATAGAGGATATTAAGCACTTTTTTGCAGGTAGAATTGAAGCTTGTATTAGTGCAGGTATTAGCGAGAGCAAACTTATTTTAGACCCAGGTTTTGGCTTTGGTAAAACCTATGAACACAATTTAGAAATCCTGCGTTGTTTTGACGAATTCAAAAGTTTTGGTTTGCCACTTTTGGCAGGAATGTCGCGCAAAACTATGATTGGGCAGATGCTTGGTGATAGGGATGTGAGCACAAGAGTGACAGGTAGTGTTGCGGGGGCTATAATAGCGGTTCAAAACGGTGCGGATATCGTGCGTGTGCATGATGTGGAAGAAACTAAGGATGGGTTAATGGTTTTAGGGAGTGTGAGTTGAGTAATTATTTTGGAACAGATGGCATACGAGGCAAGGTAGGCATAAAGCCAATCACAGCGGATTTCTTTTTGAAATTAGGTTGGGCAGTGGGTTCAGTTTTAGCGCAAAAAAACAAAAAACCCAGCGTTGTTATTGGTAAAGATACCCGTATTTCAGGGTATTTATTTGAATCTGCACTAGAGGCAGGCTTTCTATCTGCTGGCGTGGATGTTGGTTTGTTGGGTCCAATGCCAACGCCGGCTATTGCGTATCTCACGCAAACTTATGGCGCCACAGCGGGTGTGGTTATTAGTGCATCACACAATCATTTTCAGGACAACGGAGTTAAGTTTTTCTCTAATAAGGGGCTTAAATTTAGCGACCAAGACCAAAGAACCATTGAGAAGCGCCTGAGCGAACCTATGGTGAGTGTTACCAGTGAAAATATCGGCAAAGCCATTCGCCATCAGCAATCTCTAGGTCGCTACATTGATTTTTGCAAACATACATTTGATAAAAATATTGATTTGTCTAGCCTTAATATCGTGGTTGATTGTGCAAATGGCGCCACTTATCATATTGCAGAAAATGTATTTGCCGAATTGGGTGCTAATGTTGTTGTTATTAACCATCAGCCCGATGGTTTTAATATTAATCTTGACTGTGGTGCTACGGATACTCGGCATCTACAGAAAACTGTATTAGAAAATAAAGCTGATTTAGGTATCGCTTTTGATGGCGATGGCGACCGTTTAATGATGGTGGATAGCAATGGGGAGTTAGTTGATGGTGATGAGCTGGTTTTCATCATTGCCAAGGCCTGGCAGGCGCAAAATAGACTTAAAAATAATACGGTAGTTGGTACACAAATGACCAATCTTGGTGTGCGTCACGGCTATAAAGATTTAGGCATTGATTTTATCGAAACTGATGTGGGCGATAGGTTTGTTATGCAGCAAATGCAAAAAAGCAAGGCTGTTTTAGGTGGTGAAGGCTCAGGGCACATTATCTGTCTTGAGCAAACTACCTCAGGTGATGGTATTATTGCTGCTTTGCAAGTGTTGGAGGTGCTTGTTAAAACTGGCAAGACACTCAATGTATTAAAATCTGAAGTACAAAAATATCCGCAAGCACTCATCAATGTTAAAACCAAAGAAAAGATTGATTTATTACAACATCAAGCCTTGCAAACAGCACAACTTGAGGTAGAAAAATCTCTAGGTGAGGCAGGTAGAGTGCTAATTCGTGCCTCAGGTACTGAGCCACTTATTCGAATCATGGTCGAAGGTAGGGGCTTAGATTTAGTACAGGAAAGTGCTGAGGTGTTAGCCGCTACACTTGCTAATTAAAATGCACTCTTGCTGTTCTATCTAATCTTTTTAGAGTTTTTGTCTAAAATTACCTAGCAGATTATTCATCATCTTTTTTTGAACAAGCTTAGCATTTTTACATTCTTCAGTATCGTAATCCTCGCCTTGCATCATAAGTAGACCACATTCTCTCATAATTTTTCGAAGCAATTCTGGATCTTCAATTAAATCATCAACAGAAGGTGTTCCACAAGCAGTTAATAATAGAGCGAATGGTATAGCTAACAATGTTTTTTTCATTTTACTTCTCCAAGAGATTGTTTTCAACAAATTCAGGTAATTGCATAGATTGTTTTGACTTATTTCCACTAAAAACTAATCAATATTAGAACATCCATCCAGTAGGGTTTGAGTGTGCTTCTTTTTGAGGAAGTGATTTCATGCCCTTGATACAGCGAACAATCAGCTACACTACCCAAAATAGATGAAAAAGAAACCCAATAAACATGAAGGCAACTATGCTGCCTATCAGTAAATACAAACTGCCAATCCAAAATATTCTGATTTATACCAAATTCAAAAAACAACTAAACCAAAAAACTCCACTCTCTACTACACAAATTTTTAATAAAACCATCCTCACTTAGTATTTCATTCCAAGCCTGACAAGATCTTTCAATAAT
>NZ_FQTR01000074.1 GCF_900128535.1 bacterium endosymbiont of Bathymodiolus sp. 5 South | reverse complement strand
TTTGCATAAATAGGAATAATCATCAGAAACCCACTTTTCACCCACTTGGCGATTTTTTAAACCCAGCCTTAGCCTTGCTAGGACAAGGTTTAAAGAAATCACCAATTGGGCAAAAATTGGATTTTGCTAATCATCCCTATTTATGCAAAGGTCTCATTATGTAACAATCTTACAATAAAAAAGGGCGTTATTACGCCCTTTTCCTTAGTTAAAAGTCATTAAAAATTACTTTAAATTGTGAACTGTACTAAGTCCTAATGAATGCCATGCATTCATACCACTGCGGTAATACTTAAGTTTGTGCTCTGGGTAACCCAGCGAAAGTAGTGCTCTAATCGCTGCAGGCGATTGACCACACCACAGGCCATTACAGAACAAATACAAAGTTTTGGCTCTACTGAAGTTAAAAATACCATCTTGCTCAGTCACACCAAACTTTTTGGTTAGGATTTCCATCACTGCATCTGGATCCTTAGCAACTGCCCTGGCGTTTAATTTCTTGTATGAGATGTTAACTGAACCTTTGATTGTTCCACCTTTTTCAGCGGTAGTCCAAATTGGCGTGCGTGCATCAATCACCATTTTTGACTTATCACCTCTAGAAATATCACGAAGTGCATAGAGAACATCTAATTCGCTCACTGTATCAACGGCTGCTGGTGCAAACGGGTTTGTCGGTTGGATACAGAATGGCGGACAAGGACGCGAAGTCTTTGCAAACGCTGGATTAATAGTGGCTTTGTTGTTTTGATCACGAGAGATACCTGCTATGCTCATAACGCCTTTAGTGATGCCAACTGGCTTGTTAGCTGTTACAGCCGTTGACGCTAATAATGCTACTGATGCAACACTTATTACTAATGTTTTAAGTTTCATTTTATTTCCTTTTTTTTGTTATAAAAAATAACTCTTTCGAGTTGGTTATTGATAGCCCTCTATCATAAGTGGCACTAAAAATTCTTGTTATTTATTTGCTAATCGCAACTAGGCTCTTCTTCTAAGTTGTGTTGTGCGTAATAATCAACCACACAAACCTCGCGTTTGTCTTCATCATCAATGTCTTCACAACGATCTTTGGCACCATCACGCACTACTTGCATTTGTTTTTCAGTGGGCTCGTCATTTAAAACAGCAACACCATCTTTTACATCAGAAAATACATTAAAACTTAATAACAACCCAAATAATATGGCTAATTTTTTCATTGTTGCTTCCTATGTTTTGATTAATTAAAAACTGTTATTATTCACAAGAAAAAATACTTTGCAAGTCTATCTATATTCAATAATATTATAATAATCCAATATTCTTGATCACACATACAAATTCTAAGTGCAAATTTTTGTTGGTTGATGACACCTGATTCAAACCGTAACAGCGCAATAAGATGACTGTAAACAATCACGCCCCCACAACACTTTTCCTATGTTTGTTGTTGCAAGTGGTAGAGTTTTGCGTAACCACCATTTTTATCTATCAGTTCTTGGTGTGTGCCTTGCTCAGTGATTCTGCCTTTATCAATAAAAACAATCACATCCGCATCTTTAAGGGTGTTAAGGCGGTGAGCAACTGAGATAACGGTTCTATTTTTTCTTATTTCTGGCAGGTGGTCTAAAATAATACGCTCTGAAGCATAGTCTAGGGCAGAAGTTGCCTCATCTAGAATTAGAATCTTAGGGTTGTTAATAAGTGCTCGCATAAATGCGATTCTTTGTCGTTGTCCGCCTGATAAATTGCTACCTTTTTCGCTTAACATTGTCTCGTAACCTTGTGGCAATTCTTCAATAAAATCTGCACCGCACATTTTGGCAATTTTTTGTAATTGTTCTGTTGTAACATCAGGGTTAGCGAGCTTAAGGTTGTTGATAATAGTGTCTTGAAATAATTCACTATTTTGCAATACAACGCCCATATTCATTCTTAATTCAGTTGGCGAGAGTGTTCTAATGTCTAATCCGTCTATTAATATCTCCCCTGTAGTAGATTGATAAAACATTTGTAATAATTTGGTTAATGTGCTTTTTCCAGAACCAGAAGGTCCTGTTATGCCAAGCATGCGACCAGACTCCAAGGTTAAATTAATGTCTGATAAAACGGCAGGCAATTCTTTTTGGTAAGTAAAATAAACACCCTTAAAAATAATATCGCCTGAAATCTTATTAAGGAACATATTTTTGGGTAATTCTTCTAATGGCTCTTTAAGAATTAAACTAATTTTTTTAATGGAAACTAATGTATATTGAAAATCTTGCCATATTTGTGCCAAACGAATCACAGGCTCCACAACATAATTGGAATACATGCGAAAAGCAATGAAAGCACCAATGGTTAAGTTGCCTTCTAGTACTTCGGTAATGCCTAACCATAAAATAACAATAACCATTATTTTATTAATCAGTGAAATGCCTTGCATGGAAAAAATATTAGTCAATTCTGCTTGTGCATAGGCATGCTGATATCTGCCTAATCGTTTTTCCCATTGACGGATGAATCTATTTTCTGTTGCCATTGACTTGATTGAGTTGATACCGTATAAAGTTTCTGTTAATAATGCGGTATTGTCTGCATTTGCATCAAAAGATTGTTCGCTGCGTTTACGCACAACTGGACCTACTATTATCCAAAAGAAAAAATAAATCAGCAAAAATATTAAGACAACAACCGTCATAAAAACAGAATATTGAAACATTACCGAGAAAAACACCACTACAAAAATCAAATCAATCACTAGAGTGAGTGAATTTCCGGTCATAAACTGCCTAATATTTGCCATTTCCCGCATAAAAGCGGTTATTTTTCCAATTTGATTATTTTGAAAAAAAGACAATTGCAATTGCATTAAATGTTCGTAAATACGACTGGTTAATTCTGCATCTATTTTAGAAGTTAGATTGGAAAAAGCGAAAGATCGCATCAATAAAAAAATTGGGTCAGCCAAAGCAAAAAATAGCATTGCTATCATAATAGTCTGGAGAATGGTAAGGTTAAAACTGGGTAATGCGCTGTCTAAAAAATATTGAAATAATAAGGGTGTGAGCAGCATAATCAGCTGAATCATAATGGAGATAAAAATCACCGATAAAAATTGTTTTTTATGTTTTTTAATGGAAGGCAAAAACCATTGAAAAATAGAATCATTTTTAATAGGTACATTCTGCACGGTATTGGCATCGTATTCTTCTAAATTATTGGCAATGGCAATACAGGAATTTTGCCAAATTTGATGACAATCTGGCATGCTTATTTGCCAACTCTCCATGCCATCAAAGACCGTGAGATTTTCTCCGTCAAAAGCCTCAAGAAGCAGCCAATTATTTTGGCACTGAATGAGCGCAGGGAGATGTAATTTATGCAATTGATTGAGATTAATTTGCACATATTCTGCATTGATGCCTGCCCATTTAATGGCGTATATTAGCTCAGATTGGCTTAAATTACTGTTTTGATTGCTGACCAATAAATGGCTAAGGCTTTTGAGTTCAATATTTTTTTCAAAATGTTTTAATAACTGAACGATGCAACATAAAGCGCGGCTGCTGGCAGTGAAATTAGCGCTCTTTAAGGCTTTCATTGACATGCTCCAGAACAGGCGATAATAAGTAGTCAATCACGCGGCGTCGCCCTGTTTCTATTCTAACAACGACTGACAGGCCTGCGTGTAAGCGTATGGTTTTGCCCTTATGTTGTATTTTGTTGTCTTTGAGGTTGATGGTAGCTAAAAAAACATACCCCATATCTTTGTCTTCAACAGAATCTTGATAAATATTTTCAACCACCCCATCAATTGCACCGTATTTTATATAATTAAAAGCATCCAATTGCACGCTTGCTGTTTGCCCAGTGCGTACAAAACCCACATCTTTATTTAATATTTTTACTTCGGCTTTCAAAGAAAGTTCTCCGATGGGGACAATGGACATTAATTCTTGTGCAGAAGTCACCACGCCGCCAATTGTGTTGATGGCAATTTCTTGTACAAAGCCCTCTATTGGCGCATAAAAATGCATGGCTTGTTGTTGGTTTTGATATTTTTTTAACGCCTCCGATGTTTCAACAATATCCAATTGATTTTTTTGGTATTCTTTGTAAATTTTATTTTTCTTTTGACTGATGGCAAATTTTTTATTGCTTTTTTCTAATTGACGGCTGTTGTTTATGTCGTGCAGTTTTGATTGTTTGCTGAGCAATTCTTTTTTAGATTGTAGTAATTCCTTCTGCGCTTGCAGAAATTGCAATTCGGAAATGTCTTGATTGTCAAAAAATTGACTGAACATTTTGACACGCTTGCGTGCATTTTCTATCATAGATTGCTCCAATTCAATTTCCTTTTTTAAATTGTTACTGGATTTTTTTAGGTTGTTAATTTTGGCATTAAATTGTGCAATTTGTTTAAAGAATTCTTCTAAATCTAGGAGGGCTTGTCTATTGTGCAAAATGTTAATTTCAGGGATCTTTTCTGCTTGTTCTATTTGCTCAATAATGGGGAAAATGTATTTAAAATTCTGCTGATTTTGTTGATAAAATGACAATTTCGCCTGAAAGTTGACAAGATTGGTTTTTATTTCTGTGTCGCTCAATTGCACCAACAAATCTCCTTTTTGTACAACTTGCCCTTCTTTAACATAAATTTTTTCAATTTTTCCTGAATACAAGGATTGAATTTTTTGCGACTTGCCAGAGACAATTAATTTACCTGTGGTATTTGCATAAATAGCAATGTGGCTAAAATAAGACCATAATAATACTATTGTTACAAATGCAACCACGCTCCAGCCAATTAAGCGAGAAAAATTTGTCGGCGCTTGTCTTTGAATGCGTAAATAAGTCGGGGAAAATTCAAAGGCTTTGTTGTCGATTTTTTTGTTAACAAAGATTGAAAAAAAATTCTTCTTATTCATTTTTTACTCAGCGGTTAATTTCTTTAACCCTTTTTTTTAGCAAGACCAAGGCAGGATTAAAAAAAGGGTTAAAGAAATTGGATTTTTGATGATTATTCATACAAGGCCTTTTTAGATAAAGTGTAATTCATGAGGGGATAAGGGTTAAATATTTGGTCTTATCTTCACCCGTTAAAATATCCGTTATTTTACCTTTATTGATAACCACCACTCGATCGCAAGAACGAATGGTGGACAAACGATGGGCGATAGTAATCACGGTTTTACCGTGTGATATTGCAGCCATATTTTGACGAATTAATGCTTGAGATTCTTCATCCAAAGCAGAGGTTGCTTCATCCAAGATGAGTAATTTTGGCTGGTCAATAATGGCTCTGGCAAAGGCAATTCTTTGCCTTTGTCCGCCTGATAAAGACTTACCACCTTCTTGAATCTCAGTATTGTACCCCAATTGCATTTTGCGAATAAATTCATCGGCACCTGAGGTTTTTGCCGCCTCAATGACTTGCGCTATAGGCAAAGTTGGATTCTTGTGAGCAATATTTGCGCGCACACTTTCTTGAAAAAGGTAGTTATCTTGTAAAACAACGCCGATTTGATCTCTTAACGAATGTTTGTCTATTTTATTAATATTAACATCGTCAATATAAATATCACCAGAATCAGGCACATATAGACCTTGTATTAATTTGGCAATGGTGCTTTTCCCAGAGCCAGATCCACCGACCAATGCTACACTTTCGCCAATCCCAATGGTTAAATTAATATTTTCAAGCACCAAATTACCCGTAGGTGTGTATTTAAAAGACACATTTTTAAGTTCAATTTTTCCTTGCAATTTATGTGGGACTTGATTTTTCTTCTTTTCAGCAGGTGTATTTAAAATACTGCTTAATCGCTCAATGGCTATTTTTGTTTGTAAAAATTCTTGCCACAATGAAGTGAGTTGATTCAGGGGTTGTTGAAACATAGACAACAACATATTAAAAGCAATCAATTGCCCAATGGTCATATTTAATGCAAATACTTCGATGGCAGCCAGCCATAAAATCAACACCCCCACAACTTTTGAAAAAATACTGACCATTTGTAAGGCAAAGGTATTTAATTTTTGTAAATTATAATTCACGCCAACCATACTGTTGGTTTGCTTATTCCAACGTTTTAACATTACCCGTTCTAACGCCATACTTTTGATGGTTTCACTGTTGGAGATAGATTCTGTTAAAAAGGCGGTATTTTTTGCCCCCTTGCTGAATGACAATTCAATGTATTTAATCAGTTTTGGTGTCAACAACCAAGTGCTAATAAAATAAAATGGTACTGTAATGGCAGCCACCAAGGCTATTTTTGGGGAGATATAATACATGACAAAAAAAGTAATGAATAAAAACACAAAGTCAATAACACTCAATAATGCTTGGCCTGTAAAAAATTCACGCACACTGTTAATTTCTTGCGCTCTACTCACCAACAATCCAACAGATTTGCTTTCAAAAAAGGCGATGGGCAAATGTATCAAATGCTTAAATAAACGCATTCCCAAACCAATATCAATGCGATTGGCGGTGTGTAATAATAAATATTCGCGTATACTGGTTAAGGCGATTTCAAATAGATTGGCACTCAGTAAGGCAATCAATAAAATCATCATCGTTGATAAGGCGTTATTGACAACCACTTTATCAATGACCACTTGAAAAATCAATGGCAAGATCAACGCCACAATTTTTAAAACGCAAGAAAAACTAATGATTTCTAATAAGGTCTTACGATAACGCAAAAATTCAGGCACAAACCACTCAAGTCCAAATTTAGCGGTGTCTTTGACAAAAATAACATTGCCACTCCAAACTTGTTGTATATCAGATAATTGAAATTGAGCAGGCTCCTTGCCAGGGCGTTGAATTAAAACCCCCTCTTGGGAGAAATGAGCAACCACAGAAGGCTGATTATCTTTAGTAAAAAAAATAAAAGGCACTCTCTTTTGTAGTTTTTTAACAGAGAGTTTTGCTTTGCTAAACTGGAGTTTTAATAGATTTTCTTTGGCAAATAAATGCAGTTTTTGTTCATCATAGGTGTTATCTTTACTTTCTTGAATAAGAATGTCTTTGCCAAGAACCTCTTCTCTTAATAGTAGGAATAGTGTATAAACTGATTGATAAACGGATTGCAATACTAAAGGCTCGCTAAAAAACTATTTATCCTGAGCTTTTTTAATCTCTTGCTCAGTTGGAATAATGCCAGCTGCCTGAAAGCGTTGAATCATGTCTTTCATTTTGTCATCTTTCATCAGTCCTTCAATCACACTTAGCATATACAAAAAACCATTTAACGGCATTGTGATTTGTCCCAAATCGTCAAACTTTGGTGGGTTGTTGTCATCGGTTATTGGTTGCTCAGAAGATTGTGCTACTAAGTTCATTTTGACAATGCCATTGTTGACATTAATGGCACTAATAGTATCTACAAACATATTTTTGTTGTTCATGTTTTATTCTCTCATTAAGTTAAATTTTTCATCACCTCAGGCATATTATAACCAACCTTGGACGCTGACCATAATTGATTCACTTCTTGTGTATATCCTGCTACGCCTTCGGTATCGGCAAATGAATCAAAAGAGGACATATATTCAACCAGTTTGCTGACTTGTGCCTTGTCTAGATAATGGTAGCGGTTATTTTCAGCATCAATATCAACACAAATTTTTGCACCATCGGTACTGTTATTATCGGCAAAATAGTCTTTGATTAATACGGTGCCGTCTTGATTTTGATATTGTTTGGAAGTATTGACATTGACATTGACATTGACATTGACATCGGTATTGTCCTCTTGAGAATCAATATCAGCATTATCCGCTTGAGAATCAATATCGGATTTGTCTGCCTCTGCAAGGAATCGGTGTTTGATTAAAAGGTCGTTGTCATTATAACGATAATACATCACATCTTGATAACTGTCTAAATCAAATACAATATAATCCTGACTGTCAACGGTAAGTTTGCTAGATAGGTTGTCCTTGCCAATTATAAATACATCTGCCCCTTCGCCGCCAGTCACACTGTTGTTTGTGCCGCCCAAATACAGTAAGTCATCCCCTGTGCCTGCATCAATGTTGTTGTTGCTTGATTTTTTATGCATATATAGGGAGTCATTGCCAGATCCAGCAGAGATGACGGAGTCGTGACTGGCAACTTCTAATTCGTCATTGCCTTCACCCAAATAAACAATATTCTTGTTGCCAAATACTTTTCCATGGTCGTCTCCTTCGCCTAAATTCATTATATTATGGGCACCAATGACAACCCCGATATCATCGCCAGAATGGCCATAAATTTTGCCATAATTACCAGTGGATACTAAATAATCATCCCCTTCGTTGCCTGTAATATAAGCTCTTTCTCCAAATGCCCAAAGCTGATCTGCGCCTGTGCCACCAAATAAAGTGTTGTATCGACCAGATGCAACACCAATGTCATCGCCTTCACCGCCAATAAACATATGGTTTTGACCGACAAAGACTGCATTGTCATCTCCTTCGTTGCCGCTAATGGTGTTGCCTTCGCCAATGACATAAGCAACATCATCTCCTTTGCCACCCCAAACATTGTTGTTGGTGCCCATTAAAGCAAATAAGTCCTTGCCGTCGCCGCCCCATGCAAAATTGTAAGCCCCTATATTGAAGAATAAATCTCCGTCGTTGGTCATATAACCCATGCCCGAGAAGAACTCAACGACTTTATCTTCCATATTGGCAGAATCTGTGGCAATACTACTGGATAGCGTTTTTGCTAATTCTGGTAGATTGCTAAGGGTTTTAATTAAGTTTGGTGCATACAAGTCAAATAAAGAGGGTAGCTTAAGTCCACTAAAGCCAAAGGCTTTTTTGCTTTCTTCAGTGCTGTCTTTTTCTTTGGCACCGTCTTTTTCTTCAGTGCCGTCTAAGTTTTCTTCATTATCACTGGCAACATTGTTTGAATCTTTGCTGTCATTACTATCACTATCACTATCATCGTCATCGTCATCGTCATCGTCATCGTCGTCTTTCTTTTTATCTTTGAGCCCTAATGCATCCAGCGTGTTTTCACCCATATCTTCGATTGATTCTGTGCTAGATTTCAATGCATTAATAATACGATTTGGTTCAGATAAAGCTTGAATGGAGTTATCAAAGGTGTCAGACACTGTGCCAAGCAACTCTTTTAATATATCTGACATTGATAAATCAGGGGTTGATGTCTTGGTTTTGTAGAATTCACCAGAATCGATGTATTGATAGCCTAAGATATCGCCAAAGGTGGTGTCTTCTGCTTTTGCTGCCATTTCATTGAGAATGCCGTTGATAAGTTTTGTTTTTACATTGCTTGGTGTGTAGGTAAAAGTGGTTTTGGGTTGTCCGTCTGAGGTGTATCCTTGCTGCATAATGCCAAATAATGAAGCAACAGTCGTATCTAAAACAGAAGAGAAGGTATCGCCAAACATAAAACTAAAATTGCCATTACCAATAAGAATGTCAGATCCTTGTCCGCCAATTGT
>NZ_FQTR01000073.1 GCF_900128535.1 bacterium endosymbiont of Bathymodiolus sp. 5 South | reverse complement strand
GCAATGATAAAAACAAACAACACAACAAATCTTAAAAACATATCAAAGTATCTTTTAACAACCACTTTAACACTTGGATTGTTAAGTGCAACTAACACAGTTATTGCCAACCAAAACTCTACGATAGACAACTATAACACCCGCTACACCCCACAAGGTAGAATAAAGGCAGGCAAGCGAGGCACTTACAAAAAAGATACCCATGTTTGGGTTTACACCTCAGCCTTTGCTAAGCGTTTTGGTATGCCACAAGAATGGGTGGATGATGAGTTAAAAGGTGCAGAGGCACTTGCCTATCGACTAGATTTAGATGTGTATGGTACTAAGTGCGGTTACTTCTCCAATGTAGAAAATTGTCGCCCTGCTACTGCTTGTGTGGTGGATATGTATATTGATGATAAGGCTAATTTGCCTTGGAATAATAAAGCTAGGTATGCCAGTATGTATGGGCGTAAATCCAACGCTTTCTTATGGCCACAGTATCCTAATGATAAACCTGCTTATCTTTATCGCAGAACCAAACGCGGTCAGGAATATAAGTTGGGGCTGGATGCCACAACAGTGGTTCATGGAAAAAATGATAAGTCAAGAATGGGAGGTTATTTTATTTTGGAATACGATAGAGACATCTACAAAAACATAGATTATCTATCAGGTTCTGTTACTTGTCGTAGTTTTGGCAAAACTAGGGAGACAAAAATCAATATTTATGATGCAGTTTTTAGAAAAAATGGCTCAATATCGGCTAAATCTTTAAATAATCTTACTCACCAAGTAAAAATCCCTAATACTTTTATGCAACGCATAGAAAAATACGATAAAGCTCAATACGAACCCAATAGCCTATTTAACGAACTTAGGAAACGCCTAAGCACTACCACCAAACCAAATCATCAGAATAATAACGAGGAGTAAGCTATGCCAACACCAAATAACAATAACTCAATTACTTACTTTGAATTAGCCCTCTTAGCAGAGGATGTTTATAAAAAAGATATAGACAATAGAGGGGTTAACGGTTGGGAGCCAGATGTTATTACAGGGACTGCAAACAACTTTGACTCAGGTCTACAAATCCAAAACTACCAAAATGCTACCCATCCTAACCACACCGTGATTGCCATTGCTGGTACTAATGGACTCAATGACTGGGATGATAATGTCTCTTTTATTACAGGGGGCTTGTCCGAGCAATTCCAACAAGCACTGACCTACGCTGCACAAACCATTGATACTGCAGCTAAGAACTCAGAAGACACTAAGACTGCAAATAAAACTTTTTCAGTCACAGGTCACTCCCTAGGTGGTGGTATCGCCCAAGCCATTGCTTATACTTTTGGCTTAAATGGCGTTACTTTGGATGCCCCAGGTGCGAGTGCCATTGTGGCAAGTAAGGAATACCAAGTCTTTATTGCCTCACTTAAGGAAAAGTATCCTAATGCTTTTAATAATATTGAAGATACACCGAATGTAGGCGAGCATTTTATTAATATTCGTGAGAAATGTTCATTGGTAAGCAGTATTGGTACACATCTAGGTACATCAATGGAAATTGATGCCGTGAGTGACACACAAACCGTTATTGGTGCACTTCTTACAATACTAAGCCCTGTAATAGGATTGGCAATACTGGCTGATAGTTTAATTGGTAATCACGAAGTACGACCGATGATAGGTTATGTGAAAAACAATCTGAATCTTAAATTAACAGACGAACAATGTGAGCAGCTGGAATGCGAACTAGAAACCATTGCCCGTGAATCAAAAAACGGCAATCCAATCGACCAATTCACCTTTGACACCACCGCCCAAGCCCTTAGCCCATGGCAAGGCGGTAACATTGTTGAGCTGAATGATGCTGGAGAGTGGTTTGTTAACACCCCAGACATTGCCTTTAACGACATAGGGGATTTATTGGACGCTGAAGAAGCCATGTTTCAAGAACTGCAAGAGGGCTGGATAACCTATGAGGAATTCGATGCTTTCGAAAATTATGTGTTGAATCATGCAATAGGTGATGATAACTACAGCTATGATGATGATTCTCAAACTGATCGGCTTGATTATAACCCAATCGGGGCTTTTTATGATTCTCAAAGTGCACAGTATGATAATGCCCAGAGTGTTGCACAATATACAGGGGTGCTTATTAATAGCAACAACCAAGCACTGAGCGTAGCGCAACTCCAAGCTCTAGATACTAACAACGATGGGCAACTAACAGGATCTGAAACTAACATCCTGCGTCTATGGCAAGATATTAACGAAGATGGGCATCTAGATACGGGGGAGTTAGCTAATCTCAACACACTTAATCACCCTATTCAACAAAGTGAATATGCTTTCTATACTAACGGCAATGCTCATGTTGCCAACAGACAACCTATTCAAACGAGTCAAATAAACGAGTTAGACACGCCAAATAGCAACTACCGCACCCTAAGAGACGAAGACAACATTTATTATTATCATGATTTGTCAAATGGAAACCTGAACTACATTCAATGGGAATCTTCCATGATTAAAATCCATATCAACAAAAGTCACATTATTGGCACCGATGGTGATGATACCTTTGATGTGGACTATTACAATGATTATAACTTCTTTGACTTTAGCTTAATCACTCACTTTTTAGCAGGCGATGGTGATGACTTAATGGGTGGCAGTGAGAGAAGTGATAACCTTTGGGGTGGTCTGGGAAATGACGAAATACTTGGTTACGCTGGCAACGATAAAATCTATGGCGAACAAGGTAACGATAGAATATTTGGTGCCGTTGGAAATGACACCATCCTTGGTGGTTCAGGCGATGATATTATTGTCGGCTTTACTGCCAGTAACAATGTCAAACAAACCCTAAGTACAGGAGAAACTGATAACGACCATTTGTATGGCGGTAGTGGCAACGATAAATTATACGGTGGTTTGGGTAATGATTACCTAGACGGTGGCGCCAACGATGATCTTTTGTTAGGTGGAGAAGGTAACGATAAACTCTGGGGTGGTAGTGGCAACGATGAAATTCAAGGTAATGAAGGTAACGATGAGGTTATGGGCGGATCGGGTGAAGACAGACTCTTTGGGCAGGCAGGCGATGATAAACTTTGGGGTGGAGAAGGCAAAGACCTTTTACTTGGATTCACTGCAAAAAATGAGGTTAAGCAAAGTCTAAATACAGGTGAAACTGATAACGACTATCTGAATGGTGGTGGTGGTGACGATATTCTAATGGGTGGCTTAGGGCATGATAGACTCTATGGTGGCACTGGGAATGACGAACTGCAAGGCAATGAGGGTGATGATAAACTCTATGGCGAGGCAGGCAATGATCATTTATTTGGTCAAAGTGGTGATGATATTCTCTACGGTGGCGATGGCGATGATTATTTAATAGGCTTCACCGCTAATAACGAAGCCAAACAAAAGCTCGATGGCGAAGAAAGTGATAACGATCATCTATATGGTGGCGCAGGGCAAGATGTTCTCATCGGTGGACTGGGAAACGATTATTTAGATGGTGGTGCAGATGCCGATGTCATGGTCGGTGGACTGGGTAACGATATCTACATTGTTAATAGTGTTAACGACAGTATTTACGAACAAAATAATCAAGGTTATGACATCGTTATTTCTAGCACCAGTTATTTGCTAAACGCCAATATTGAAGAATTGCGCTTATTGGAAGGCTTTAATATTCATGGCACAGGCAATGCCTCCGATAACAAAATCATTGGCAATAGCGCTAACAACATCATTGATGGAGTAACAGGTGCCGATGAGATGATTGGTGGATTGGGGGATGATACTTATTATGTCGACAACATTAATGATAGTGTTGTAGAGTATGCCAATCAAGGTACGGACACTGTTCAAAGTAGCATTACTTACACCCTAAGTGACAATATAGAAAACCTAGTCTTGCTTGACTTCTCTAAGGCAGAAAAAGGTCAGGTTGATGGTGAAGCCGTTTTGGTTTATGGCTTTCCAAAACGCAATGAACTGGATTACATGCAAGGCGATGCCATTGAAAACTACCGAGGCACTTGTGCATTAACCTCTATTGCCAACCTTATCACCCAAACAGGCACCCCTACATCCGAAGGTGAAGTAGTTAATACTGCTATTGCCAACAACTGGGCGGTAAATGACCCCAGTTTACCTGCCAGTCAATTAGGTGGTTCTAATTACCTACAACAACAAACTATTTTAAACAACTACGGTATCGCTAATGATGTCATCCAAGGTTACAACGAAACTGGCATCGCCAACTTACTTCGAGGTGGTCGCGGTGTTATGTTGTCCGTTAATGCTGGTATATTATGGAATGACTCAAACTACAATGGCAATGGCGGTGTCAATCACGCCATCACCTTGACAGGAGCAGTACACAATGCTAACACTGGTGATTTAATGGGATTCTACATTAGCGACTCAGGACGAGGCAAGGTTAATGACATGACGCGTTTTGTTGATATTGACACTTTCCGCAAAGCAGCAGATGTTGCCAATGCCTACAGTATTTATACTAGGAAAGCGGTTAAGCTTTGGGATGAAAATATAGATGCAACGGGTAATAATAATGATAATAACATTATTGGTAACCGTGGAGACAATGTCCTGCAAGGTTTAGCAGGCGATGACACCATATATGCTGAGGCTGGTAATGATATTATTATAGGTGGCGTAGGTAATGATACTTTAGATGGTGGTACAGGTAATGACACTTACAACTTTAACCTAGGGGATGGCAACGATACTATTGTTGATACCCAGGGTGTTGATACTATTATGTTTGGAGAGGGTATAAAAATTTCCGATGTTAGTATCACTAAAGAAGGTAATGATTTATTACTCACTATAAACGGTCAGGATAGTATTTTGTTAAAAGATACAACAGAAAATAGAGTCATTGAACGCATTATGTTTGCTGATGGTGCAATGTGGCATATCAACGAAGCGCACGATAATTTTAATGCCAGCACTAAAGGGCGTGTTTATTTGCAAGGTGAGGCCTTAGAAGGACAAACTTTAACATTAGTAAATACTTTATCTGATGCTGATGGTATGGGTGAACTAAGTTACCAATGGCAATATTCAACTGATGGGGAAGTTTGGGTAAATATTGTTAGCGCTACAACTGATGAATTAACCTTAACACAGGCACATACTGGTAAATACATAAAGGTTATTACCAGTTATACTGATGGTCGTGGCAATTTGGAAACCACCACAACATTGACCAGTGAAACAGTTGCTAATACAACGATTAGCCTCTCAAGTGTTAAAGATCAAGATTTGACGATTACTACAACACAACTATTAACTAATGTGGTTGGTAGTAATTTGAGTATTATCAATTTATCCATAGCGGGTAATGATGCAACGCTTACTGATAATAATAACGGCACTTGGACGCTTACACCTAAGACTAACTTTAGTGGCAAAATCGAGTTAAGTTATCAGATTAGTGGTGGCGATCATGCAACTGATACACACATTTTAAATGTTGATGTGATAATACAAGGCGACACCAGTGATAACCAACTAATTGGTAATGAAGGCGATAATATTATTCAAGCACTAGCAGGCGATGACACTTTAGTCGGCAATGCTGGGGATGACACTTTGACTGGCGGTTTGGGAAGTGATACCTTTGATTACAATAGCAATAATGATGGTCATGACACTATTACCGACTTTAGTTTATCTGAAGGTGATAAGTTAGATATATCAGATTTGATTGATTACCAAGCAAGCAACAATTTAGCTGATTTTGTTAGCGTTGAGAATATAGGCAATAATAGTATTGTTCATATAGATTCTGATGGTGCTGGCATTGGTGAGAGTTATGTTAGTATTACATTATCCAATACAACTTTATCATTTGAAGATTTGTCTAATGCCAATGCCCTGATTGTGCTGTAAGTTTTTATCAAGATTCACGCCGATAACCAATCGCTAAGATGCTGAATGTTGGCGGTGTTTGAGTTATCTAAATCGGTAATGGTTTAATCCGTTAATACTTGCCAAAGGGTGTAGGCCTTATGCAACCCCAGCACTTAAAACCAAACTGGCACTTAAAGTATTGCAAAGGCTACATTACCCAGAACCTCTGACAATTCTTTAATATACAAATTATATATTGCAATTTTTGCCACATGTATTATTCCCAACCTTGAATTAAGTTTATATTATGACTTTGTGGTTGATTTTTTATCTTTTTAATTTCATTAACCTTAATCACTACTGGAATTTTTGCCATTAATCCCGCCAAAATACATGTTCCCGTTGCTAAATTTGGAATAGAATCAGCAGAAACTTTATCTAAATAAGAAATAGTTTTTTCAACTGCTAACAAATCATTATTGTTTATTAGCCTGTGTAGAAAATAATTATGTAATTGAGATATAATTGTTGCTGAAATATCTGATGGTCTTTGACTGGCAATAGTCATAAAAACATTAAATTTACGACCTTCTTTTATTATCTCTTCGAAAGTTTCAAGGCGATAGTCTTTCCACTCTTTGCTTTCTCTATCAGAATTACTGGAAAGAATATTATGTGCCTCATCTACGATTATGTGTAGTGAGTGGCTTTTGTTGTTGTCTTTTTTCTTTTTATCGTATAACTCTTTCACCAAAAGCATCGGCAACATTTTACGAATATCCATATTAACATTTCGCAAAGAAACAACAGTTAAATTCTTTTTATTTTCACTTGAATCATCGTCCTTTATTGTTAAAACTTTCTCTAAATCTAATATTCGTTTTTCAAGCCTTTTAATCAGGGGTGATAAGTTTTCGATATTTGAATACCCCTTCACTATTTCACTGTAATAATGAAATATTATTTTTAGTTTAATATTTTCAATATCTGACAAACTTTTAATAGTAATACCACCTAAACACTCAAGCGTTTTTGTAAAAACAGAGTCTAAATCAGAATTTGCATAAATCTTTTCTATGTAATATGTATTCTGCTGCCCATGATAACGCAGGGCACTTCTTAGGTCATTGACCTTTGTCTCTTTTTTTAAAAACTCATTGATATTATTAAGAAAATTAAAAATCACTCCTTTTTCAACATTTCTAGATTCATTGGATAAGAATTCTTTTATTAATGCCTTAACAGACTCTTCTGAAATATTAGTTTTTTTGATAGTTCTACTTAAAAATGGCTGCTGGGTTTTTTCTGTAGCGCTTAAAAATATAGACCAAAAAGTAGCGTTTTCTATTGTAGATTTTGAGATTGGAAGTTTTTCTCTCTTATCATTTTTTTTCATTGCTTTAGTTGTTAAATTATAAGAATTTTTACCCTTTTCATCAATAATTGCATCATCAATATATTCACCGTTAAAATCAATAATTATAAATTTAGCCTTGTTTTTAAAGTTTTCATTATTTTTATATTCTTCAAACAATTGACGATATATCTTTGCCAAAGTATAAGACTTACCACTACCAGTATTGCCAAAAATTCCAATATGACTGGCAAATAATTTATTAATTCCTAACGATATATCAACCCCATCATCAAACTCTAGCTGCCCAATTTTTATCGGCTTGTCTTCACTATCTACAAATTGATGGATATTGTTAAATTCTTCCTTGGTAATTAAAAAACAAGTATTTTCTATTAGAGGTAACTCTTTAATGCCTCTTTCAAATTTTCCGCTCTCTAAATATCCTAAAATTTTAATATTTAAAATTCTGTTAACTTTGTCTTTATTGTTTATGTAATTCTTTTGGCTATTATCTTTATTTTCTTTAATTAATTCACCTTCAATTTTTCCGATAATTTCTTCAAAATCTTTTTTAATTTTTACATACCCACCAACAGATATATTTTGAATAATATCGCCTTTATACAAAATAGATGAGGTGTTTTTTCCTGTATCAATTCTAACTTTTACTGCCTGACCAATAACTTCAATGACACTGCCAACTCTAAAGATTGAATTATCTTCAATATAGCTTTCTGTAGTAATGCTATTTGTCATTTTTCTGTTGACTAATTTCAGTATTGTCTCGTGGTATTTGACACTCTTTATTAAGTTGACCAGCAAAGAATTTATTTATTTCTTCAAAATCATATTTTTTTGCAGTGAGTAAGCAAATGTTACTATTTTTAGCATCATTTTCTAACTTTTTATAAATCTTACTATCCTGGTCATGCGCAAATATATAAACAATACTGGTTGGGTTTGTATTTGCCACTCTTAATGTCAATTCTCTAATATGTTCATCTGCAAAGGAAAACCCCATAACAAACAAAACACTGTTCTCTTTCTCTAATTCGTTGTTATATATTCTTAATAAATCATAATGAGTTTCATTTAAAACCGTATCTTTGAATTTCTTTTTTGATGGATTGACAATCATCAACTTATCATAGTTTTCTTTAAATTTAGCACCTTCATTGTTAAGGGAATCCTTTATTTCGAATACTAACTTTAAATCTTTATCTAATTTTATATTTTTACCTTCTGCACGCCAAGAAACAGAACCATGTAGTTTAATGATATTGAAGACAGGTATTTCCGAAGTATTTTCATAATGAAGACTAGTTTTATAATAAGATTTTTTAAAATTACCTACATTATATTTAGGATTAAACCTTCCATGAAATCCATCGTTAAACTCAACGCCTGTTTCTTCCAAGGCAATCTCTGAAAAAATATCAACATTGGTAGTAAATATATTTACTTGCTTTGAGAGTAGGGAAGACTCCCTCTGCAAAATTAATGCATTAATAGTTTTATAAAACTTCTTGTATAACTCTAATACATCTTTACACTCTTTCGTGGATAAGTCAATTCTTACTTGCACTGACGGTAAAAATATATTTCCAAATATTGATTTTTCAAAATATTTTTTCTTAATCTTTATTTCTTCATCTGAATTTTTTGACTCTTCAGCCTCTGATAATTTCTTTTCAATATCAGTTAGTGTTTCAAGAAATGGTGCAGAAACACCAGATCCGATAAGAAAGTTTATATTAGCACTCGCTATACTTTTCTTTATATTTTTATTATTATTCATATTTATAAATTATATCATTTTGCTTAAAATTTCCTACATACCGCATCAACCACCCAACACAACTAACTCTTGCCAAAGATTCTTCTCTAATTTTAGTTTCAATTTCACTTGAAGTTACATAACTCGCTTTTACCTTGTAGCCTAAAACGGTGCTTTCAGTTGAAGCGGAATTTGCCTTGATGGTATCAAGAAATTCCATTAATTCATCCACGGTAAAAACAGTAATTTTTCTTTTTTGATTTTATCCTTAAATATAGGAGATTGAATAACGAAGTGATAGCCTCGCCCTTGTCCTGTCTTTTTAACTAAAGTTTGTAGATAAATACTATTCACTTCTACGATAGCCAATCGCCTCAATCAAATGTGGGCTATTGACTGTTTCACTATTTTCTAAATCAGCAATAGTACGAGCGACTTTTAAGATGCGGTGATAGGCTCTTGCTGACAAGTGAAATTTGTCAATAGCATCAGACAATAGTTGCTTATTCTCTTTGCTTAGAGGTATGGACTTTTCTATTTCATCGGGTGTCAGTTTGTCGTTAAATTTAG
>NZ_FQTR01000072.1 GCF_900128535.1 bacterium endosymbiont of Bathymodiolus sp. 5 South | reverse complement strand
AAGATATTGGTAGTTGGGATGTTAGCAAGGTGACCGATATGTCTAGGATGTTTTATAACGCACATGCCTTTAATCAAGATATTAGCAGTTGGAATGTTAGTAAGGTGAGTACTATGTCTTGTATGTTTTACAATGCGCACGCTTTTAACCAAGATATTAGCAGTTGGAATGTTAGCAAGGTGAGTACTATGTCTTATATGTTTTACAATGCACACGCTTTTAACCAAGACATTGGCAGTTGGGATATTTCGAGTTTAACAAATGCAGCAGGTATGTTTAAAGGCACTGCAATGACTGTAGACAATATGGATAACACCTTGCGTGGCTGGGCAAAACTTGATACTGCTGCTGGTGAGAGTGCTATCCAAAGCAATATTACTTGGGGTATTGCAAACTACACCGATGCCACTGCCAGACAATATTTAATAGACACCTATCACTGGACTATCAATGGTGGCGTTTTTGATGGCAACAAGACAATAAAAGGCGGTCATGACGCTGACACACTTCACACAACTGCCACAAAAACTACACTACACGGCTTAGGTGGTAACGATACACTGACTGGTGGCACTACAGATGACATCTTAGTTGGCGGTGCAGGCAATGACACCTTAACCGGTGCAGGTGGTAGAGATATCTTTGATTATGGTTTTAAAAATGCAGGTAATGATACTATTACCGACTTTACGCTAGGCAATACAAAGACAAATACTAACGCAGACATTATTGACCTTAGCGACTTATTGATAGGACATAGCGCTACTTCTCATTTGAGTGATTTTGTCACAGCTGCTGCTGATGGTGGTGCTCACACTAAACTGACTATTAACCATAACGGTACTAACTCTGGTAACTCAGTAACCATTATTTTAAAAAATGTTGCTTATACTACCGATTTGTTAACTAATTTGATTGCTAATGGTAACTTGGTGCTTGAGGCTGTTAAACCAACCCTAATGATTACAGGCAGTGGTGGTGCAAATACTACTGCCAATACAATCACATTTAATTTTAGTGCAGCCATTAAAGATGAGTCGTTTACCGTGGATGATATTGGCATTACAAATGGCACTATCAATTCAGGTTCGTTTACCAAAGTAAGTGAGACTCAATACACCGTTATGGTAACCCCAAACCTAGGTGGAAAACATTCTAATGTTGGTATTACGGTTGCGGCAAATACTTTTACCGATGTTGTTGGTAATACTAATACTACTATTGCTAAAAATACAACCAAAATTAGCAACTTAAAAGAGTTGATTGATATTAAGACTGATTTAACCCATTGGGATGTGTCTCATGCAAGTGATGCACAAAAAGCATTTTTTAATGCAACCACCTTTAATCAAAACATTGGCAGTTGGGATGTTAGTCAGGTGACTAATATGAGTCATATGTTTCTTAGTGCAACAGCCTTTAACCAAAACATTGGTGGTTGGGATGTTAGTAAGGTGACGGATATGTCTTATATGCTTCATGCCGCAACCGTCTTTAATCAAAACATTGGTGGTTGGGATGTTAGTAAGGTGACGGATATGTCTTATATGCTTTCTAGCGCAAGTGCCTTTAACCAAGATATTGGTAATTGGGATGTTAGCAAGGTGACGACGATGGTATGGATGTTTTGGGATGCCAAAGCTTTTAACCAAGACATTGGCAATTGGGATATTTCGAGTTTAACAAATGCAATACATATGTTTAAAGACACTTCCATGACTCTAAATAATATGGACAGTACTTTGCGTGGCTGGGCAAAGCTTGATACCACTGCTGGTGAGAGTGCTATCCAAAATAATGTTGGCTGGAGTATCGCAAACTACACCGATGCCACCGCCAGACAATATTTAATAGACACCTATCATTGGACTATTAGTGGCGGCAGTTTTGATGGCAGCAAGACGATACAGGGCAACAATCACGCTAATACACTTAACACAACTGCCAAAAAAACCACACTACACGGTTTAGGTGGTAACGACACGCTGACTGGTGGTGCCACAGATGACATCTTGATCGGTGGTGCAGGCAATGACACCTTAACCGGTGCAGGTGGTAGAGATATCTTTGATTACGGTTTTAAAAACGCAGGCAATGATACTATTACTGACTTCACGCTAGGCAATACAAGTATAAACACGAACGCAGACACCCTTAACCTTAGCGACTTATTGATAGGATATGATTCCAATTCTAATCTAAGTGATTTTATAACAGTTGTTGACGAAGGTGCTAACACTAAACTAATTATTGACTATGATGGCACTGGAGCACTTAATAACCTAGTAACCATTACTTTAAAAAATGTTGCTTATAGAACTGATTTGTTGACTGGTTTGATTGCTAATGGCAACTTAGTGCTTGATACCAGTCCAACCCTGATTATTACAGGTAGTGGTGGCAAAAATACTGCTGCCAATACAATCGCATTTAATTTTAGTAAAGCCATTAAAGATGGGTCGTTTACCGTGGATGATATTGGTATTGCCAATGGCATAATTCATTCAGATTCATTTACTAAAGTAAGTGAGACTCAATACACGATTATAGTAACGCCAAGCTTAGGTGGAAAGCATTCTAATGTTGCTATTACGGTTGTAGCAAACGCCTTTACAGATATTGCTGGCAATGCTAATGTTGCCATCACTAAAAACATAACCCAAATTAACACTTTAAAAGATCTGGTTGATATTGATGGTAAAGGCTCTGATGTGGATTTAACCCATTGGGATGTGTCTCATGTAAGTAATGCAAACAAAGCATTTGTTAATGCACTTAAGTTTGCCCAAGAGATTGGCAGTTGGGATGTTAGTAATATGACTGATATGTCTTCTATGTTTAAAGGCGCAATCTTCTTTGACCAAGACATTGGCAGTTGGGATGTTAGTAAGGTGACTGATATGTCTTCTATGTTTTATCTCGAAACCAACTTTAACCAAGACATTGGCAGTTGGAATGTTGGTCAGGTGACTGATATGCACGGGATGTTTTATCATGCAGGCAACTTTAACCAAGACATTGGCAGTTGGAATGTTAGTAAGGTGACTGATATGCATGGAATGTTTTGGAACGCTGTTGACTTTAACCAAGATATTAGCGGTTGGGATGTTAGCAAAGTGACTAATATGAAAGCGATGTTTCATCACACACATGACTTTAACCAAGATGTTGGCAGTTGGGATATTTCAAGTTTAACAGATGCATCGGGTATGTTTGAAGCCAATTCAATGACTATAGATAATATGAATAGCGCCTTGCGTGGCTGGGCAAAGCTTGATACTGCCGCAGGAGAGACCGCCATTCAAAGCAATGTTAATTGGGGTATCGTAGACTACACCGATGCTACTGCCAGACAATATTTAATAGACACCTATCACTGGAGTGTTGTTGGCAACGGTTATGGCGGTTTTTATGGCGAAAGGGCGAAACAGGGCAATAATAACGCTAACACACTTAACACAACTGCCAAACAAACCACACTACACGGCTTAGGTGGTAACGACACACTGACTGGTGGCACTACAGATGATATTTTAGTTGGCGGTGCGGGCAACGACACCTTAACCGGTGCAGGTGGCAGAGACATCTTTGATTACGGTTTTAAAAACGCAGGTAATGATACCATTACTGACTTTACACTAGGCAATACAACAACAAACACTAACGCAGACATCCTTAACCTTAGCGACTTATTGATAGGGTATAGCGCTACTTCTCATTTGAGTGATTTTGTCACAGCTGCTGCTGATGGTGCCCACACTAAACTGACTATTGACCATGACGGTACTGGCGTATCTGGTAGTTCGGTAACCATTATTTTAAAAAATGTTGCTTATACTGCTAATTTGTTAACCAATATGATTGCTAATGGTAACTTGGTGCTTGAGAGCACTGGACCAACTCTGGCGATTACAGGCAATGGTGGTATATATGTTGACAGAAATACAATCAGTGGTAGCCCCTATATTAACAGCAATGCAATCACATTTAATTTTAGTGAATCCATTAGAGACGGGTCATTTACCATAGATGATATTGGTATTGTAAATGGCACGATTGATTCAGGCTCATTTACTAAAGTAAGTGAGACTCAATACGCCATTAGGGTAACGCCAAGCCCAGGTGGAAAACATTCTAATGTTGCTATTACGGTTGCAGCAAACACCTTTACAAATATTGCTGGTAATGCCAATACTGATGTCGCTGAAAATATAACCAAAATTAGGACTTTAGGCGATCGGGTTAATATTGGCAGATGGTCTAATATTACTTTGTCCGGTTGGGATGTATCTCATGCAGATAGCATGTACAGAGCATTTTCTAATGCCAATGTCTTTAACCAATATATTGGCGATTGGGATGTTAGTAATGTGACTGATATGCAATATATGTTTTCTAACGCAAACGCCTTTAACCTAGATATTAGTAGTTGGGATGTTAGCAAGGTGACTAATATGGAATGGATGTTTATTGATGCCAATTCCTTTAACCAAGATATTAGCAGTTGGGATGTTAGCAAGGTAACTAGTATGCATCATATGTTTGATACAGCAACTTCCTTTAACCAAGATATTAGCAATTGGAATGTTGGCGCAGTAACTATTATGAGCTGGATGTTTTGCAAGGCGTATGTATTTAACCAAGATATTGGCAGTTGGGATGTTAGCAAAGTGACTGATATGCGTGATATGTTCAGTGATACAAGCGTCTTTAACCAAGATATTAGCAATTGGGATGTTAGCAAAGTGATTGATATGACTGGTATGTTTAAAGGTGCAATCGCCTTTAACCAAGATATTGGCGGTTGGGATGTTAGTAATGTGACTGATATGCAATATATGTTTTCTGGAACACACGCCTTTAACCAAGACATTAGCAAATGGGATGTTAGCAAAGTGACTGATATGTACCATATGTTTTCTGGAGCACACGCCTTTAACCAAGACATTAGAAATTGGGATATTAGCAAGGTGAGCATTATGAGTTGGATGTTTTATGAAACACATATCTTTAACCAAGACATTAGTAAATGGGATGTTAGTAAGGTGACTGACATGGATTGGATGTTTGGGAGCAGCAAAACCTTTAACCAAAACATTGGTCATTGGGAGGTTGGCAAGGTGACTAATATGGATTGGATGTTTATAAATGCAGAAGCCTTTAACCAAAACATTGGTCATTGGAATATTTCGAGTTTAACCGGGGCAACTCGCATGTTTAATGGCAGTGCAATGACGATAGATAATATGGATAGCACCTTGCGTGGTTGGGCAAAGCTCGATACCACTGCAGGAGAAACCGCCATTCAAAGCTATGTTACTTGGGGTATCGCAAACTACACCGATGCCACTGCCAGACAATATTTAATAGACACCTATCACTGGACTATTAATGACGATGTTTTTGACGGCAGCAAGACGATAAAGGGCAGTCATGACGCTGACACACTTAACACAACTGCCAAACAAACCACACTACACGGCTTAGGTGGTAACGATACACTGACTGGTGGCGCCAAAGATGACATCTTGATTGGTGGTGCAGGCGATGATACTTTAACCGGTGCAGGTGGTAGGGATATTTTTGATTATGGTTTTAAAAACGCAGGCAATGATACCATTACTGACTTCACACTAGGTAATACAAAGACAAACACTAACGCAGACATTATTGACCTTAGTGACTTATTGGTAGGGTATAGCGCTACTTCTAATTTGAGTGATTTTGTCACAGCTACCGCTGATGGCGCTAACACTAAACTGACTATTGACCACGATGGCACTGGAGCACTTAATAGTCTAGTCACCATTGTTATGACAAATACTGTTTTTACTACCGATTTGCTGAATGAATTAATCACTAATGGTAACTTAGTGCTTGAATAGTATTGATAGCCTTATTGGTTTTGGGGGGCGGCACCCTCAAGTTAAAACACCTTGTGCTGTAATTTTACAAAATCTGGTATATTATTGGGACTATAGCTCTACAAAACAACAATGAGGAATGAATCATGACTACTACAAAAACAATAACACTTGTGCCAACCATAACGATTACAGGCAGTGGCGGTATGGGCAGTGGCGCTAACAAAATTACATTTAATTTTAACAAAGCCATTCAAGACGGGTCGTTTACCGTGGATGATATTGGTATTGTCAATGGTACTATTAATTCAGGTTCATTTACCAAAGTAAGTGCAACTCAATATACCATTATGGTAACCCCAAGCCTAGGTGGAAAACATTCTAATGTTGCCATTACGGTTGAAACAAACACTTTGACGGGTACAGCAAGCACTCTAACAGATATTTCTGATAATGGTAATACTCATACTGCCACCACTAAAAATATAACCCGAATTAGCTATTTAAAAAATCTGGTTGATATTGACGGCAAAGACTCTGATGTTGATTTAACCCATTGGGATGTGTCTCATGCAAGTAATGCAAACAGAGCATTTTCTAATGCAACTGCCTTTAATCAAGATATTGGTAGTTGGGATGTTAGCAAGGTGACCGATATGTCTAGGATGTTTTATAACGCACATGCCTTTAATCAAGATATTAGCAGTTGGAATGTTAACAAGGTGAGCACTATGTCTTATATGTTTTACAATGCGCACGCTTTTAACCAAGACATTGGCAGTTGGGATATTTCGAGTTTAACAAATGCAGTGGGTATGTTTAAAGGCACTGCAATGACTGTAGACAATATGGATAACACCTTGCGTGGCTGGGCAAAGCTTGATACCGCTGCAGGAGAAACTACTGTTCAGCGCCATATTACTTGGGATATTGCAAACTACACCGATGCCACTGCCAGACAATATTTAATAGACACTCATCACTGGATTATTAATGACGATGTTTTTAATGGCAGCAAGACAATAAAGGGCAAGCATGACGCTGACACACTTCATACAACTGCCACAAAAACCACACTACACGGCTTAGGTGGTAACGATACGCTAACTGGTGGTGCCACAAATGACACCTTGATCGGTGGTGCAGGCGATGATACTTTAACCGGTGCAGGTGGTAGAGATATCTTTGATTATGGTTTTGAAAACGCAGGCAATGACACCATTACTGACTTCACGCTAGGCAATACAAAGACAAACACTAACGCAGACATTATTGACCTTAGTGACTTATTGGTAGGGTATAGCGCTACTTCTAATTTGAGTGATTTTGTCACAGCTGTTGCGAATGGCGCTCACACTAAACTGATTATTGACTATGATGGTACTGGCGTATTTGGCAACTCGGTAACCATTATTTTAAAAAATATTGCCTATAAAATTGATTTGTTGACCAGTTTGATTGCTAATGGCAACTTAGTACTTGAGGGTATTAAACCAACCCTAATAATTACAGGCAGTGGTGGTGCAAATACTGCTGCCAATACAATCACATTTAATTTTAGTGCAGCCATTAAAGATGGGTCATTTACCGTGGATGATATTGGCATTACAAATGGCACTATCAATTTGGGCTCATTTACCAAAGTCAGTGAAACTCAATACACCGTTATGATAACCCCAAACCTAGGTGGAAAGCATTCTAATGTTGCCATTACGGTTGCAGCAAACGCCTTTACAGATGTTACTGGTAACACTAATACTGCCATCGCTAAAAATACAACCAAAATTAGCAATTTAAAAGAGTCGGTTGATATTGATGGTAAAGGCTCTGATGTGGATTTAAGCCATTGGGATGTGTCTCATGTAAGTGGTGCACACAAAGCATTTTATAGTGCAACTGCCTTTAATCAAGACATTGGTAGTTGGGATGTTAGCAAGGTAACTGATATATCTTATATGTTTTATAACGCAACCATCTTTAACCAAGATATTGGCAATTGGGATGTTGGTAAGGCGAGCGATATATCTGGAATGTTTTATAGAGCAACTGCCTTTAACCAAGATATTGGCAGTTGGGATGTTAGTAAAGTGACTAATGCACATGGGATGTTTTGGGACGCCAATGTCTTTAACCAAGATATTGGCAGTTGGGATGTTAGCAAAGTGACGAATATGCAAGCGATGTTTCATAGCGCAGGTGCCTTTAACCAAAATATTGGCAGTTGGGATATTTCGAGTTTAAAAAATGCAACGGGTATGTTTAATGCCAGTGCAATGACTCTAAATAATATGGATAGCACTTTGCGTGGCTGGGCAAAGCTTGATACCGCTGCTGGTGAGAGCGCTATCGGAAGTAATGTTGCTTGGAGTATCGCAAACTACACCGATGCCACTGCCAGACAATATTTAATAGACACCTATCACTGGACTATTAATGCTGGCAATTTTGATGGCAGCAAAACGATAAAGGGCAATAATAACGCTAATACACTTCACACAACTGCCACAAAAACCACACTACACGGCTTAGGTGGTAACGATACACTGACTGGTAGCGCCAAAAATGATATCTTGATCGGTGGTGCAGGCAATGATACTTTAACTGGTGCAGGTGGTAGAGATATCTTTGATTACGGTTTTAAAAACGCAGGCAATGATGCCATTACTGACTTCACGCTAGGCAATACAACAACAAGATCTAACGCAGACACCATTAACCTTAGCGACTTATTGATAGGGTATAGCGCTACTTCTCATTTGAGTGATTTTGTCACAGCTGCTGCTGATGGTGCTCACACTAAACTGACTATTAACCATGACGGCACCAACTCTGGTAGTTCAGTAACCATTACTTTAAAAAATGTTGCTTATACTGCCAATTTGTTAACTAATATGATTGCTAATGGTAACTTGGTGCTTGAGAGCACCGGACCAACCTTGATGATTCTAGGCAGTGGTGGTGCAGACACCACTGCCAATACAATCATGTTTAGGTTTAGTGAGGCCATTAGAGGCGGGTCGTTTACCGTGGATGATATTAGCATTACAAATGGCACTATAATTCCACATTCATTTACTCGAGTAAATGCAACTGAATATATTATTATAGTAACTCCAAATCTAGGTGGAAAGCATTCCAATGTTGGTATTACGGTTGCAGCAAACAGCTTTACAGATATTGCTGACAATGCTAATGTTACCATCACTAAAAATACAACCAAAATTAGCAATTTAAAAGAGTCCGTTGATATTGATGGTAAAGGTTCTGATGTTGATTTAACCCATTGGGATGTGTCTCATGTAACTGATGCACGCAAAGCATTTTTTAATGCAGCCGCCTTTAATCAAGACATTGGTGGTTGGGATGTTAGTCAGGTGACTAATATGTCTTCTATGTTTTATCTCGGAATCAAGTTTAACCAAAATATTGGCGATTGGGATGTTAGTAAGGTAACTAATATGGCTTATATGCTTCATACCACAACCATCTTTAATCAAAACATTGGCAGTTGGGATGTTAGTAAAGTAACTGATATGTCTTATATGCTTTTTAACGCAAATGCCTTTAACCAAAATATTGGTAATTGGGATGTTAGTAAGGTGACGACGATGGCATGGATGTTTTGGAATACCAAAGTCTTTAACCAAGACATTGGTAATTGGGATGTTTCGAGTTTAACAAATGCAATACATATGTTTAAAGACACTTCCATGACTCTAAATAATATGGACAGCACTTTGCGTGGCTGGGCAAAGCTTGATACCA
>NZ_FQTR01000071.1 GCF_900128535.1 bacterium endosymbiont of Bathymodiolus sp. 5 South | reverse complement strand
TAGAGGAGTTGTTGTAATGAGTAGAAAACAGGTTTTTTATTTTTATGAAGGTGAAACGGAAAAGAAGTTATTGGAGTTTTTAAAAAATACAAAAAAAATAAGTTCAGGTAAGGTTAGAAAATTCAATCTTTGGAAGGGTCGTTTTCGCAAGATACAAAGAACTATTAATAAAGATGATAAATTGTTTTTCGTGGTTGACACCGATGATGTTACAAATACTGAGTGTTTCAGTAAAAATATAAAGCTTTTAAAACTGTATAATTTTTGTCTTATTGTGCAACATAAGAATTTAGAAGAGGAACTTTGTTTTTCTTGCAATAAAGCCAATAACAAAAAATTATTTAATGATTTTTATAAAGTTCAAAGTGCAGATAAATTTAAGTCAAAGTTTTGTAGGGATAAGGGTATTGACTTAACATTAAGTAACAATGATTTTAATTTTAAAAATTTTTGGTCTAGAAGTGGTGATTTTTCTGATTGGTTAAAGAAAAATGGAATTTCTGCTAGTATTGAGTGTAATTATAAGGTGTGACTTATGGGTAGAAGAAGAAAACTAAAACCTAAGACTTACGAATTAGAGATTGAATCGTTATCGCACGAAGGGCGAGGCATTGCGCATCTTGATGAAAAGGTAATTTTTGTCAGTGGTGCATTACCGGGTGAAACTGTGATTGCTGAGCGGTGTTTTTCGCGGGCTAAATTTGAAGAAGCGCAGGTGAGCGAAGTGTTGCTTGCCTCACCTAAGCGCATGACACCAAAGTGTGCGGTATTTGGTATTTGCGGGGGTTGTTCATTTCAATATTTATCCAGCACAGACCAAATTGATGCTAAAGGAAAATGGCTAAAAGATGCATTTCAACAGCAAGCCAAAACCGAGCCAAAAAATTGGCTTGAACCTTTGCAGGTAGAGGATTGGGGCTATAGGCGTAAGGCGCGTTTAGGCGTGCGTTTTGTTGTCAAAAAAGACAAAGTATTGGTGGGTTTTCGAGAAAAAAAATCAGGCTGGATTGCCAATATGGATAGGTGCGAAGTATTGCATCCTTCAATCGGGCAACATTTGGTAGCGTTGGGCAGTGCAATAGAAAAACTCTCAATCAAATCACAAGTACCCCAATTGGAAGTTGCTGTTGCTGAAAATAACACAGTGCTCATCTTGCGACATCTTGAGCCATTAAGTGTGAAAGATGAGCAGATATTGTTAGATTGTGCTAAGGATTTGGGTGTTACTTTTTATACTCAAAGTGGTGGAGAAGACACGGTTAAACCTCTTGATAGAGGCGTTGATTTAACCTATTCTCATCCTGAGCATAACATTGAAATGGCGTTTTTACCAACGGATTTTACTCAAGTCAATTTTAAACTGAATCAAAAAATGGTGTCATTGGCAATTGATTTACTTGAGCTCAATGATGACGATGAAGTGATTGATTTGTTTTGTGGTTTGGGTAATTTTACTTTGCCGATGGCGCGTTATGCAAAACAGGTGATTGGTGTTGAGGGCGATAGCGGACTGATTGAGCGTGCTAAGGAAAATGCACAGAGAAATGACATTCAAAATGCTGATTTTTATAAGGCAGATTTATTTAAAGAAGTAGCAGGTTTTGAATGGTTTAGAGGCAAAAAATACAACAAAGCACTAATTGACCCAGCGCGCTCAGGCGCGATTGAAATTGTAGAATTATTACCTAAACTTGGCGTTGAGCGATTGGTGTATGTGTCGTGCAATCCTGCAACTTTGGCACGAGATACTGCTAGACTCATTGAGATTGGATATAAACTAGAATCTGCAGGCGTGATGGATATGTTCCCACAGACTGCTCATGTAGAATCAATTGCATTATTTACCAAATGATTAGTATTAGCATTAAAGACCAAACACTGTCTTTTAAGGATAAAACTTATTCTATCAGTAGTGCGGCAAATGGACTTGGGGAAGAAGAGGGTTCATTTTGCACGCCAACGGGTAAGTTTAAAATTGCCTCGATGATTGGTGATGGGCTTGACATAGGTGCAGTGTTGGTAGCAAGAGTGCCAACGGGTGAAATATATTCACCTAAACTAAAGCAACAATACCCTAATAGAGATTGGATATTGACGCGTATTCTTTGGTTAGATGGAATTGAAGCGCATAATAAAAACACCAAAGCACGCTATATTTATATTCATGGTGCACCTGATGAGGCAACAATGGGTGTGCCTAGTTCAAAGGGTTGTATTAGACTGCGTAACCAAGATATTATTGAGTTATTTGAACGCGTTAAAATCGGTGAAGATGTTGTTATAATGAAACCATGACTATATTAGCACAATACTTACCTAAGAATGCTTTAGAGCGTCTAAAAGCCAATAAAGATGCAGTACTAATTGATGTTCGCTGTGAAGCAGAAAACAAATTTGTTGGTCGACCAGTTGACTGTATTTTTGTGCCCTGGCTTGATGACCCTGATTGGGAAGCCAATGAAGATGAATTCATTGCTGCTATTGGGCGCTTTAATTGCCAAAAAGACACTGAAATTATTCTAATTTGTCGCAGCGGTTATCGCTCTGGTGATGCGGGCAAATGCCTGCTTAAATTTGGCTTTACCAATGTTGCTCATGTTGTTAGTGGCTTTGAGGGGGATCTTGATGAAAATAATCAGCGTGGCAATGTCAATGGCTGGCGTCATGACGGCATGCCTTGGTTACAATGTTAGATAATATTAAGCTTTTTATCCACCCTCGAGTGATAACCATGCTTTTTCTTGGCTTCTCAGCGGGCGTACCAATTTTGCTTATTTTTTCTACATTGGGGCTTTGGCTGAATGAAGCTGGCGTTGCAAAATCTAGTATTACCTTCTTCTCTTGGGCGGCATTAGGCTATTCATTCAAATTTGTATGGGCACCATTAGTTGATCGCCTGCCGCTGCCTTTTTTGACCAAATTGTTGGGTCGAAGAAGATCATGGATGTTTGTTTCTCAATTAGCCATTATGGTTTCAATCTGGCTAATGTCTACTGTCAATCCGCAAGCTAATATTGATAATTTAGAGTTAATGGCGATTGGTGCAGTGCTACTTGGGTTTTCATCAGCCACACAAGATATTGTCATTGATGCATACCGTATTGAATCATCTGATAAAAATATGCAATCAATGTTGTCTGCCACTTATATTGCAGGTTATCGAATTGGCATGCTGGTGGCGGGTGCCGGTGGTTTATTTTTGGCCAGTTATTTTGGCTCCACCAAAGAGTTATATAGTTTTTCAGCTTGGTCAAATACTTATTTAGTAATGACTATGGTGATGATGGTCGGTGTGGTAACCACACTATTAATCAAAGAGCCTGATTTAAGTGGGCACAATAAAGCATACTCAACCACAGATTATCTTAGATTTTTTGCATTATTTTTAGCCATAGTCGTTGCTTTTATTGCCACATTTGTTGTTAGTGCTGATCTTGGTAAGGCAGTTAAATCAAGCCTTACGGAAGTATTTTCTAATCAGTATTTGTCTGGTTTTATTGTCGCTACATTAAGAATGATACTGGCTATTGCCGGTGCTTATATGGCAGCTAGAATATTAATCGCGTTAAATATTGTCAATCGTTCGATGGTGAATAGCACTTATGTTGATCCGGTTAAGGACTTTTTTGATCGTTATGGATTGCGTGTTGCTATTTTATTATTAGCAGTGATTGGCTTGTATCGAGTGAGTGATATTGTACTCGGCGTTGTGGCCAATATTTTTTACCAAGATATGGGTTTTAGCAAAATTGAAATTGCCACTGTAGCTAAAACATTTGGTCTATTCATGACCATTGCAGGTGGATTTTTAGGCGGCTTGATGGCGATTAGGTTTGGCGTATTTAAAGTGTTATTTCTAGGCGCGGCGCTGTCTGCAATAACCAATTTATTGTTTATTGTTTTGGCTAGTGCCGGTCATGATATGACTTGGCTATACATTACCATTGCGATGGATAATCTATCGGCAGGGTTGGCAGGTGCAGCCTTTATTGCTTTCTTATCGAGTCTTACCAATATTAAATTTACCGCGGTTCAGTATGCCGTCTTTTCATCTTTAATGACTTTATTACCTAAGATTTTTGGTGGCTACTCAGGCACAATCGTAGAAGTATTCGGCTATAGTGAATTTTTTATTCTCACCACGCTGATTGGATTGCCAATTTTGTATTTGGTATATAAAGTTAAACCTTACATTGATTAAAATATGAATTTAGGAACTATTATGATGGATGTGTCAGGTTTGACATTGTCCGAAAAAGAAAAAACCCAATTAGGCAAATCCAGCATTGGTGGTGTTATTTTATTTTCGCGTAATTTTGAAGATATTTATCAAGTGAAATCTTTAATTCATTCTATTCGCTTAACCAATCAGAATTTACTCATTGCTGTTGACCACGAGGGTGGTAGGGTACAACGCTTTAGAAAGGGCTTTACGCATTTGCCAGCGATGGCAAAACTCGGTGATATTTACGATAAAAATCCAGCTCACGCTTTAGCACAAGCAGAGTCTTGTGGCTATGTATTAGCAGCAGAATTATTAGCCATTGGCGTGGATTTTTCTTTTGCACCAGTGCTTGATTTGGATTATGCCACATCTTCTGTGATTGGCGATAGAGCCTTCCATTCCAACCCTGATGTGGTGGTGAAGTTGGCCGGCAGCCTGATTAAAGGCATGCATGATGCGGGCATGAAATGTGTGGGTAAGCATTTCCCTGGACATGGTTTTGTAGCAGCAGATTCACATCTAGATTTACCAGTAGATGAACGCCCATTGAGTGATATTTCTCAAGATATGCAAGTTTTTAAGGATCTTATTAACCATGGTTTGGACGCCGTCATGCCAGCACATGTGGTGTACTCACAAGTGGACTCAAGTCCAGCGGGTTTTTCATCAAAATGGATTAAGGAAATTTTGCAAGAAAAATTGGGCTTTAATGGCGTGATATTTAGTGATGATTTATCCATGCAAGGCGCACATTTTATTAAAAATATAGTCAAGCGTGTTCAAGTCTCACTTGAGAGTGGTTGCGATATGGTGCTGATTTGTAATCATCCTGAATTAGTGGAACAGGTGATTGAGCGTGATTGGCCGATGAGTGAAAAACTACAATCAATGCGAGGGATTAAGTCTAAGGATGCCGGTAAAATAACTTATTCCCAACATTTAGAAAATATCAGTGATTTACTATGAGTAAAGACAACAAGCAAGATTTTGAACTTCGCCTATTAAATGCGGTAAGAAAAACCCTTATTGCTGTAGCAAAGGACACCATGACCAAGCCAGGGTTGCGCCATCCATTGGCGCAGGATACGCAAAGAATGATCACCGATTGCTTGGATATCGTCGTTTCTAGGCAGGTCGCCATTGAAAAAGAATCGGGCACACATACCAAAATGAAACCTGTTTATACCGATGAGCAAACGGTACAAAGTATTTCTGTTGATGAGCTAAAGAAAACGCTAAACTAGATTCAATATGTTTTTAAAAAGGTCTCAAGTTAGTAAAAATAAAAAATGATTTTTTTGGCTGCCATTTTTGGTTATTGGGCTAATGGAGCTGTTGGTGCGTTTATCGGGCTTGCCATCGTTTTGATATTGAACTTTGTTATAAAGTCATTCAATGTCAATAACAATGTTCACGCCACAACACTCTTCCTTAACTCTCTTTTCTCAATACTTGCAAAGATGGCAAAGGCAGATGGCGTCATCGCTAAAGAAGAAATTGATGCTGTAACACAGTTTATGAATGCGATAAGATTGAGCAGTAAAGACAAAGAAACTGCCATCAATGCCTTTAGAAAAGCGTCATCAAGTGAGCAATCAATCTACGAATATGCCAGTCAATATAGGGCAGTAGCCAGTGTGGAAATGCGAGGGGTTGTCTATGCAGTGCTTTGGGAAGTTGCGTATTCTGACGGTGTTTTGCACGAACAAGAAGATGAAATTCTAAGAAAAATACCCGAGTATTTAGGTTTACACAGCGGTATATATAATGACACTAAAAATAGTGTTAATAGTCAGGGTAACTGGGGTAAGGCTGATATAGATAAGCATTACCAAGTACTTGGGTGCACTAAAGATAATAGCGATAAAGAGATTAAGAAAGCCTACAGAAAAGCCATATCCAAACATCATCCCGATAAGATACAATCCCAAGGTTTGCCTAAAGAATTTATGGATTACGCTAATGAGCAATCAAAAAAAATCAACAAAGCTTATGATGTCATCAAAAAATCTCGACACTGACACCACCCTATGGCAAAAGCACAATACATTAGCTATCAAGAATTAATTCAAGCTGTTGCTGATGCCAAAGATAGCGATACAAGATATGGCTTCTTTTTAGGGGCAGGTGCTTCCGTTGATTCTGGCATTCCTGCCGCTAAAGCATTAAGTGAAAAGTGGCTAAGAACCATTAAAAACAATAAGGGGGCTAATAATAGAGAGCTTAAAAAGTGGGAAGAAGAACCTGCCAAATACTATAGCGAGATCTTTTCCCAGCGTTTTAGAGCGAACGCCTCCGCTGGTCATGATGAACTGCAGGGATACATCAATCGAGCAACCCCAAGCATCGGCTACTTATTTTTGGCACAAATTCTAACCAACACCAAACATAAATTTGTGCTAACCACCAACTTTGACACAATGACCGAAGATGCTTTATTTTCACTTCAAAATGCCAAACCTTTAATTATCGGGCATACCTCTTTGGCTAATTATATTTCTGTTAATAATAGCATTCGCCCAGTGATTGTGAAACTACATCATGATTATTTATTAAGCCCAAAAAATACCGAGCAAGATACAAATACCTTGCCACCCGAGTTTAAAAAGAACCTTACCCCTGTTTTAGAAGGCGTGCATTTAATTGTGATTGGTTATGGTGGCTATGACACAGGTATTATGGATTATTTACGAGAAACCACCAGTAGAAAACCCATCTATTGGTGTTGTAGAGATAAAAGTAGACTATCAGCAGAAACAAAAAAACTGTTAACAGAGCAAGATTTCATTGTTGAAATTAAAGGGTTTGATCGTTTTATGCTCATGTTGAACGCTAAATTAAAGCACGATCCAATAATTGATCTAGACAATGTTGAGGAAAGTGTATTGGTTAAGAATGCCGTTAAACAAGCAAAGAAATACCAAGAGAAACTGAAGGAGTTAGGTAAAAAACAAGATATAGAAGATGATGAATTAGAAGCATTAAAAGTACAATTACCCACTTGGTGGGATTATGAATTACAAGTTAAAAAAGAAACAGATCCTAATAAGCAAAATAAAATATATCAAGAAGGGTTGGAAGCACACCCTAAGAGTTTTGAACTTTTCGGTAATTACGCACTCTTTTTAACGAATATTCGCAAAGATCACGACCAAGCAGAAGCGTATTATAAAAAATCCTTAGAACTTGAACCTGATAATGCAATTGTTAATAACAATTGTGCATTCTTTTTAACGAATATTCGCAAAAATCACGACCAAGCAGAAGCGTATTACAAAAAATCCTTAGAACTTGAACCTGATGATGAAAATGCTAATAACAATTATGCAAGCTTTTTAATGAATATTCGCAAAGATTACGATCAAGCAAAAAAGCATTATAAAAAATCCTTAGAATCCAAGCCTAATAATGCAACTTTTAATGGCAATTATGCAAACCTTTTAAAGGGTATTCGCAAAAATTACGACCAAGCAGAAAAGCATTATAAAAAAGCCTTAAAAACTGAACCTGATCATGCAAACAATAATGGCAATTATGCACAATTTTTGTTCATTAAGGGTGAAGAATCTCAGGCGCAAGTGTATTTAGACAAAGCATTTAATTTTGCTGACAATCATCAAGATCTATTGGCTGAATTATGGTTTTATCGTTTGGCACATTGTCCTGATTATCGACAGCAGGCGATAGAGCAATTGGATGCGTTGTTAGAAATGGGGGTAAAGTCAATAGGGTGGGATTTTTCTGCCAATATTGAGCGGGCAAAAGAACAAGGTTTTGAACCTATAGAATTATTGCAACAATACGCAGATAAGATTAGTCAATAACGAGCTACTTGATATGTATTTTCACAAAAGCACCCATCGCCTCGAATAAAGGGAGTGTCATCTTTTATTGGATCTATCAAGTTCTTTAAAGTTTCGGGGTCTTAATCAGTTAAGACCCTTAATCTTTTTTATCTAATTCCAAGCGCCCCAAAATTGGTTGCGAACGCCAGTATGACGAGACAATTCTCTAGAAATGGTTGATTTATTTCTGCCCATTGATTTGGCAATAAAAGTTTGACTATATCCTTGTTTATTTAGGAGATAAATATGGTATCTTTGTTCACAGGTTAATTGTGTGTATTTTTTCATGTTTCACTTTTTTGTCAGATTAAAGAGTGGTTAATATATTCTTTTGACCAACTAACGAGTGTTGTGTTTATGATGTGAATGCAAGATTCGTTACTAGCATAAACTTGTTAGTTTAAATTAACCACAAGGAAAATACCATGAACTTAACGCCCATCAATAAAAATGTCAGTCGTGCTTTACTACTAACAGCATCTCTTATGACTACCATCGTTCAGGCGGGTATCAATCTGGCCTACGACAAACAGACCTCTCAATCCAGTGATGTCTCCCCCACGCTCGGTCGTGCTAGAAATGCAGTTGATGGTAACACTGACGGCAACTGGTATAACAACAGCACAACCAGCACCAGAAGTGAACAAGGTGCTTGGTGGCAGGTTGATCTAGGCAGCAAGAAAATTATTAATCAAATCATCATTTACAACCGCACTGATTGTTGTGCAGACAGACTAAAGAGCTATCGGGTTGGTATTTCTAATGAAGAATACTTCAGGACCAACACTTATCAACAAGATTTTTATGTCATGCCTAATCCAAAAACAATCATTAGATTAGATGCACAAGATAAACAAGGTCGTTATGTTAGAATCCAGTTACTTGGTAAAAACCATTTATCTTTAGCAGAAGTTCAGGTGATAGGTGGCGAGCTTTGTAGTCCAAAAATAAAAAATTGGCGGTTTCCTGAAGTAGATTATTCTAGCGCTCATAATGACTTTGGCGGGACGACTAATGCACCAAATTATCCTAATATGGGTGCTTTTGCCGTTCTTGATCCCGATGGCTCAATCACGGCTTGGGGTGGCTCAAATTATGGAGGTGTAAACCCACCTACTGGTGGGGGTTATACCAAGATTTATTCAGCTGGTAGTGCTTTTGCGGCTCTAAAAGAAGATGGTACAATCAAAACTTGGGGTGATCCAGATTGGGGCGGCAAAAAAGGCACGCCCAAGAACAATGGTTATGTCAAGATTGCCTCAACGCTTTCCGCTTTTTCCGCCCTTAGAGTTGATGGTACAATCGCAACTTGGGGTGAAACATACGGTGAAGGCCATGCGCCCATCGACAATGGTTATATCGAAATTTATTCAGCCGGCAATACCTTTGCCGCTCTTAAAGCTAATGGCACAATTACAGCTTGGGGTGGCAGTGTAAACGCACCTACTGACAGTGGCTACACCAAGATTTATTCAAATATTTCTGGCTTTGCTGCCCTTAAAGTTGATGGATCAATTACGGCTTGGGGTGACTTTGGAGCAAAAAGTAAACCTACACCCAGAGACAGTGGCTACATCAGAATTTATTCAACCGATAGTGCTTTTGCTGCCCTTAAAGCGGATGGCACAATTACGGCTTGGGGTGATCTGCACAATGGAGCTAACAATGCACCTAGGGATGGTGGCTATACTAAAATTTATTCAACCAATAGTGCTTTTGCTGCCCTTAAAGCAGATGGCACAATTACGGTTTGGGGTGATCCGCGCAATGGAGGTAGCAATGCACCTGTAGGTAGCGGCTATACTAAAATTTATTCAACCGATAGTGCTTTCGCTGCTCTTAAAGCCGATGGATCAATCACAGCTTGGGGGGATCCAGGCTATGGAGGCAAAGGTGCACCTAAGGACAAGGGTTACACCAAAATTTCTTCAACTTATGGAACCTTTGCCGCCCTTAAAGTTAATGGCTCAATTACAGCTTGGGGTTGGAAGGGGGTTGACGGTTCTAAAAATGCACCCCTGCCCCGAGACAGTGGCTATATTAATATTTATTCAAACCAATTTTCTTTTGCCGCTGTTAAAGCCGATGGATCAATTACAGCCTGGGGGAATCCAAATTATGGAGGCAAAGGTGCACCCGATTAATGAACAGTTTATGCGAATATTGACCACATCAGGGTTTACAAAATTTTTATCATTTATTAGAGACCTTTGCATAAATAGAAACAATCATCAGAAACCCACTTTTCACCCACTTGGCGATTTTTTAAACCCAGCCTTAGCCCTGCTAGGACAAGGTTTAAAGAAATCACCAATTGGGCAAAAATTGGATTTTGCTAATCATCCCTATTTA
>NZ_FQTR01000070.1 GCF_900128535.1 bacterium endosymbiont of Bathymodiolus sp. 5 South | reverse complement strand
AAGCCCATGATGAGTTGAGATGATAAATTTTTTATCTTTATCTTTCGAGTCTTTTATTAATTGAGCTAAATGACTGGCGACTATGATGACATTATTATCATCCAATGAAGATATGGGATCATCTATGTAAATAGTTTTAACCCATTTGTAATTTTCATCATTATCAATAGCCAACCCAGCAATAGCAAGAAAAAAAGACCATACAAAAATATTCTCCTCTCCACGAGATATTTTTATATCTTCAACTTTTTTCTTTTTGCCCTCTTTTATTATCTCTCGAGAGAAACTTACTTTTTTTGCCTTTAAATCAATGCTAAAATCAAAATCAGCATATCGACTTAAAAACTCTCTTACACGCGTTTCAATATCAAAACCCCTACCTTCAAACACTTTAAAAAACTTTGACTCTTTTAATTGCAAAACCCTCGTCGTATTATGTTCTAAATCATTGTCCCAATGAAACAGGTCCTCTGTAAAAGCATTAAAATAAAGCGTATCGCTTTTTTCTGTTGCCAATTCTTTAAAAGCCCCAGAGAGTCTTGTTTTTCCTACGCCGTTATGAGCAAAAATCACCTCTACTACAATTTTCTTTTTTTCTTCTTCTCTTTTTATGTTTTTATCAGCTTTCTTTATTGCATTTGATTTTAAGTGATTAGCTATTTTTTCCAAAGTCTTAAATTCTGTCATTTTTGCATCCATTTTTTAATTATTAATTGGTAGTTGTCAAGTCATCCTTGACAACTAAATTTACACATAACTTATTCATGTGCCACCTCACTACTCACAAACAACTGTTGCATTAAGCCTTTTTTGTGTTGTTTGAGTTGGGTTATTTTTTGGTCTTGTGCTTCAATAAGGTTGTCTAATGTGCTTAGGGTGTTGGCGATTTTTTGTTGTTCTTTTGGAGTTGGAATCAAAACATCTAAAAGTGCAAATTTTGAAATCCAATGTCTTTCATGGTTTCCAACCTCATATTTAATCATTTGCATTAATTCGTACATAAATTTAATATTCATACTCTCTTTTGCTAATAAAATTTTCATGGCTGAAGACTTTGCTTTGAATGGAAAATCAACATATTTTGTTGCAGTAGTAAAATCATCAAATATTATTACTGGTAAATTATTTTTAAAAATTCCACTTTTTTCATTAGTGTAACCTAAAATAAAAGTTTTGCCTGCTGTAAGAACAGGAGTATCATAGTCATCATTGTAATTTGTATCACTGACTAAATATTTTGTAGGCTGTAAATAGCCTAAACACTCCCCCAACTTCTTCTCCACCCACTCGCCACTAAACGCTTTAAATCTTAGTTTTGGTTCTCGTTCTCCCTCGGCTGGGAAAAGTTGCTGCATTAAGCCCTTTTTGTGTTGCTTGAGTGCGGATACTTTTTTGTTTTGTGCTTCTATAAGAGCATCAAGAGAAGAGAGGCAAGAGGCGATTTTTTGTTGTTCTTTTGGGATTGGGGTATTTATTTTTAAAGATTTAATATCATTTCCACTTACTGCTGTAAAGGTACTACCTTGCTCAAGTGAAACCCAATTTTTTTCATAAGATAATAAAAACTGATATATAAATTCTATATTATTATTTTCTTTTTTTGATAAAGAGCATACACCTCTGCCTATACAAGTTTTATGTAATGATTTAGCTATATATCCTACTGGCGCTCTTACTGTTAAAATTAAATCCCCTATATCACATAATTTAGTTGGTTCTGTAGTCCATTGTCTAGGATTAGAAAATCTATCTTTAATATCTGCATTTCCTTGTATTAAATATATTCCATTATTTGTATTATTATAAGAAGATGAGGCAGGAGATTGTCCCATATTTATATTAGATACATCTCCCAACTTTTTCTCCTCCCACTCGCCACTAAACTCCTTAAACCTAAGTTTAGGCACTAATCTACTCATCAATCCACCCATCTTAACAAATCGCTATCTATCTTGCTAAATGCAAACACCTTTTTACCCAAATCTTTTAAACTAGCCCCTATATGGTATGCTTGAGTCTTGTCTATAATTAAAAATCTATCATGATAGTTATTTGACTTTTTTATCTTTAGATTATTGTATTGTGCTTGGTATTTTTTACTGTCTAGTTGTAATTGTTTAGAGGTTGTTTTAGTATTGACAGGCTTATCAGAATTTGCAATATGCATTTTTTGCATATTGCTTTTTTTATCTACTTCATCATCTTTAAAGATATTACCAATATGCCTACTAATAACCCTTTGATTTTTATCAAATAGTTCAACTATTTGTTTTTGATTAAGCCAAAGAGTTTCATTTTTAAGTGCAATCTTTAGCTCAATTTCTCCACTATCATAAACTACGATATCACTCATCATAAACCTCCAAACCTGCAATATCGCCGTTCTTTACCATTTTTCGCAGTAAAGGGCTAAGGTCTTGCATCAGTTGTGTTTCTTTTTTGCCTCTTTCTTTCCAGCCCAAACCCAGTGGTGCAAACAGATCGGTGAGTTTCTCGCCATCAAAAATTTTGCGTTCTATGACTCTGCCTACAAATTCACTGAGGGTTTTTTGCGCTAGGTTGTGCTGGCGGGCTAGTGCGTTTAAGGCTTCTTTATTGTGTCTATGTTTAAAATGTTCATAGCCTTGTTTAATCTCCTCCACATCAAGGGGGCTGCCAATTTCTAAAGTATTAATGTAGGCTTCTATATCTTCGTGTTCGTCCGCCATATTGGCGTTTGATTTAAATCGCCTAATAAGTTGATCTTTGGTCATTGTTTGTTTGCTAGGCTCTTGAGTAGTGTAATTCGCAATCAAGGTCATAATGTAATCATAATCCACCACCGTGGAGGCAAACAGCACAAATTCAAAATCAAGTTGCTCCACCTCTGGGATAACCGCTTCGTTTTTATCTATTTTTTCTTGGAGTTGTTTGGCGGTTTCCAAATACATTACTTTAAACGCCTGTTGGGTGTCGGCAGGCATTGTTTGCTCTATGTCTTGCGTTTCTGTCTCGCTTAGGTTTGTGTGTTGGTCTAGCTGGGTTTTTAAGCGTTGCACTTGTTTAAAAATATTCACAAATTCGGCTTTTGCTTTGTCGCCTTTGAGGTTGGCAATTGCCTCTGGGGTGTTTTCCAACCCTTGGTTTTCTAAAAAATCGGCTAATTGTTGTGTGGCGTCTTTGAGTTTGTTAATGGTTTCTGATGCCGATTCAACCAGCCAAATTTCCCTGGATTGTTCGCTACTTGTTTCACCACTAAAAAGGGCAATAGCCTCATCAACGGCGCTTTGTTGTGAGCGAAAATCTAAAATATTGCCATACGGCTTGGTATCGTTCAACACTCTGTTGGTGCGTGAAAACGCTTGAATGAGTCCGTGATGCTTAAGGTTTTTATCTACATACAGGGTGTTTAAAAATTTGGAATCAAAACCTGTGAGCAGCATATCTACGACGATGACAATGTCTAGTTTTTTACTATGTGGTAGGTCTTTGTTTGTGTATTTTTGGTCTTTTATCCGTGTTTGAATGTCTTGATAATAACTGTCAAACTGAGCAATAGAGTGATTGGCGTTAAACAATGTGTTGTAGTCGTTGATGATTTCTATTAACGCTTGTTTTTTAAGATCTGGGTCTTGCTGATAGTCTGCTTTTTCGTTATTCAGGTCTTCTTGCAATTGGATAATGTCTTTATTACCCTGTGCAGGGGGAGAAAAAACACAGGCGATATTTAAGACTTGGTAATTTTCATCCTCTTTTTGTTTTTGTGCTTGCAACTCTTTAAAACACTGGTAATGCTCAATGGCGTGGTTAATAGAAGCCGTGGCAAAGATGGCGTTAAATTTTTTCTGTGCAGTGGTGGCGTTATGTTTTTCAATGATTGCCTTGACAATGGCTTGCTTGATTATTGGCTTATTTTTAGTGGGGTTGTCTGCTGTGTCTAGTTGAAAATAATCAATATGAAAACGCAAGACATTATTATCTTCTATGGCGTTGGTAATGGTGTAGTTGTGTAATTCATTTTGAAAAATATCTTTGGTCGTTTTAAAACTGGCTTGCGTGCCATCTCTTTGTTGGCTGGTTGCATTTTGCTCAAATATTGGCGTGCCTGTAAAACCAAAAAGTTGAGCGTTTGGAAAAAATTCTTGGATGGCTTTGTTGTTTTCACCAAATTGTGAGCGATGGCATTCATCAAAAATAAACACAATTCTTTGGCTAGCCAAAGGTTTTAATTGTTCTTTGTAGTTGTTTTTATTTGCCCCATCCAATGCTAAGCCCAACTTTTGAATGGTGGTAACGATAACTTTATCAGCGTAATCAGTAGATAAAAGTCGCTCTACAAGAGTATAAGTATTGGTGTTTTCTTCTACGCAATTTTCTTGAAATTTGTTAAATTCTTCACGCGTTTGGCGGTCAAGGTCTTTTCTATCCACCACAAACAACACTTTATGAATATTCTCATTTTCTTTTAAAAGTGTGGAGGCTTTAAACGAAGTCAGCGTTTTGCCACTGCCTGTGGTGTGCCAAATATAACCGTTACCCCTATTGTCATTAATGCATTCTACAATCGCCTCAACGGCATAAATTTGATACGGGCGCATCATCATCAATTTTTGCTCACTTTGCACCAAAACCATATAGCGATTTATCATTTCAGCAAGTTTGCATTTTGATAAAAACACTTCGCTAAATTCAACAAGGTTGGTTATTTTTTGGTTTTGCTTGTCGGCATAGGTATAAATAGGTAAAAATTTTTCATCAGCATCAAAATCAAAATGTTGGATGTTATTGTTAGCAAAATACCAGGTTTTGGTGTGGTTAGAAACAATGAAAAGTTGCATAAAACAAAGTAGCGTATTGATGTAACCATTGCCTTCATCATTTTTGTATTTAATGATTTGTTGCATGGCTCGTCTTGGACTTATTTGCAAGGATTTAAGTTCTATTTGCACCAAAGGCAAACCGTTTAACAGCAAAGTAACATCATAGCGATGAAAGCTGTTTTTAGTATTGATGCGAAGCTGATTAACCACCTCAAAAGAATTTTTACACCAATTTTTGATATTAATCAGTGTGTAATGTAGTGGCGTGCCATCTTCACGCTCAAAAGTATTGATTTCTCTTAGGATTTTTGAGGTTTTAAAAACATCAGGCTTTATTATCTGCTCTAAAATTCTCTTAAATTCATTATCGGTTAATTTAACATGATTTAAGGTTTCAAATTTTTCTCTAAAATTTTGATTAAGTGTTGTATTGTCTTTAATATCTGGGCGATATTGGTATCCTAATTCTTCTAACTTACGGATAAAATCATTTTCTATGTTATTTTCCTGTCTGCTCATATGCCGTATTTTAAACGAATTGAACCTATATAGCCATGAGACCTTATCTAGTTGGATATATTTAAATTTAATATCATTGACTTGTACCCAATCTTACAATACTTGAGAGCTGCATTCAGGATTCATTATTACCTCCAATGGTTTTAGTTTGCCACGCCACTTCTGATGTTGTTCGCCGTATTTTTTATCGTCAAACCAATTACCATACTTTGCATTAAACCACTCATCGTAACTAGAAATAGTTTCATCATTTGTAGCAACTTCATCTTTTAATTCAGTCTTAATGTTGTTGTCAATCATGCTTTTAACCTGTTCGTTAGATTGTTCGGCTTGAGTCAGTTTGTTTTTGAAAGCTTGTGCAAGTACACCACCTATTACTATCAAATCAAAGGTAAGTCACTCAATGATAATACCAATGCCATGATTAAATTCATTGAGACCTTTGCATAAATAGGGATGATTAGTAAAATCCAATTTTTGCCCAATGGGTGATTTCTTTAAACCTTGTCCTAGCAAGGCTAAGGCTGGGTTTAAAAAATAGCCAAGTGGATGAAAAAGTGGGTTTCTGTTGATTGTTCCTATTTATGCAAAGGTCTCTTACAAAAGGATTCATTTAGCCATTGGGTATATGACACCTGCTCAGAAGACGGCTGAATTGAAAAAAGTGGCTTGAAATTTACACTGCCTCTATTTTTAGACAGGATATAATGCTGTATTTATGGATTAAATTCACTATTCTTATGAAGCAATTAAATTTTATTGACACCGTTCCCAAGAAAATAATTCTAACGCTTATATTGTTTAATGGCATGGCATTGGCAGATACCAGTTGGGACACAGGTGCATACGCCAACAACGAAGATCGTAGTAAAGTTTTATCTATTGTTAACGCCACCTCCTTAAAGGTAAAAATCTCTGGCAACACTGAAAAAAACCATGATTATTTTTATATTTATGATAAAAACGGCAATCAATTAAAAAAACTGCATGGTAACAACATAAACGAAACTTTTGAAATTGCCGGAGATTATATTCGTGCTCGCTTAACTACCAATCACTCTGTTAACCATTCAGGGGTTAATGTGCAAATTGAAGATCGATCTTCCTATGACAATAGGGCAAATAACATGTTAATTCGCTTCGCAAATACCAGTCATAATGATCACGCTATTGTTAACGATTCTAATGTAACAGGCATTCCTCCCATTTATTCTGCTCCAGATCCAGATTTGATAAATAATAATATTTATCGATTAGAACAAGACATTAATCAATTAGTTGATACCAATGATCTGGTTGAGCTTACTTTTATTGAACATGATGCACAATTCAATACAACCAGGATTAACCTTTCTAAATCTGTCACACATGATGTTATTCATCGTTTGGTGTTAAATGATTATGTTGAATACTCTGAACCGAATGAACTTATCATGGGTTTTGAACAGGATGATTCGATAGGCGATCAGGATGACTTCGTCATTGATCCTGAACTGGAGTTTGTGAACGACCCTCTTTATAAGGATCAATGGGGATTAAAAGGTTATGGAATTAATCTGCCTGAAGCTCAAAAGTTCTTAGATACTGATAGCGGTGAAACGATAGTTGCCGTTATTGATACTGGTTTTATTAGGCATGAGGATTTGCTGGACAATATGTTAAAAGTTGCTGGCAGTGAAACTGATGTTTATGGCTATGATTTTATTGATAACGATACAAACCCCATTTTTGCAACCCAAAAAGAGAGTCACGGCACTTCTGTTGCAGGTATTATAGCGGCCGTGGGCAACAACGCCAAAGGTATTGTTGGTGTTGATAGGAGGGCGAGAATATTGCCTGTGCGTGCAATAAAGATCAAAGCAGGTCCCTCAGGTATTATTGAAAAACTTATAGGAAGCGGTGGTATCTCTCCATCAGCAAAAGCCATTATATGGGCATCTGGCGGTCATATTAATGGTGTACCCGATAACAAGTATCCTGCAACAGTTATCAATCTAAGTTTTGGAGCTAAAAGGCCATGCGAAAACCCATATGCAGCACCCCTTGGTGTCTATTCAACCTATGGCAATGCTATCAAAGAAGCAATATCTCGAGGTGCGACAATTATAGCTACAACAGGCAACAAGTCCAAATCAAGTACTGAATCCCCAGCGAATTGTAAAGGTGTCATTGCAGTTGGCGCCACTGATTTGAGCGAAGATCGATCTCTATGGGACAATGAAGGGTCTAATTACGGCAATAGAACGGATGTTAGCGCACCTGGAAGCAATATTATGTCTCTTGGTAAGAATGGTAAATATAAGGAAAGTGCTGGTACTAGTATGGCAGCCCCATTTGTTAGTGGCATCGCTTCAATACTTTCGCGGCAATTTTATTTCCCTCCAAGAGAAATAAAAAGAATTATTAAAAAATCGGCTCGTAACTTTCCAACACATTCCACTTGCACTAATGATGTCTCAAAAGTAGATGATGATAGCAAACAATACTGCGGTACAGGTATTGCTGATGTTAATCAAGCACTTGTTGAAGCAAAACGCCTAAAAGACCTAATAAAATCAGCAACAGCACTTACATTGAACGCCCCTATTCCGATAGAATCAAACACACTGTATAAGTTTGAAAGGACCACTGATGAAGATCTTGACTACTACATTAACTTCGAGCGAACTACTGAAAATAAAGGTTTAATAGACATTTTTGTTGCAACAGATGTAGTGCCTGATTCTGATGAAAGCACTGATTGTAAAATGACTTTCTTTGGTGATACACTCGTAACTATCACTGATACAAGCATCTCAGGACCCCTTTGTGCCACAAATATAAAACTTAAAAAGTCCAGAACACTCTATATTAAAGTCAAAGGCAAGGAGGAAAACGGTGTATTTAATTTAAAGGGTAATATCAGTATTAACGCATTGTTAAAATTTGAGTTAGCAAAACAGCGTGAAGCACGCCTAAAACAAATGGGGAAATTGGTAGGACCTGTTGTGGCAAGCAAATGTTATAGTCTACTTTCGTGCTCTTTTTTCATGAGAAAAAAGAGAGAGACAAGTCATTTTAAGTACCAGCTAGATGTGGGCACTATCGGACTTAACCAAACCTCAGTTAATTATTCTAAAAAAACACCCTCAGGCAATTCTAGCGTTTACTTTATCGTCCCCACACTGGGTAGTGTGGCTTATTCGGACTTTGGAGAAGTGCGAGAAAGTTTATGGGATGGATCCCCAGGCGCATCTAAAGTTATTGTTTGGGCGGTTGATAAGGATGGTCATGAGCAACAAATAGTATTGCGGGTGCAAAAGAAATTTAGCAATAAATGGATAAAAATGAATGATGGCGTACAACGCGATTATGGGCAAGTAAAAGTTAGCGTTCACCTTGATGACAATCCTGACTTAGCAGCAAATAACTATACTGCCGAATTTATGATAATCGGAGTTGGTTGGCACGATTCTGATTATAGGGCTCTTATTAAGGCAAAGTTAGATATTACCATTTATAAGGATTTTATTCAAAATGAAATTTATCCCTACCAGAGTAGCAATCATGGCATATTAAAGCTAGAAAAGATTGGTCTTAATCAGATTTCAGGCAATTATTCCAAAAAAACCCCCTCAAAGGATTCTAGTGTTTATTTTTACATACCTACCGAGCAGCCTAATGTTGTTCATTCGGACTTTACCAGAGCAAAACCGAGTCTATGGAATGGAAATACAGGTGTCTCTAAAATTACTGTTATAGCAACCAATAGCGCAGGTGTTGAACATCAGGCAGTATTAGATGTACAAAAGAAAGGCCCACTTCACGATTGGCTAAAAATGAATGATGGCGTGCAGCGTGGTTTTGGTCAAGTCAGAGTTAGTTTTGATCCTGATTCTAATCCTGATTTGCCAACAGGCAGTTATACTACCGATTTTATGATAATTGGGGCAGGTTGGCATGATGAAAATTATCGGGTAGGCATCAAAGCTATCATTGATTTTGTTAAGCACTAAGGTGTCAAACCAACTAAAAAAATAGTGCATTTCTAGTGCCATAGAAAACAATCCTAGGCATCTAAAAATGAAAAGAATAGACAGTTATTTGACAATTTTTTGAGTAAAAAAAAGTTGCTACTTTATGCGTTTTATAAGTTGTAACAGATTAATATAACACTCTTCCTGAGGTGGTCAAGTAAACTTCTTTCTGTAAATTGCCATCTATTCCATGGATTTCTCGTTCATTAAAAAACCTACCCGTTATTATTGTCCAAAGACAAATAAGCCTTAAAGCTTTGCCACTGCTCTGAGACTTCCATACCCAAAGCATGAGCAGATGGGGTAATTGTTGGGACAATGCAGTTATGGAACGCTTTTTTAGAAATTTAAAAACTGAGCGATTAAACCATCAAAGCTTTACCAATTATCAAGAAGTAGTAGAAAATGTAGAAAGTTATATTTATTGAGACCTTTGCATAAATAGGAACAATCATCAGAAACCCACTTTTCACCCACTTGGCGATTTTTTAAACCCAGCCTTAGCCCTGCTAGGACAAGGTTTAAAGAAATCACCCATTGGGCAAAAATTGGATTTTGCTAATCATCCCTATTTATGCAAAGGTCTCTATTTTTACAATTACAAAAGGATTCATTTGACCATTGGGTATATGACACCTGCTCAGAAGATGGCTGAATTGAAAAAAGTGGCTTGAAATGTGTCCAACTAAATTAGACCATTACAGCCGCTTAATCCTTAATACAACGAACGCTAAAACCGTCAATACGATTACTTACGTCAAAAATCGCACCTCCACTGTTGAATTTCAAATAAATACTATGCCTATTATTAGACGCCTGAACAGACCGAGTCCACATGCGGATATGACTGCCAACAATGGCGTCAAGCTTGCCTTTGTTATCTCGGAAGCCAGCATTTGGCAACCTAAGGAAGCCGGAGAAGGCCGTGTCATTGTTGATGCCAGTAGTATCTGCTGCTAACTCTGCCTGAGTTGGCACGCTAAAGCCTACTGGGCAGATGTCATTGACTCCGCCGTCTGCCCAAGCGACTACTCTCTTACCACCATTTGAATCTGCATTTGTCCAATCACTCTTGAAAGCAACATTCTTGGAATCAATAAACTTACCACTTACTGGAGTGAGGATAGTTGCCTGTGTTTGTGTTGTGAGTGAATTCTTAAATTCATGCCCATCGTCATTTCTACCCCATTGATAGTAATGTCCATAAGCGGCACTGTCATCCGCTTTAGTGGCTACTTGTGTTGCACCGAGATTTCTATCAAGCCACACTCTGCCTGTCTTAGATGAGGTGATCATTTTATAAGTTAACCCATTAAACGATATTGGGGTACGTGTTTTAATACAACGAACGCTAAGACGTAAATCCCGGTTAAGATCATCAAAATCCGCGCCGTTAGTACCAGGGCTAACGGCCAAATGACGACCCTTCGTCGCAT
>NZ_FQTR01000069.1 GCF_900128535.1 bacterium endosymbiont of Bathymodiolus sp. 5 South | reverse complement strand
AAAGAAACAAAACTAGAGCGCAACTTATTGCCATGAGTCACAATCTTAAAACTGGGATGAATATTTTTAAACAAATGCGAAGTCTAGGGGATTGTTACGCCCAATGAGTGGGAGAGGGCTAAATAGAGAAATAAAGCAAGAAAACAGCTGGGAAAATAAGGTTTTTTTGGACTTTATGAAAAAATACAGATAGTTTTGAAAATATTTTTGAAAAAAATCTAAAAATTGAAATTAGGGTGGAGAATTATGAGTTATGCAAAAGTCTCTTATAATTTTATTGGTCAGTTGATTTCTTTCAAAATCACTGAAGAGTGTATCACAATTTTTAAATAAAAAAATAGATATTTTTATGTAAATATGAATATATTAAAAAAACTATAAATCATTGAAATTAAATGCAAAAAAAACGAGTATATTGAATGTTATAATCATCAAATATTTCACATAATTCTGAGGTAAAAAACCAATAAATATGTACCAATAAAGTATAAAAATAAACCATAAAAAGAAGGTGATGCTCTGATATAAGAAATTTTAAAAAATTGCTAGAAGTTTTATGGTAATATATTCTGAACGAATCTAATATCCTTAAGATTATTGATAATTCAGCTAATAAGGTTGATATAAAAGTTAGTGATAATGATTTTATCAAGAGATTGCACAAACAGAAAATAGTGTAAATTATTATATTTACGGGAATGCTACCTCTACAGCACAACTGTGAATAAATCAAGATTTGGTGATGATTTAATAATGACAATTGTCTTCATTGTTTCTAATCATCGCTTTGTTATTTTTTAAACCTTAAACTAATATAGAGACCTTTACATACATTATGAAAAAACTAAATTTAATTATTACCCTGATTATTATTTCCATTTATAGCACAGCACATGCGCTAACTTCTACTGCTGTTTGTAAAACAGGAAAAGACCCGAAAACTTCAAAATCAATCTATTTTTCTTGTTGTTACAATCAGCAAGCATCTACTTATAGTCACTGGCTGCCCTCATTGGAAAATAACAAAGTCTGCGAGGTTTATGGCGGGTATGGCGCAGGGAATTGCGAATTAACAGGAAGTCTTCCTTTAGTAGAAAGAAAGACGCTAGTAAGTTTAGAAGATCAGTGTAAAAAGATTGGATATCCGTATATTTCTAGCCCTTAAAACAATAATTCTATATGTCAAAAAAAAGCTCCTCTGGGCGTTGGATGTCCGAGCATTTAAGTGATGAATATGTAAAGCGCTCACAAAAAGAGGGCTACCGCTCACGGGCAGTTTACAAACTAACTGAAATCAATGATAAAGACAAATTTATCAAATCTGGTGATGTGGTATTGGACTTAGGCGCCGCTCCTGGTGGCTGGAGTCAGGTTGCAATTAAAATGGTTGGCAAAAAAGGACAAGTGATTGCCAGCGATATTTTGGATATTAAACCCATTGATGGTGTGGATTTCCTGCGCGGTGACTTTACTGAAATTGAAGTGTACGAAGCCTTACTCGCACTCACAAAAGGCAAAAAAGTTGATACAGTGCTGAGCGATATGGCGCCAAATATGAGTGGACAACTCTCTGTTGATATTCCAAAATCTATGTATTTGTGCGAATTAGCACTAGATTTGGCAATAAAGACACTCACACCACAAGGTTATTTCTTTGTTAAAGTCTTTCAAGGTGTGGGCTTTGATGAATATGTCAAAGCCGCTCGAGCGGCTTTTAACAAAGTGGTGATTCGCAAACCTAAGGCATCACGCGCGCGCTCTAAAGAGGTATATCTATTAGCCAATAGTTTAAAATAAACACCTATGAAAACCTTTGAAGATATTCAAAATCTAATTCAAGACGACATCAATAAAACTGACCAAGTATTGATTGAACATCTGGGTTCTGATGTGGCACTTATCAATCAGATGAGTGGTTATATTATTAACGCTGGCGGTAAGCGCTTGCGTCCGTTGTTGTTGTTGTTATGTGCACGCGCCACCAATTACCAAGGTGAGCATCATCATTTAATGGCAGTAGTGATTGAACTCATTCATACCGCTACCTTATTACACGATGATATTGTCGATGAGTCTAAGTCACGCCGTGGCAAAGAAACTGCCAACGAGGTTTGGGGTAACGCTGCCAGTGTACTGGTAGGTGATTTCCTTTATTCTCGTGCGTTTGAGATGATGGTTAAATCTGAGTCAATGCGCATTATGACAATTCTATCTAAAGCCACTAATGAAATTGCACAAGGTGAGGTTTTACAACTGCTGAATTGTCAAAATGCCGACCTCACTGAAGAAGAATATTATCAAGTCATTGAACGCAAAACAGCGGTATTATTTCAAGCAGCAACACAAATTGGTGGACTTTTATCAAATGTAGATACGCTACAAGAACAAGCACTAAAAAATTATGGCTTGCATCTGGGCAATGCCTTTCAAATTATTGATGATGTGTTGGATTACCAGTCTAATGCTCAGACTATGGGTAAAGAAGTGGGTGATGATTTAAGCGAAGGTAAAACCACACTACCAATAATTTATGCACTCAAAAATACAGTTGCTAAAGACAGACAACTGCTAGAAGACGCCATTAATAACGCAGACAATTCTAAAATGGAACAGGTTCTTGATATTTTACAATCAGTGAATGCTTTTGATTACACCCGTAAACAAGCGCAAAAATCAGCTGACCTTGCAAAAAAATCATTAGACTCTTTACCGGATTCTAAATATAAAGAAGCGCTCATTTTGCTTTGCGAGCTATCCTTACAAAGAAAATCTTAAATGCTTTCTGACGAGTTAAAAGCCAAAATCCGTGATTCGTTTATTGCGTTAAAAGAAGATATGGATGGCTTTCAAGTGCGTGGCTCGCAAAACAAAATGATTGCAGAAATCTCCAAAACGCTAGCTGGAGAATACCAAGATAGCAACAAAATTCTATGCGTAGAGGCGCCAACCGGCACAGGCAAGACTTTTGCTTACCTGCTCAGTAGCATCCCCATTGCTAAATTCAGCAAAAAAACGCTGATTGTTTCTAGTGCAAATGTTGCCTTACAAGAGCAACTACTATTAAAAGACTTGCCCGAAGCACAAAAATATTGCACAGTGGATTTTGAATACACACTAGCCAAAGGGCGTTCTCGTTATGTGTGTATTCGCAATTTGATTAATTTAGCACAAGATAATGCCAGTGAAGAGCTACCACTTAACACCGATTTATTATTTGACGAGCCGCCTAACCAGTATCAATTAAGAGAATTAAACTACTTACACGATGATTACTGTGCAAAAAAATGGAATGGCGAGATTGATGATTTAACCAAAACGCCTGAATATACACTGTGGCAAAAAATCGCCTGTAATCGTTTCACTTGCACTGTGAAAAACTGTGAATTTTATCAAGACTGTGCTTTTTTTAAAGCACGAAAAAAAATCGCCCAAGCTGATGTGATTATTGCCAATCATGACTTGGTATTAGCAGATTTATCAACAGGGAATACAGTGCTACCTGATGTGGCAGACAGTATATTTATCTTTGATGAAGCACATCATCTAAATACCAAAGCCTTATCGCACTTTTCTCTGAGCACCAATACCGAATTTATTAAAAGTAGCATTCGTCAAGCCAAAGGACTTAGTGAACAAATCGCTAAACTCACCGAACAAGAAGTCATTGAAATTGACATTGAGCAAATAGACAACTACTTAAAAGACTTGGCTGACTTATTAAAATCGCTATCTTTTGATGAAAATGTATACCTATTTAATCAAGGAAAAGTTGATAGTGGTATTGCTGAAATTAGCACGCAACTCAACACCTTAATTGCCCAAGCTCTAAACAAATTTATCGTCTTAAAAAAATCATGGGAGGATTACTTAAAAATAAAGCCTATGGATAAACATATTGCCAGCCCACTCAATAATTCCCTTGGCGAATGCGAACAACATTTAATCAATATTGTTGAGCTGTTCTTATCATTTTTAAAAACTGATGATGACGCTAAAAAATCGCCTTATTCTCGCTGGATTGAAAAAAATATCTCTAATAAAAAGACCAACTATAACCTTTGTAGCGCACAAACAGATATCTCTACCAACTTAGATACTCTAATTTGGTCTAAGGCAGCAGGCTGTGTCTTGACCTCTGCCACGCTATCTTCACTAGGTAGTTTTGATAGACTTAACAGACAACTGGGTTTAACGAAAATTGACAATCAATATTTGCGCCTACCATCGCCTTTTTCTTTTGAACAGGTAGATTTCATCATTGCCAAATTTAAAGCCGCGCCTCAACAGGTCTACGAGCACACACAAGAAGTTGCTACACAACTGTTGCAGCGTATTGATTCCAATCAAGGCACACTGGTATTGTTCGCCTCAAACAAACAAATGCAGATGGTGGCAGACTTAGTTGAAAACAAGATTGAGCCACATTTATTGATACAAGGCGAGTTCTCCAAAAAAGCAATTTTAGAAAAACACATCAACTTGCGACAACAAAACCAAGGTAGCGTGATTTTTGGACTGGATAGTTTTGCCGAAGGCGTAGACCTCAAGGGCGACAACCTTACTCATGTGATTATCGTAAAACTACGCTTTAATGTACCCACCTCGCCGATTGATAAGACGCTAGCAGACTACTTAGAATCGCAAAAACGCAATCCATTTATGGAAATTTCCCTACCTGATGCTTCACTCAAGCTCATTCAAGCCTGTGGTAGATTGATTCGTACTGAAACCGATACTGGTAAAATCACCATTTTTGATAATCGACTTGTCACCAAATTCTACGGCAAACAACTTCTCAACGCCCTGCCCAATTACAATATAGTCATTGAATAATTTACCACTAAAAGATCAACCCAATCAGAATAATTCGCCCTAATTTGTAAGCGCTTTTGATGCACTCCTTAGATTACCATGATGGCTTATACGCATTAACCTGCGTGATAAGTAAAGAAAAAATCAGTGAAAAGCTACAACTAAATTCAATCAACTTAAACCCAGAAAAAAATTACTGCTCGTTAAGCGCACCACTAAAACCTCGTGTAATTGGCTTGGTTAAATATCTAAACAAGGAGCGTGTCCCGACTTTAATATCAATCGTACCAGACATTCCTAATTTAACCTTAATTTTTCTAGATTTTGCATTACCCTCATGCTCTGGACCTTGTATCTCTACATTCACTTGATAAAAAGTAATTTGCCTACCTGAGGGGTCTTTATCTAGTAAAGTGTCAGAACTGATATAAGTTACCACACCCCTTAAACCGCCAAAAATCGTATAATCAAATGCATTCAATTTAATCGTAACAGGCAGTCCAAGTTTAATCCGACCAATATCAATAGGATTGATTTTTGCCTCTAAAATAACGCCACCTTGAGAAGGAGAAATTTCCATTAATTGATCACCAGACCTAAGGACGCCACCAACAGTTGTCACTTTTAATTCCTTCACCACACCAGAAACAGGTGAGCGAATATCGGTATATTCCAAAATACTTTCTTGTTCTTTAAGTTTATGCAAGTTTTTGGCAAGATCTCCTTCTAATCTTTCAATCTCACGAGAAGATTTTTCGTAATATTGATTTTTGACTTCCATAATCTTACGCTTAAACTCTAAACGCTTTTGCTTTGACCTTAAAGCCTCTAACTCACTTACATCACCCATTTTAGCCAATGCTTGCGTCATCTCCCACTCTTTGTTGGCAATGTCAAAACCCTCTTCTAATACGCCAACCTCTTGATTTAAAGAGCGTTTTTTCTGCGCATAAAGCGCTTGCTGTGCATTAATAAAATCAGGATAACTTTGTGTTAATTCGTCAAATACGATGGGTTTTCCCAATACCTCAGCACTTGCTCTTGCTAACGCTGATTTTAAATAGGCAACTTGAGATCTAATCTCATAATAACCAGCCTGAGCCCTATCTTTCTCAAGTGTTGCAAGGAGTTCTCCTTGATTAACTTGATCGCCCTCTGATACCAGCAACTTAGACAAAACACCACCATCAGCAACTTGAATAATCTGGGTATTTCCATTTGCCACAATACTACCTTGAGAACGCACAGTCTCATCAATATCAAACAAACTCGCCCACAACAAGAAACCGACAAAACCACCCAATAGAATATAACTAACAGAAAATGAATGTTCAATTTTTAACAAAATAGATTCTAATTTTATGGTCATTTCTGTTTTGCCCCTCCAGAAAGCTTTGCGATAATCTCATCTTTTGGACCATCCATAATCACTTGATTCTTATTAACAACAATTAACCGGTCTATCAATTCTAACATTTCCATTTTATGTGTGACTAACACCAAGGTGTCTTCTGGGGTTAGTATTTGTTTAAATAAATTAATCAATAATCTTTCTAAATTTTTATCAACTGAGGCAGTTGGCTCATCAAGTAGCCAAAATTTAGGAGATCGTAAAACCACTCTTGTTAAATTAACCAGTTGTTTTTGACCACCAGAAAGCCCCATTCCCCCTTCAAATATCTCTCGCTCTAAACCTTTTTCATGGCTTGTAATCACACTATCTAACAACCCTGTCATTTTGGCAACTTTTAAAATCTTGTCATCTCCTGGGTCAACCAAACCTAAAATCAAGTTCTCTCTGAGTGTACCTTTAAACAAACGCCCCTCTTGTTGCAGAAATCCAATTTTTTCAGCTAACATGGGTTTAGAAATATGTGCCAAATCAATATCGTCTAGCAAAATTCTACCGTGATTTGGTTTATACATACCGCTCAACAGGCGCAACAAGGTTGTTTTTCCAGAGCCAATTGGACCTAGAACTGCAATTTTCTCACCAGGTTTAATGGTTAATTCTGGCAACACGAGTGCCACTTTTCCATCATAATTAAATTGCGTCTTAGGCTCAATATAGAATTCTCCACGCAAATTCTCCAGAACAATCGGCTGCTCTATATCGTCATGATCACACTTTAAATCCCAAATAGCATCTAAAGAGCGGATCGCTGATTTGGTGTTAGCCCATTGCACTAAATGAGAAGGAATTTGCGCAACAGGCGCTAAAATTCTACCTGATAAAATCGAACAAGCAATCAAACCACCCATTGTTAAGCCGCCATCGCCAATTAATAGTGCACCTGATGCCACCATCAAAATAAAAGATGACTGCTGAAAAAGAGCAACCATATATTGAGATTGATCTGTCATGCGCTTCATCTCTAAATCATAACTACGCCCTTGGTCAGTCACATTCATCCAATTAGACAGCATGCGCCAACCGCCTTGGCCAGATTTAATTGTCTCTGCGCCTTCTACTGATTCAACCAATAATCCAACTTTAAGATTCACTGATTCATTAATGTTATCAGCAAGCGCTTCTATTTTTTTATGAAAATACAAGCCAACAGCAGTTGCAATCACAAAAAATACCACGGGTACTAACGCCAAATAACCGCCAATCAATAAGATTAAAACTATGTAAAACAATACAAAGGGCACATCAACAATCAAGTAAGTTGTAATTGCTGATAGAAAATTTCGCACTGATTCATAACCTCGCATTTGAGACGCTAAACTTCCTACACTTTTTGGCAATTGATCCATTCTCAGCGATAAAAATCGCTTATAAACATCTCTAGATAAGCGCCTATCAACACTTTCAATGAGCTTTTCATACAACCCTGCACGCACTAATTTAGCAACCAACTCTAGTCCAATAATAAAAAGTATACCAATGGTTAATACGAGCAAAGTTTGTTGTGCACCTGTTGGCACCACACGATCATAAATTTGCATTGAATAAAACGCACTAGTAACAGCAATCGTATTGATCAACACACCAGAAATTGAAGCATCAATCAACCACTTTTTATGCCTAATCAACTCTGATTTAACCATTTGAAAAATTCGACTACTATTTGCATCAAATTTTTTCTTAAGCTTTAAAGAAAAAATCTCATAGTCATTAAAATCTTCAATAACAACTTCCAACCAAGTGTTGCGTTCAATTGAAAACCATTCAGAAATCCATTGTTCTTTACTGTTAATGGTTTTTAAAATACCCCATTTTTTTTCAATATTATCAAATATTAATAACGGCAAAAACGAAGGATCATCAACAAATTTAAGTTCTTTAGGTTTGTGTACTAATAATGCCTGACAAATATTTTGTACTATTGAAAAATTAGCAAGACCTTCTTTAACTTCATCTTCAATAACTTGTTGTAATTCAGCACGGTCAAAACGCGATCGTTGCATTTGCGATAGACGCTGAAAAGTATTTAAGAGTATTTGTTTAACATCGTTGTTTGTATTTGCTATCATAATTTTTACTATATACTAAATTGCACCAACACCTTTAACGCGTATCATCAAACGCCAACTAACTGATAAAGACTCTGCAACTACATCTGCAATCTGAGATTTTAACTGCGCTACTTCACGGATAGAATTCATCACATCTTGCCATTGTTTTCTACCTGCTAAAAATTGTCGATACCATGACTGTTGTATTTTTTGTGCTGCCAATAGAGCAGATCCTAGCAGTTTATTTTGTTTAGATAATGACTGATACGAAAGCCAATCACTTTCAAATTCTGTAATTGTTTTTTTGTTCTGAGTCTCTAAATCAAGCAAAATAGAATGCTCCTCTAATTTTGCCCTCTCAATTTTAGAGAGTATACTTAAACCTGCACCAAAACTGCTAGAGAGTTCAAGAAAAATACGGTTTTCAGTATCGGCATTAATAATATTGTGATTACCCCATTGCCTCTCAACTCTTAAATTAAGCTGTGGAGATAAACTAGATTTTACTTGTTTATAAGTTGAATGGCTCTCTTTAACTCTTTCTGATAATTCTTTTAACTTTGGATCAATTCCAAGTGTTTGACTAAGTAATACTTTTTTCACACCATTAACCACATAATTAGTTGAAATACTTTCAATTAAAAGATCTATATTTAAAGACTCGCCAACCAACTCTTCTAACTGCAGTAATGCCCTTTGATGTTGTGTAATAGCAGAATTTAAATTGGCGCTTACTTGCAATAGACGACTACTGACTAATGACAAATCAATTTCAGGGGAAAGCCCTTGTTCAATGCGACGCACAATTCTTTTTTGTAAAAGTTCATGTTCTTGTTTACTGACAGAAAATGCTTTACGCTTTAAATGACTACTATACCAAGCACTATAAGAACGGATCACATTAAATGCCAATTGCCTTCTTGCAACAAGCAAGATAGACTTACGAATACTCAGTTGCGCCTGAGCCTTTTCCATACCTGCATCAATTCTGCCTCCTGCCCAAAGTGTTTGATTAAGCCCTAACTTAATAACTTTATCATCTCCAGAATAACTTAGATCTGTAGTTGTGGCATTTACTCGACTTATTGAAACGCTTGGTGTTGGGAAATACTGCCATTTTGCCGACTCAAGACCTTTTTTTGCAGAAGACAGCAAAGAGGCGCTTGATTTAATTGAAGGGTGATAGTTCAATGCCTTATGAATCAAACCATTCAAACTATAATTATCATCTTTTGCATTAACACTCAGACAAAAACTGCTTAATAAAAATACCAATAAACACCTAAAAAACATGAAAAAAAAACCCCCCAGTAAAAATTCACTCTATTGTAATCTAAAATATGTGTAAAAACTACAGACATAGTACAAAGATTATTTTATATGATAATTGTCAGAAAATGCTACAAAAAACAACCTCTCAACGCCCTACCTAGTCGCCCCTTAAAAACCACTCCAAACAAACCAAAACCACCCATTTTTCCAACCATCTAAATCAACAAAACTGCTTTTTATCCAGTACCGCAAAAAACCTTAGGTATTTTACAAAAAATAAACCCAGTTTTTGCCAAAACAAAAAAATAGTGGCTATTACCAGCCATTTTTTCAAATTCCAAGCACAGGCAGCCATTAAAACATTAATCTCATCACCAACTTGCCCTTTGAGCAGGTTTCTAGAAAGTCTAAAATCCGATTTAAGATGTCCGATAATCGGCTCAATCGCCGCTCGTCTTTTACACAGTTTGCGCTTTTTGTCTCGTTGATAACGATTGTCTCGCTTAAGGGCTTTTTTAGGCAAGATGATGTTTGCACCGAGCACTACCTTTGCACCAACATAGCCTCGGTCGCATACCGCTTGTTTGATGGGTTTGTTTCTATTGCTGTTAGCATGGCTTATGGCAACAGTTAAAGTTTTTGAGTCATGAATATTTTTATCATGACTGGCTACGCCAACAATGATGTTTGTGTCTTTGGTTGAGACGATTGAGACTTTATTGCCATACTCGTATTGCTTGTGGTCTTTGCCTTTGGCAATGACATACACATCAGGCTCGTGTAATGAATAGATTTTGTTCTTATCTTTGGGTTTTTGAGCAAGCACACGCTGATAAAACAAGAAGTGCTTTTGATAAGTTTCAAACAACAGATATTGTGGCAGTTTGCGTTGCAATTCTCTGATGAGCTTGTTGGCAATAGTTCTCAGGCGAGTTAAAGCTTTTTTAGCTTTGGCACGCTTTTTAACATGGCGGAAGTGACGAATGCTAAGGCGGCAGTTTTTAACCTCTTTAACATAGGTTCTGCGTTGTTGAATGCCATGACGCTTTGCCAGCTTGTTAAGGCGATTGATGATTTTAATGGCAAGTTTGGCATCAGTGGGGTAGGTGATGTTTTTTTCTTGTACGGTGGTGTCAATCAATACGGTAGATTCTTGGGCTTGTTTACCATGCAAGGCAACACTCATTTTAAAAATAAGATTAAAACCTTTAACGCCTATACGCTTCCTAAAGTGCACCAACTCGGTGGCATTACAAGGCATACCTGGCATATAGTTTGAGTAGCCACAGAAGTA
>NZ_FQTR01000068.1 GCF_900128535.1 bacterium endosymbiont of Bathymodiolus sp. 5 South | reverse complement strand
AATTTATTAGAGACCTTTGCATAAATAGAAACAATCATCAGAAACCCACTTTTCACCCACTTGGCGATTTTTTAAACCCAGTCTTAGCCCTGCTAGGACAAGGTTTAAAGAAATCACCAATTGGGCAAAAATTGGATTTTGCTAATCATCCCTATTTATGCAAAGGTCTCTATGTTAAAGTAAACTTAACAACCCAAATTTTATACGATTTAATTAATGATAATAGGATTTATTAATTACAAAAAATAGGTGTTTTTCTTAAAAAAAATTGCAACTAATTTAAGACGAATGACGTATGATATAGGGTAGATTTAACAAAAAGAGGAAAAGTAAATGATATTAGAAATTGTCTTTGCAGCAGGTTGTTTTTGGGGTGTGGAAAAGAATTTTGAAAAAATACCAGGTGTGGTTGAGGTAACTTCTGGTTATGCTGGCGGCAATTATGACAACCCAGACTATCACCAAGTGCTGGCAAATAAAGATGACAACCAAGTATTTAATTCTCTAGATTTATTAAAAAAAATTCCTTGGAGTGATGAAGAAGACGAAGATGATGAGAATAACAAAAAAACCAATAAAAACATCATCAATCATGCTGAAGTCGTTAAAGTTGTTTATGACACAAAGTTAGTTTCTACTGAATTTCTAATTAAAAACTTTTGGGAATTACACGACCCTACCCAAATCGATGGGCAAGGCAATGATAAGGGTAATAATTATCGCTCAGCCATTTACTGGACGAATGACGAGCAAAAAAAAATCGCACTAAGCACTAAAGATGAATACCAAGCGCTATTAAATAAAAAAGGCTTTGGAGAGATTGTAACCGAATTAAAACCTTTGGATAAATTTTGGCAAGCAGAAGATTATCATCAAGACTATTTGGCTAAAAATCCAAATGGCTATTGCCCTAATCATAAAACAGGGATAAAGTTTGCCAATCAAGGGATGATTAAAGAAAAACTCAGTGGCACTTACAACGAACATCTAAAAGGCCTTATTTTAGAGCCTTTAGATGGCAAAGAAATTGTCGTCATTGAGTCTGATGCTTATTGCCCCTATTGTGTGGCTTTCAAGCAAAAAGTACTAGATAAATACAAGGGTAGTATTCCTGTTAGAAGCGTGTTTGCACACAATCTTAAAGGCTATACAACCAAAACGCCAACTTTTGCCACACCAACCATCTTATTTATTGAAAATGGCGTAGAAAAAGCAGGCTTTCAAGGCTACCTATCACCACAAGAGTTTTACAAAATCTTAGGGAAATTCAAATTAGGCGACTCTAAAGCCTTTGACATTGCTTTTAACGAAGGGACTGAAGGTCGTTTTTGCAAACAATACGATATCTTCAAAAACACACCAGATGGTATATTTGTTGACAAACTCTCAGGTGCACCTTTGTTTGATACTAATGATCGTTTCAACTCTAAAAGTGGCTGGCTGAGCTTCACCAAAGCCATTGACAACAGTACGATAGAAAAACCAGACAATAGATTTGGTATGAGCCGCATTGAAATCATATCAAAAAGCACCGGTATTCACTTGGGGCATGTATTTGAAGACGGACCAAATGGCAATCGTCGTTTTTGTATTAATGCAACTGTGCTAGATTTTGTTGCAGATTTAAAACAGTAATCTTGATGATTTTTAGCCTACTATTTATTATGTGCAAAACTTAATACAAAGTTAACCGCTACTTTGTCAGAAAGACTCAAGCCGCCCACTGTTTTTGACAAGGCGATTAAATTCTTAGCAGGGATGCCGTAATCATTAGCATCGATAATGATTGGCTTCATAGAGGTAATCAGTAATTTCTTTTTATAAACTTTTGCAACTAGAACCTCTAATTTTATCTCTTTACTAACGCCATAAAACTCCAAAATAGCGGGTATTTCCATTCTCTTGTAATAGCGAATTGACTTGATTTTTTTCATATCAATGGTTGCCTTGATACTCGCTTGAGGAAATTTCACCACTTTAAAAAACAACGCTTTCAATCGTTGGTCTCTTATCGCTATATTTGTATTTACGCTACTTAGATCAATGTTTATTTCCGCTTTCCCTGAGCTGGAAATTGATCCTGTTATGCCTTCAAAAACCGCAGGCTCAACCACATATTGTTTTTTTATGGTGCTAAAATTGACTACCGAATTATTGCTATCAATCCTATATTTAGGCGCTGAAAAAGCACCATTTAGTGTGGTTAGTGATAGTAACAAAAATGCAGTTAGTGTTGTTTTTATTGAGTTCATATTATTTTCTTAAAACTATTAATTAAATAAAGCTTCTGATTATTTCTATTTTAAAGAGACCTTTGCATAAATAGGAACAATCATCAGAAACCCACTTTTCACCCACTTGGCGATTTCTTTAAACCCAGCCTTAGCCCTGCTAGGACAAGGTTTAAAGAAATCGCCAAGTGGGTGAAAATTGGATTTTGCTAATCATTCCTATTTATTTAAAGGTCTTTTAAAGAGATCTTATTATATAATAAAATCTCTACAACTAGATTAGTTTCCTTTACACAGGAGTGTCATCATGATTGAAAAATTTCCACCTATTCCTCAGGATTTACAGGTTAAAGTGTCTTGTATATCTAATCAACACCAACAATTAAAGCAGCTTCAATTTGTAGATATGACTGGAACAGATCAAGTCAAAAATAACGACTGGGAAAAACCCAAGTATCTTGGATTTACAAGTGCTCAAAAATCTCAACCAAATCTAGAGGAAATTGGTCTTTACACAATGGGCATTGCCACATGCGTTGGTATTGGGGTACTCTTCCAAGGTCCAACACACAATGGCGTTGGACTCATACATTTATCCTCTGATGTAGTACTCAATGAAAATGGCTGTGGCTGTGCGAATGCACTGCAAAAAATCCTCGCTAAACTCTTAGAAAAAGGTAATACAATTGGTCCATCCATCAAGGTCGTGCAAGTATACGATATTGGTGATGTAGATAAAACCAAGTTAATGATTGAAAAAATCGATAAAACACTTGATGAATTGAAATATACGCAAACGAGAATTGTGGCCATACAAACAGATCAGCTCGCGCCCTGTGCACAAATGGCAGGTAATGCAAACCTGCAACTTGGTCCTTATAACTGCATGAAGGAAGAAGTGTAAATACCACGCACGCCTTGTTTAATTTACACGCTCTATTCTTGCATTTTTAAGATTACCCTTATGCCTAACCAACAATCTATTTCATATCTTTATTCTGCTTCTTCCTCGGGTATCCCACTCTCGTCTTCAGTTTCAGCAATCTTAGCAATGGATACCAACTTCTCGCCTTTGGCGATTTTAATAAGTGTTACACCTTGGGTGTTTCTACCAATAATGGAGACATCGTTAGCTCTTGCACGAACCAATGTGGCTTTGTTAGAGATCAGCATCATTTCATCTTCATCAGTCACTTGAATAGCACCGACTACTTTGCCATTTCTATCACTGGTCTTAATAGAAATAACACCTGAGCCACCACGCGCTTGGGCTCGATATTCATCAAGATTAGTACGCTTGCCATAGCCTTTTTCAGTGGCCGTTAGAATTGGACTTGAATCATCAGCAATAATAGCTGAGACGATTTCATCGTCTTTTAATTTCATACCACGCACACCGATGGCTGTTCTACCAACAGCACGCACATCAGATTCTTTAAATCTAATTGACTTACCATTTGCTGAAAACAGCATAATGTCATTTTCTCCAGAAGTAATATCAACGCCTACCAATTTGTCACCATCTCTGAGCTCAATGGCAATGATGCCACCTTTTCTTGGGCGTGAGAAATTTGTTAATGATGTTTTCTTACAAGTGCCACTACTGGTTACCATAAAGACAAATTGATCTTGTGTAAATTCAGCAACTGGCAAGATGGCATTAATAACTTCATCTTTTTCTAATGGCAATAAATTAATAATTGGTTTGCCGCGCGCCGTGCGTGATGCCATTGGCAACTCATAAACTTTGAGCCAATGCACTTTACCCGTTGATGAGAAACACAAAACAGTATCGTGAGAATTCGCCACGAACAGTTGGTCAACAAAGTCTTCGTCTTTCATCTTTGTTGCCGCCTTACCCTTGCCACCACGACGCTGCGCTTGATAATCACTCAGCGATTGCGCCTTAACATAGCCACCATGCGACAAGGTAACGACACGCTCTTCTTGTGCAATTAGATCTTCTAGGGTTAGGTCAATCTTACTCTCAATAATCTCAGTGAGTCGTCCATTAGCAAAGTTATCGCGAATTTCAATTAACTCATCACGAATCACTTGCATTAACTTTTCAGGATTTTGTAAAATATCAAGCAAGTATTTAATACCTTCTAACAGTTCGTTAAATTCATCGAAAATCTTATCTTTTTCTAATCCTGTTAAACGATGAAGCTTTAAGTCAAGAATTGCTTGTGCTTGTTTTGGCGACAGTTGGTAATCACCAGATTGTTGCAAACCAAGTTCAGCTGGTAAATCTTCTGGCTTGAATAATGACATGTCACGATCGCCAATCAAGTCTTTAATGGCGCTACCCTGCCAAGTCTTAGCGATCAATTGTTCTTTCGCTTTAGTGGGGCTGGGCGCAGCCTTAACCAGTTCAATGATTTCATCAATATTGCTCAGTGCAACTGACAAACCCTCTAAGATATGTGCACGGTTTCTTGCCTTATTGAGCTCAAAAATAGAGCGACGGGTAACCACATCACGCCTATGTGCAATAAAGGCATCTAATATCCCTCTAAGCGTCATTAACTTAGGCATGCCTTTGTCAATTGCTACCATATTAATACCAAATACAGTTTGCATCTCGGTCAACTTGTAAAGGTTATTAAGCATCACTTCTGGCACTTCACCACGACGCAGCTCAATCACCATACGCATACCGTCTTTATCAGATTCGTCTCTTAAACCGGTAATACCATCCACTTTTTTATCTTTGACCAACTCAGCAATCTTAGTAATCAACTTGGCTTTATTTACCTGATACGGCAATTCTGTCACTACAATACTTTGCTTATCTTCGCCTTCAACATGAGAAACCGAACGCAAATAAATCTTACCCTTGCCTGTTTCATAGGCTTGACGAATACCTGATGCACCGTTAATAATACCCTCTGTTGGAAAATCAGGACCTGGTATCAATGCTAAGAGGTCATCAAGCGTTATTGTGTCTTTATCAATAACTGCCAAACAAGCATCAACAACTTCACCTAAATTGTGTGGTGGAATATTCGTTGCCATGCCTACTGCAATACCTGATGAACCGTTGACCAATAAGTTAGGAACACGCGTTGGTAGAACACTTGGCTCTGATTCTGAACCATCATAGTTGTCAATAAAATCAACAGTTTGCTTATCTAAATCGCGTAATAATTCGTGTGAAAGCTTTGTCATACGAATTTCCGTATAACGCATGGCTGCCGCACGATCACCATCAACAGAGCCAAAGTTACCTTGACCATCAATCAAGATACTGCGCATTGAAAACGGCTGCGCCATACGAACGATAGTGTCGTATACTGCAGTATCACCATGCGGATGATACTTACCAATCACATCACCAACAATACGCGCTGATTTTTTATAAGATTTGTTATAGTCATTACCCAACACATCCATGGCATAAAGCACCCGACGATGTACCGGCTTTAACCCATCTCGCACATCAGGCAAAGCACGGCCAACGATAACACTCATTGCGTATTCCAAATAGGAATCTCGCATTTCATCTTCAATAGTAACGACGGGGAAATTAGGCGTAAACGCTTCAGGATTATCGATGTTTTCAGACATACAAAAAATACTTAATTAAATTAACTTTTATTATATCATTTCTCATCAGGAATAATACTAAAAGTGCTGATAATTTTACAACTCAGGTATGCCGCTATATTATGCAATAAAATATTTAAAAATCAACAATCTATATATTTCTTTTCTGAACGGATTTTGAGAGAGCTTTGAGCAGTTTTTCAGTATCATTCCAACCAATACAACCATCGGTAATACTAACCCCATATTCAAGCGATTTTAACGGCCCAACTGGCTGACTACCTTCGTTAAGATGTGACTCAATCATTACCCCAAAAATTTGCTTAGAACCTGCACTAATTTGCTTAGCAATATCATCACCAACTTTAAGTTGATTTTTAAACTTCTTCTCGCTATTGGCATGTGAAAAATCTACCATTAACCTATCGGATAGACCCGAATCAACAAGTTGCTTAGCAGTGGCTTGCACACTCTTGCTATCGTAATTGGTTTCGCCCTTGCCACCACGCAAAATAACATGGCAATTTGGATTACCCGAAGTCGTATATCGATTAATCATGCCTTTTTTGTTAATCGACCAAAACATATGTGAATTACTGGCAGAAACAACCGCATCAATGGCCACTTGAGCGCCGCCATCTGTGCCATTTTTAAAACCAACAGGACAAGACAAGCCTGAGGCTAATTCACGGTGTGTTTGACTCTCTGTGGTACGCGCACCAATTGCACCCCATGAAATCAAATCAGAGATATATTGTGGGGTAATTAAGTCTAAGTATTCAGTTGCTGTCGGTAAGCGTTTTTTAGCTAAATCTAACAATAAGCCGCGTGCCAAATCAAAGCCTTTTTCCATATTAAAGCTACTGTTTAAATCAGGGTCATAAATCAAACCTTTCCAACCAATAGTGGTGCGTGGCTTTTCAAAATACACACGCATAACGATAAACAAATCGTCTTTTAACTCATCGCGTAATTTTACTAATTTCTCGCTGTATTCTATCGCAGCCTTGGGGTCATGAATAGAACAAGGACCCACAACAACAAACAAGCGTTTGTCCTTGCCTTTAATAATGTTAGCAATGGTTTTGCGTGCATCAACAATAAAGTCAGATTCTGTTTTTTTTACCTCGTGTCTTTTGATATACACCATCGGTGGGGTAATAGATTCAGCCTTAGTAATGCGAATATTGCTAATTTTTTGTAGTATTTTTTTTAGCATGGAGCCTTAATGTTTGTTGTTTTCGATTACAGCATAAGCCGAGTGATTGTGAATTGATTCAAAATTTTCTGACTCTAAACGATAGTAATCAATATTGTCATTGGCATTTAGTCCAACTGCAATATCACGCACTAAATCCTCAACAAATGCAGGATTATCATACGCTCTTTCGGTAACAACTTTTTCATCATCACGCTTTAAAATGGCGTACAACTCACAGGAGGCTTTTTGCTCTGCCAGTTCAATCAAATCTTCTAAATGTAGCGTTTTACCTTTGGCGATTCTCGCCTTAATGGTAATATGCGAACGCTGATTGTGCGCACCATATTTAGAAATACTCTTGGAACATGGGCAAAGACTGGTAACCGGCACCACGACCTTTATCATCACCTCGGAAGCACCTTGATTCAAAATACCGTATAAAGTTACCTGATAATCCATTAACGATTCCACACCTGAAGAAGGTGCTTTTTTCTTACGGAAGAAGGGGAATTCTAGCGTAATATGCGCTGTATCAGATTCTAATTTTTCTCGTACTTTGTCAATAATTTTATCAAAATTACCACTGTTAAACTCACAAGACCCTTCGTTCAAAATCTCAATAAAACGCGACATATGGGTACCTTTAACATGCTCTGGTAATGTTACTGTCATCGTAAAATTGCCAATCGTTGGATTTTTGTTGCCATCACGGTCAATAAAAGTAATCGGATGTGAGATATCTTTGATACCCACTTTGTCAATAACGATTTGACGCGTGTCCGCATTATTTTGTGTATCAGGTAAATTAGCTGCACTCATAGTCTTGGCTCCGAATAGGTAACAGACGCTCGAGGTGTTTCCCAAATAATCACTTCGCAAACACGAACATCTTGATTGTTAATTAGTACACCCACCTCTTGATAAAAATATTTTGCAATATTTTCAGCAGTTGGGTTCAACTCATCAAAAGGTGGAATCTCATTCAAATATTGATGGTCCAGTCTCTTGACAACTTCTTTGGTTTGTTTTTTAATTTCACGAAAATCAATTGCGATACCCAAAGCATCAAGCACTGCAGACTCGACCGACACCTCAACTTGCCAATTATGACCGTGCAGGCGCGAACAATCACCGGGGTAATCGCGCAAAGAATGTGCTGAAGCAAAGTCAGTGACAATTTTTAAGACGAACATAGTTCGGAAAAATTAGAAAAAACGCTATTATACCAACCTATCTAAATTAATTACACCTTGAATTAATAGGTGTCTACTTAATCAACGGCTTCGATTTTAGATAGGTTTTGATAACCTTTCGGCAATAGGTTGCCGCGTTTTGCACGCGTACCCCTATAATTAGTTAAGTCTTGAAATTTAATGGTTAAATGGCGCTTACCTGCCGTTACTTTAAGGTTTTGTGTGTCTAATAATACACAAACACTAACCACAAATTCTTCACCAGAAACTCTCTCTTTCGATGGGATTTGAATAAGTTTGTTGCCCTTACCTTTTGACAAAATTGGCAACTCAGATACTGGGAATATCAACAACCTACCACGATTGGTGGTAGTGGCAACAAACTGTTTTTCTAAATCATCAACCTTAATTACTTTCATAACTTTAGCAACATCTGGCAATGATAAGGAAGCCTTACCTGCTTTTTTCTTTGATAATAAATCACCAATGGTCGCAATAAAACCATAACCTGCATTTGATACAAGTAGGATATTTTGACTGTCATCGCCCATCACTACATCAACAAATTTAGCATCTATGGGTGGTGTGAGTTTTCCTGTCAATGGCTCACCTTGCCCTCTTGCACTTGGTAAAGAGTTAGCAATTAGTGCGTAAGATCGCCCTGTTGAATCTAAGAAAACTGCTGCCTTATTGCTACGACCTTTAGCACTGGTTAAATAATTATCGCCTGATTTATAATTCAAGGTAGTCGGGTCAACATCATGCCCTTTAGCACTACGCACCCACCCCTTGTCACTCAGCACCACTGTCACATTTTCAGCAGGTACTAAATCATCTTCATTAAAGGCTTGTGCTTGCGTAACATTTGAATGAATACTTGAGCGTCTCTCATCGCCAAAGTCTTTAATAATGGCTTTAAGTTCTTTTTTAATGTAAGTTTTTAGACGCGTGTTACTTGACAATAACAATTCTAATTGCTCTTTTTCTTCTGCCAATTCTTTTTGCTCGCCTTGAATTCTCATTTCTTCTAACTTAGCAAGATGACGAAGTTTTAACTCTAAAATTGCCTCAGCTTGTATTTCGCTAAGTTTAAAACGCGCTATTAATACTGGCTTTGGCTTATCCTGCGCACGAATAATCGCAATCACCTCTTCAATATTTAAAAATGCAATCAACAAACCATCTAAGATATGTAGACGCGCCAAAATCTTATCAAGACGGTAATTTAGACGATTGGTCACAACTTGGATGCGATAAGTTAGCCATTCCTTAATCATTGGGATAAGCGGTTTAACCTGTGGTTTACCATCCAAACCAATCACATTCATATTAACGCGATAATTTTTCTCTAAATCGGTAGTGGCAAATAAATGCAGCATTAGAGCGTCCGCATTCACACGATTTGATCTAGGTATAATCACAATGCGTGTTGGATTTTCATGGTCAGATTCATCACGAATGTCCTCAACCAATGGCAGTTTTTTCTTACGCATTTGGTCGGCAATTTGAGTGATGACTTTAGAACCAGAAGTTTGGAAAGGCAATGCTTCAACAACAATATTACCTTTTTCTTTTTGATAAGTGGCACGCATTTTGACCGAGCCATGACCCGTGGCATAAATTTGTTTAATATCTGCTTTACTTGATACAATATCGGCATTTGTCGGATAATCCGGTGCCGGCATAATCTCCATAATCTCATCTAATTCTGTAGTAGGTTTATCCAATAATTGAATACAAGCACTCACCACTTCGCTCAAATTATGCGGTGGCACATCTGTTGCCATACCAACAGCAATGCCTGAGGTGCCATTTAAGAGTAAATTAGGGACTTGCGCTGGTAAGTTTCTAGGCTCTTGCAATGAACCATCAAAATTATCCACCCAATTAACCGTGCCTTGATTGATTTCACTGAGTAATAAATCGGCATAACGAGAGAGTTTACTCTCGGTATAACGCATGGCTGCAAATGATTTAGGGTCATCAGGTGCACCCCAGTTCCCTTGTCCATCAATAAATGGATAACGATAAGAAAAAGGTTGTGCCATCAGCACCATCGCCTCATAACAAGCACTGTCACCATGTGGATGGAATTTACCTAAAACATCGCCCACAGTACGGGCAGATTTTTTGAATTTTGCTGTGGATTTAAGCCCTAATTCACTCATCGCATAGACAATACGACGCTGTACAGGCTTGAGCCCATCACCCACAAATGGCAATGCACGGTCAAGAATGACATACATAGAATAATCAAGATAAGCATTCTCGCTAAATTGTGCAACGCTTTGTTGTTCAAGACCGATTTGGCTCATTCTGCTCCTATCTAGTGAGTGGGTATGAAAACTCAGGTCATTTTAACTCAAATATTCAATATAATTTTTATTAAAAAAATAAAACCATATATTTAACCATATATTAACAATCAACTGTTTGTAAGTCAACCGCCTGCCAAACCCACTCATAATCATACTCTTAATTTTATCCCAAGTATAAATCTTCACATCACACTAACAAAACTCCAGCACATTTTTTTTCAGCATTCCCTAAACTTGCACTGGGTTTTTGGTAGCACTCAATGAAGTCTATTAATTATCCGAGACTTTTGCATAACTCATAATTCTCCACCCTAATTTCAATTTTTAGATTTTTTTCAAAAATATTTTCAAAACTATCTGTATTTTTTCATAAAGTCCAAAAAAAACCTTATTTTCCCAACTGT
>NZ_FQTR01000067.1 GCF_900128535.1 bacterium endosymbiont of Bathymodiolus sp. 5 South | reverse complement strand
TGCCACTGCTATTTTTTTGTTTTGGCAAAAAGTTGGGTTGTGTATGGTAAGAAGTCGCTATTTTTTCTACTGCACTCAGTAAAATATTGTCAGTCAAAATATAGTGTGATTGTTTAAGAGTGGTTTTATGATTGGTTGTTTTGGGTTTTTAAGGGTTGACTAACTAAGGGTTTGGGCTTTATCGTCCAACTCTAAGGTATTGGATTGTAGGTGGTTGGTGAATTGGTAGTGGGTTTGCTTGGGGTTTTGTGTGTTGTCTTTGTTGCTTTGGTTGGTTAGTTGAGATGTTTAGCGCAGTACGAACTCGTCTGCCTTGGTAATCATAAACATAGTATTTTGTGGTGCGACTTTGTCTGCTTTGCTGAGTTGGCTAAGGGTATTGTTGTAGTGCCAATTTAGCCTGCCAATGTTGTTGAGGATTAGTAGGTTGCCATTGGCATCGAAGTCAGTGGCACTTTGTTGGGTTTCGGTGCCACGGTTGTTGTTTGGGGGTGAGGCTTTATTGCCATGTGCTATTATGGGCTTGGTGTGAGAGGTGGGTTAGGTTGTTGCCTGTATCGTAGGTGTAGGTTTGGTGGTAGGATTCTAGTAAATTCATGAGATGACACAGCATTGTTCTTGTAGTGTTGGGTGTGTAGGTAGATTGACTAACTTTAGTGGTATTTTCTTAATTATATCACCAAATGCCTTTCTCATAATATCTTCTGGGCCATGAGCTAAAAAAGTACCCCCTTTTGAACCTTGCTTTCCTTCAACCCACACACCAAAATCAGGTGTCATAGAATCTCTATAAGTATCGAAATAGGCGCCCGCTCCATCAATGATACTTTTAGGTGTTACAGCGATACTTGAATTTTCATTCATATGTTTAAAAGCAGGGTATGCTTTTTTGTTTTCCCCCTCTGGTCTTGTATCTGTTAGCGTATGGGCTACACCGACCAAGAAAAGCGAACTTCCTTTAAAACTCCCTATTCTTCGCATTCTTTCGTATTCTTCTGTATCACACCAATTATCTCTACCAATAAAATTAGAATTAAGGGTTGTCGCTAGCATCATTACATTTGTTGTTGAATCCATTAATTCTGTAATTTCTGCAGGTGTTAAGTGTGGGTATAGCTTTCGTATTTTCCTTCTTTCTTTCTTTGAGCCATATTTAGCACGGATAGTTTTTGGGTTTTTTTCAGGCCTTTTGTATGCATCGACAATAACCGATTCTTTTATAAAATTTTGAAATTTAATTTCAGTGTTTAAGTTTGTTGTTAAATAATTCCCTTGGGATGTGGAGTGATCTTCTCCAACCCAAATATCTAACTCTCTTTGCTTTGCTTTATAAGCATTAACGCTTCTCACAAACTTATTCCAAGATATAGTCGGAAAATGCCCTGTCGGATCCCTATATTTAAGTGGATTATTGTCCACATAAACATACAAATTCAAGCCATCAACTGACCCTGCTGCATCAGGGCTTATCCATCTCGCTAGCCAAGGGGCTAGGTATCTGGCACCGTAATAACATAAACCATTGCTGTCGTCTCTTTCTTTTCCCGTGTAGCGATAGCGTTTTTGTTGCACTTGGGTTTTGTCTTTGCCAGCGATAATGGCAGTGCCGCCATAGGGGTAGTAGTGCTCGTAACTGAGAGTTTGGGCTTTGTCATCCAGCTCTAAGGTGTTGGATTGTAGGTGGCTGTTGAGTTGATAGCGGGTTTGATACGGAGTTTGTGTGTTGTCTTTGCTGCTTTCGCTGAGGATGTGGGTACCAATGTGTAGAGTTCTGCTTTGTTGTTTTGCTTGGTTGATTGAGATGTCTAGTGCGGGTAGGTAGTCTCTTTGGCTTTGTGTTTGCTGGTTAGATTCAATCACAGTGCGGACTCGATTGCCTTGGTAATCATAAACATTGTATTGTGTGGTTTTGTCTGCTTTGGTGAGTTTGTTAAGGGTATTGTTGTAATACCACTCTAGGTTAGCAATATTGTCTAAATGTAATAAATTGCCATTGGCATCAAAGTTATTTTGGTTGTTGTTTTCTGTACCACGGTTGTTGTTTGGGTGGATGGTGAGGGTTTGTTGCCAAGCACCACTGTTTGCCTGATGTGATAGGTTGGTTAGGTTGTTGCCTGTATCGTAGGTATAAGTTTGTTGATAAAATTCTAAGATGTTCATAATTGTTAGCGCTTTTTTAATTTAATATTCATAGTAAATCTAAGTCCTTATTCAGAGGACTTTGCATAATAAATATGAATAAGAAAATCAAGGATTCATGCTATTTTTGTCATCTATTTGGGCTGGAATCACGGGTTAAAACATAGATTCTTCTGAGTCCATCTTGTTTTTTTGATAGGTGCGATAACTCACCCCACTTCCAGCATATTTTATTATGTGTTGGGCCTTTCCTGTAATATTATTATTAATGCCATAATGAGGGAATGTTGTGTTTGCAACAGAAAATTCTTTTTTAGTATAAACATGTCCTGCCCATGCGTCTACCACTAAAGCATTTTCATTCCATTTCTCAGGTTCAAATATGGGGGTACGTTGATCGCGATTAATTATGTTGATGACATGATCGGGGTGTGTCGTTGATAGATATTCTGCTGTCATATCAGGATAATTTTTTCTTAACTCATTTAGCATAATAAGCGAACATTCCGCACAATTAGCAGCTTTATATGTGTCAATGACTAAATCCTCATATTCCTTGCTTGCAAAAAATTGTATAAAATCATTGGGATGGGAGACTCCAGTCTGCCTTAGAGCAACAATACGATCAGCTGCATCATATCGTAATTGCTCTATTTCTAGACTCGCTGTTCGGACATCAAATCCTGCAAGATGAGGATTCCGAGTAGAAGATTTCAATGTACCTAATTTTTGAAAAACACTTGATTGAAAAATTTTTTGTTGTATTTTCCTCATTTCCTTACTTGAATCGTGTGATAGTGCATCTCTGTCTATTCTGTATTTTCTAGGAGCTGGTTTTTCGGTTTCTACATTATTGACTCCCCCAACAGCACCTTCTTCCACGGCTTCTTCTTTACCATGCCCTGTTAGGTCAAGATACTTAAGTGGATTGTTATCCACATAAACATACAAATTCAAGCCATCAACCGACCCTACTGCATCAGGGCTTATCCACCTTGCCAGCCAAGGAGCTAGATACCTAGCACCGTAGTAGCATAAACCACTACTGTCATCTCTTTCTTTACCTGTGTAGCGATAGCGTTTTTGTTGCACTTGGATTTTGTCTTTACCCGCGATGATGGTGGTGCCGCCATAAGGGTAGTAGTGTTCGTAACTGAGGGTTTGGGCTTTGTCATCCAGCTCTAAGGTGTTGGATTGTAGGTGGCTGTTGAGTTGATAGCGGGTTTGATACGGAGTTTGTGTGTTGTCTTTGCTACTTTCGCTGAGGATGTGGGTGCCGATGTGCAGGATGCTGGTTTGTTGTTTTGCTTGGTTAATTGAAAGATCTAACAAGGGTAGGTAGTCTCTTTGGCTTTGCACTTGTTGGTTAGATTCAGTTACAGTGCGGACTCGATTGCCTTGGTGATCATAAATGTAGTATTGTGTGGTGTTGCTGTCTGCTTTAGTGAGTTGGTTGAGGGTGTTGTTGTAGTGCCAGTATAGAGTACCAATGTTGTTAAGGGTTAGTAGGTTACCGTTGGCATCAAAGTCGCTGGTGGATTGCTGAGTTTCAGTGCCACGGTTGTTGTTTGGGTGGATGGTCTGTGTCATAGGTATAAGTTTGCTGATAAAATTCCAGGGTGTTCATAATTGCTAGAGCTTTTTTAATTTAATATTTATGAGGGTATGTGTTTAAGGGTTGTGCTTTAATAAGATCAACTATATCTTAGAGACCTTTGCATAAATAGGAACAATCATCAGAAACCCACTTTTTACCCACTTGGCAATTTTTTAAACCCAGCCTTAGCCCTGCTAGGACAAGGTTTAAAGAAATCACCAATTGGGCAAAAATTGGATTTTGCCAATCATTCCTATTTATGCAAAGGCCTCTCTCAATTCAAAAATAAAAATCGTGTCTTTTAACCCTTTTTAAAGGGTGCAAATCTAAGCCGTTATTTAGAGGACTTTACACAATAAATATGAATAAGAAAAGCAAGGGGCCGTGCTATTTTTGTCATCTATTTGGGTTAGGTTAACAGGTTAAGATAGAATTATTTCTGATATCATCTTGTTGTTTTTATACATGCGATTACTCACCTTGCCTCCAGCATGTTTTATTATGTGTTGAGTCTCTCCTGTAATATTATTACTAATGTCATAGTAAGGTAATCTTGCGTTTGCAATACAAAATCCTTTTTTAGTATAAACGCTTCCTGTCCATGCGTCTACTACTAAAGCGTTTTCATTCCATTTCTCAGGTTCAAATATAGGGGTATGTTGATCGCGATTAATTAAGTTGAAGGCATGATCAGACTGAATAATTGACAGATATTCTACTGTCATATCAGGATAATTTTTTCTTAACTCGCTCAGCATAATCAATGCACATTCTTTACAATTGGCAACTTTATATGTGTGAAAGGTTAAATCCTTATATTCCTTACTTGCATAAAATTGTATAGAAGCATTGAGATAGGAAACTCCAGTCATCTGTTTTACCTTTTTAATACCAATCTCTGAGGTATGTCGTAATTGTTCTATTTTTCGATTCGATCTTTTAGAGTCAGATTCTCCAAGAGCACGAATCCGGCTAGAAGATTCCAATGTACCTAGTCTTTTAAAAATACTTGATTGAAAAATTTCTTCTTGTATTAGACCTCTTTCCATAGCCTCTTGTTCAGGTGTTTTTTTAACATGCCCTGTTGGATCTCTATATTTAAGCGGATTATTACTCACATAAACATACAAATTCAAACCATCGACAGCACCCGCTGAATCAGGGCTTATCCATCTTGCCAACCAAAGGGCTAGGTATCTGGCACCGTAATAACATAAACCGCTGCTGTCGTCTCTTTCTTTTCCCGTGTAGCGGTAGCGTTTTTGTTGCACTTGGATTTTGTCTTTACCTGCAATGATGGCAGTGCCACCATAGGGGTAGTAGTGTTCGTAACTGAGAGTTTGGGCTTTGTCATCCAGCTCTAAGGTGTTGGATTGTAGGTGGCTGTTGAGTTGGTAGCGGGTTTGGTGTGGGGGTTGAGTATTGTCTTCACTGCTTTTGCTGAGGATGTGGGTGCCGATATGCAAGGTAGTGCTTTGTTGTTTTGTTTGGTTGGTTGAGATGTCTAGTGCGGGTAGGTGGTCTCTTTGGCTTTGCACTTGGTGGTTAGATTCAGTTACAGTGCGAACTCGCTTGCTTTGATAATCACAAACATAGTATTGTGTGGTGTTGCTGTCTGCTTTTTTAAGTTTGCCAAGCGTGTTGTTGTAGTGCCAATTTAAAGTACCAATGTTATCAAGGGTTAGCAGGTTACCGTTGACATTAAAGTCACTGGTGGATTGCTGAGTTTCAGTGCCACGGTTGTTGTTTGGGTGGATAATGAGGGTTTGTTGCCATGTATTACTGTTTGCCTGATGCGATAGGGCGGTTAGGTTGTTGCCTGTGTCGTAGGTGTAGGTTTGCTGGTAGAGTTCTAGTGAAATCACAATATGGTACAGTGGCTTGTTTGTCGTCTTATCCTAGATAACCTACTATCAGGTGTCAAATATTCATGCATATCTCCACGAGGTGGTAGGGGCTCTTCAGCAGATATTAAAGGCATTTTTGGTTTCAAATATAGGCGAATATCATCACCATTATTCTTCAGTTTTATAGAGGTTGTCTTAAGGCTAAAAGTATTGGTAACCTTTAAGGAAAATCTACCATTATCACTATTTTTAAGAAAATTACGATAAAACTTTGGGTAATTTCTATCAGCTTGATAGATCTTTATTGCTTCGTTCGTGCTGTCATTGGTTATTATTTCGTCTAAAATTGTTTTAGGTAGCATATTTAATGCACCCGCTATTTTGCTCATTCCTAGATACTGGTAAGAGATTACCTCTGTTGCGTTCAAGCCAGAGCGACGACTTGTGTCTTGATTTTCACGATGTGAGTGAAAAGTTAATTCCCCTGTAGAGAAGTCCATAATATTTATAAAAGAATCAAAAGATGGGCGAGAATAAGCTTCAATTGTTAGCCCTCCATTTTTGTCTTCTGATGTTATGGAGAAATTTGTATTGGCGTCTATCAAGTTAAATTTATCAGTAGGATAAGTCCTGACAATATTTTCCAGTCTTTCATACGCTTCAGGAAAATAAAATAAATGATTATTCTGATAAGTTCCTTTAATTGGACTTAGTACATTTATCTCATAATCTGGCAGGCTTATGTCATCTGGAGTCACTTTAGCATGCCCTGTTGGATCCATATATTTAAGCGGATTATTCCCCACATAAACATACAAATTTAAACCATCAGCCGCACCCGCTGAATCAGGACTTATCCACCTTACTAGCCAAGGAGTCAAGTATCTGGCACCGTAGTAGGATAAACCACTACTGTCGTCTCTTTCTTTGCCTGTGTAGCGGTAGCGTTTTTGCTGGGTTTGGGTTTTGTCTTTGCCAGCAATGATGGCAGTGCCTCCATAGGGGTAGTAGTGTTCGTAGCTGAGGGTTTGGGCTTTGTCATTCAACTCTAGGATGTTGGATTGTAGGTGGCTGTTGAGTTGGTAGTGGGTTTGGGCGTTGTCTTTGTTGCTTTCGCTGAGGATGTGAGTGCCAATGTGCAGAGTGCTGCTTTGTTGTTTTGCTTGGTTGGTTGAAAGATCTAGTGAAGGTAGGTAGTCTCTTTGACTTTGTGTTTGGTGGTTAGATTCAACCACAGTGCGGACTCGATTGCCTTGATAATCGTAAACATAGTATTCTATAGCGTTGCTTTTGTTTGATTTAGTGAGCTTGTTAAGCGTGTTATTGTAGTGCCAATGTAGGGTGCCAATGTTGTCAAGGGTTAGTAAGTTGCCATTGGCATCAAAGTCGCTGGTGGATTGCTGGGTTTCAGTGCCGTGGTTGTTGTTTGGGTGGATGGTGAGGATTTGTTGCCATGCACTACTGTTTGCTTGGTGAGACAGGTTGGTTAGGTTGTTGCCTGTGTCGTAGGTGTAGGCTTGCTGGTAGGGTTCTAGTAAATTCATAAGATAACACAGTGTTTTTTGTGTGGTGTTGGAGGTGCAGGTGCAGATAGGTTGGATAACTTCATTGGCATCTCCTCTATTACATTGCCAAATATCTTTCTCATAATACCTTCTGATCCATGAACTAAAAAAGTATCTTCTTTTGCATTTTGTTTGCCCTCAACCCACACACCAAAATCAGGTGCTATGGATGATGCTCTATAATCATCTAAAATGGTGCCACACCCATCAATGACACTTTTGGGTATGACAGCGATACTTGAATCTACATTCATATATTTAAAAGCGGAGAATGCTTTTGGTTTTTTATTTTTATTCCACTTTATATTTTCTAGCGTATGGGCTGCGCCAACCAAAAAAAGCGAACTTCCTTTAAAGCTTCCTACTCTTTGCATTCTTTCGTATTCTTTCGTATCGCTCCAATTGCATCTACCAATATAATAAGAGTTGTGGGTTACCGCTAGCATCAGTACATTTGTTTTTGAATCGGCTAATTCTGTAACCTCTTCAGGCGTTAAATGTGGATAGTCTTGTTGTACTGCCTCTTGCATTTGCCTTTTCCAGCCTGCACACTGGATAATTTCTGGATTTTTTTCAGGTCTTTCGTCTACATTAGCATCAATCGCTTCTTTTATAAAATTTTGAAATGTAATTTCAGTACTTAAGTTTACTGTTAAATAATTTCCTTGCGGTGTACCGTGCGCTTCTCCAACCCAAATATTCAAATCTCTTTGATTTTTCTTATAAGCGTTCACTTTGTGCACAAATCTATCCCAAGAGATAAGCGGAAAATGTCCTATCGGATCAATATATTTAAGTGGATTATTTCCCACATAAACATATAAATTTAAGCCATCAATTGCCCCTGCTGCATCAGGGCTTATCCATCTCGTTAGCCAAGGGGCGAGATATCTGGCACCGTAGTAAGACAAACCACTACTGTCATCTCTTTCTTTACCTGTATAACGGTAGCGTTTTTGTTGCACTTGAGTTTTGTCTTTGCCAGCGATGATGGCAGTGCCACCATAGGGGTAGTAATGTTCGTAACTAAGAGTTTGGGCTTTGTCATCCAGCTCTAAAGTATTGGATTGTAGGTGGCTGGTGAGTTGGTAGCGGGTTTGCGTGTTGTCTTTGCTGTTTTCGCTGAGGATGTGGATGCCAATGTGCAGAGTGTTGCTTTGTTGTTTTGCTTGGTTGATTGAGATGTCTAGTGAGGGTAGGTAGTCTCTTTGGCTTTGCACTTGGTGGTTAGATTCAATCACAGAGCGGACTCGATTGCTTTGATAATCATAAACATAGTATTGTGTGGTGTTAGGTTTGTCTGCTTTAGTGAATTGGTTAAGGGTGTTGTTGTAGTGCCAATATAGAGCACCAATGTTGTTAAGGGTTAGTAGGTTACCGTTGGCATCAAAGTCGCTGGTGGATTGCTGAGTTTCAGTGCCACGGTTGTTGTTTGGGTGGATGGTGAGGGTTTGTTGCCAAGTGCTGCTGTTTGCTTGGTGAGATAGGTTGGTTAGGTTGTTGCCTGTGTCATAGGTATAAGTTTGCTGATAAAATTCCAGGGTGTTCATAATTGCTAGAGCTTTTTTAATTTAATATTTATGAGGGTATGTGTTTAAGGGTGGTGCTTTAATAAGATCAACTATATCTCAATTCAAAAATAAAAATTGTACCTTTTAACCCTTTTTAAAGGGTGCAAATCTAAGCCATTATTTAGAGGACTTTACATAATAAATATGAATAAGAAAAGCAAGGGGATGTGCTATTTTTGTCATCTATTTGGGTTAGGTTAACAAGTTAAGATAGAATTGTTTCTGATATCATCTTGTTGTTTTTATATGCGCGATAACTCACCTTGCCTCCAGCATGTTTTATTATGTGTTGAGTGTCTCCTTTAATATTGTTACTAATGCCATAATGAGGTACTTTTGTATTTATAAGAACAAATCCTGCTTGAGTATAAACGCTTCCTGACCATGCGTCTACCACTAAACAATTTTTATTCCATTTCTCAGGTTCAAATATGGAGGTAAGTGGATCACGATTAATCAAGTTGAAGACATGATCAGACTGATTAATTGACAGATATTCTACTGTCATATCAGGATACTTTTCTTTTAACTCGCTCAGCATAACAAATGCACATTCTCTACAATTGGCAACTTTATATTTGTGAAAGACTAAATCTCTATATTCCTTGCTTGTATGAAATTGTGTAGAAGCATCTAAATAGAAAACTCCCGTCTCCCGTCTTAGCTTTTCGGTATTAATCTGTGACCTATGTCGTAATTTTTCTATTTTTCGATGCGTTTTTTTGAAGTTAGTTTTTCCAAGAGCACGATCTCGGCTAGAAGATTTCAATGCACCTACTCTTTTAAAAATATCTAATTGAAAAATTTCTTCTTGTGTTCGCCTTATTTCCACAGCCTCTTGTTCCTCTTGTGCCTCTTGTTCAGGTGTTTTTTTAACATGCCCTGTTGGATCGATATATTTAAGCGGATTATTACCCACATAAACATACAAATTCAAGCCAGCAATCACACCCGCTGAATCGGGGCTTATCCATCTTGCCAACCAAGGGGCTAGGTACCTGGCACCGTAATAGCACAAACCACTGCTGTCGTCTCTTTCTTTACCCGTGTAGCGGTAGCGTTTTTGCTGGGCTTGGGTTTTGTCTTTACCTGCGATGATGGCAGTGCCGCCATAGGGGTAATAATGTTCGTAACTGAGAGTTTGGGCTTTGTCATCTAGTTCTAAGGTGTTGGATTGTAGATGACTGTTGAGTTGATAGCGGGTTTGGTGTGGGGTTTGCGCATTGTCTTTGCTACTTTCGCTGAGGATGTGGGTGCCGATGTGCAGGGTGGCACTTTGTTGTTTTGCTTGGTTGATTGAGATGTCTAGTGCGGGTAGGTAGTCTCTTTGGCTTTGTACTTGGTGGTTGGATTCAACCACAGTACGAACTCGCCTGCCTTGATAATCATAAACATAGTATTGTGTGGTGTTACTTTTGTCTGCTTTGGTGAGTTTGTTAAGGGTATTGTTGTAATGCCAATCTAGGTTAGCAATATTGTCTAAATGTAATAAATTGCCATTGGCGTCAAAGTCGTTGGTGGATTGTTGGGTTTCAGTGCCACGGTTGCTGTTTGGGTGAATGGCGAGGGTTTGTTGCCAAGTGCTGCTGTTTGCTTGGTGTGAGAGGTTGGTTAGGTTGTTGCCTGTATCGTAGGTATAAGCTTGCTGATAAAATTCTAAGGTGTTCATAATTTCTAGAGCTTTTTTAATGTAATATGCATGGCAAATCTAAGTCCTTATTTAGAGAGCTTGACATAATATGAGACTTTTGCATAACTCATAATTTTTAACTTTTTTCAAAATTACCTGTATTTTTTCATAAAGTCCAAAAAAAACCTTACTTAGATTCACATCATAAGTGCAACACTCAATTAGTCGCTCAAAGGGTATATTAACCACTCTTTAATCCGACAAGAAAAAGGAGTGAAACATGCAAAAATATACGCAATTGACCTACGAACAAAGATACCATATTTACCTACTGAACAAACAAGGATACAACCAAACCTTTATTGCCAAATCAATGGGTAGAAACAAATCAACTATTTCTAGAGAATTATCTCGCAATACTGGCAAAAGAGGCTATCGCCATAAGCAAGCTAACAGGCTTGCTGACGAACGACATCAAGAGAAAAATAAGGTCATCAAACTCACAGATTCCGTTAAAAACCACATTAGTGAAAAGCTAAAAGAATATTGGAGTCCTGAACAAATCATGGGACGCTTGGAATTAGATAAAAAGATTAAAAT
>NZ_FQTR01000066.1 GCF_900128535.1 bacterium endosymbiont of Bathymodiolus sp. 5 South | reverse complement strand
AAATTGCTTGGTATGTTGAATTGTTTGCTGTAGCTTATTGGTAATCTACATCGCCCCAAAACCTCTGACAATTTTTTAAATGGAAGTGTTGCAGTTATGGGTTGAATTCGCCTAACACATTATATTAAATGAGCAAAATTCAATTTTTACCTCTCAAGGAAAGGGTGTTGAACAGAAATTTATTGATAAATCTTAGGGAGGGTCAACTTCCCCATAACAATTGCATATTGGCTATCACTGCGAGCGATGCAGTTTCAGTTCTTAATACGCGTGAGCCTAACAATAAAGAACGGTAGCCTGCTTGGTTGGCTTGGTTGATTTCCATCTCACTAAGTCCACCTTCGGGGCCGATTAAAATGCTTGCTTCATCGACTGCTGTCAATGCTAATAAGGTTTGTTCACAGCGGTGATGCAAAACAAAGCCATTGACAACTGGTTGCTGTAAAAAGTCTCTCAAATTAATAGGGGCAAGCACTTTTGGAATAACAGAGCGCCCAGACTGCTCACAAGCACCAATGACAATCTTTTGCCAGTGCAATTGACGCTTTGCTAGTTTGTCGCCTTTGAACCTAACCACACAATGCTGAGTAAAAACAGGAATGATTCTATTAACGCCCAACTCCACGGATTTTTGCATTAGAAAATCCATTTTTTCGCCTTTGGCAATACCTTGAACTAAGGTAAGGTTGAGTTTTGATTCGGATGAGTTTTGGGTTTTTTCTAAGATTTTCACTCTGCAATCTTTTTTTGCCTGCAACACTTGTGTGCTGTAATTCATTCCATCGCCATTGAATAAAGTGATATTTTTACCTTCTGGAAAGCGCAATACTTTACTCAGATGGTGTGAGGCATACGCATCTAGCGTTACCAAGTCACCAACGCTCAAAGCCCTATTTTGATATAAACGCACATTTTTCATAATTAAGCAAAGGTCTCACTTTATAATCCTAAAAATGATACCAAAAAATAGAAGAGAGAAATTACTAAGCCAACTTGACGATGGTGCTTTGGTGATTGTTAGCACCAATCCGCAACAATATCGTAATGGCGATACACATTACCCTTTTCGTCCACATAGCGATTTTTGGTATTTAACAGGCTTTAAAGAACCTGAAACAGTTGCGGTTTTTTCCAAAAAACACTATACGATTTTCTTGCAAGAAAAAAATCCAGCACGAGAGATTTGGGATGGTGAGCGCCTAGGTATTGCTAAAGCATTACAAACTTTAGATGCAAACCAAGCCTATCCTATCAACGAACTAAAAGCACAACTGCCGCTACTAATAAAAGAGGCAACAACACTGTATTATGATTTTAAAGCGTGTGCGCTAGACAATGACATTATTGAATGCTTAGACGGTGCAAAAACCCAATCACTTGGTGAGCACCTACACGAAATGCGTCTAATTAAAGAGGATAACGAGATTGTGCTAATGCAAAAGGCTGCTGATATTTCTATACAAGCTCATCAGTTGGCAATGCAACAAGCCAAAATAGGGCTGGCTGGTTTGTTTGAATATGAGGTTGTTAGTATTTTTGATGCAGAATTTAGAAAAAATAACGCTGAACATGCTTACACACCAATTGTAGCAGGTGGGAAAAATGGGTGTATCTTGCATTACATTAAAAACGACCAAGTGCTCAATGAGGGTGATTTGTTATTGATTGATGTTGGTTGTGAAGTTGAGGGTTATGCTGCAGATATTACTCGTACTTTTCCAGTGGATGGAAAATTTAGCCAAGCACAACGACAAATTTATCAGATTGTACTAGAGGCACAACTCGCTGCCATTGCCTGCATTAAACCAGGCGAAGTGGTTATTAAGCCGCATCAAATTGCTTCAAAAATTATCCAACAAGGCTTGATTGATTTGGGGATTTTACAAACAGGTGATGACTTATCACAGTTTTATATGCATGGTACAGGACATTGGCTAGGATTGGATGTGCATGATGTTGGTCGTTATCAGCAAGGTAAACAGCATCGTCAGTATGAAATAGGCATGGTAACAACTGTTGAACCTGGTATTTATATTCGTAAGAGTGATAAAATTGACCCCGAGTATTGGGATATTGGTATTCGCATTGAAGATGATGTCCTGGTGACGGATAATGGCAATAGCGTTTTAACCAAGGCACTGGTAAAAGAAATTGATGACATAGAGAACTTAATGAAATGAATATACAACAAGCAATAAAAGCAGTCATTGCAAAACAAGATTTAACACAAGATGAAATGCACGCCGTCATGAGTGATATTATGACTGGCAAAACCACAGGCGCTCAAAATGGTGGATTTTTAGTGGGCTTAGCGGTAAAAGGTGAAACAATCGATGAAATCACCGCAGCCGCAAAGGTGATGCATTCGCTGGCATCTGCTGTAACGATTAATAATGCCGAGCATTTAGTGGATACCTGTGGCACGGGTGGCGATGGTTTGGGGTTATTTAATATTTCCACTGCTTGTGCTTTTGTCGTAGCAGTAGCAGGCGCACAAGTCGCCAAACACGGTAATCGTGGCGTTTCTTCCAAATCAGGTAGTGCCGATGTCTTAGAAGCAGCAGGTGTTAATCTTGATATGACACCAGAAGCTATTGGCAAATGTGTGGAAGAAATCGGCGTTGGCTTTATGTTTGCGCCTGCACATCATTCGGCAATAAAACATGTCGTTAGTACTCGTAAAGAGTTGGCAGTGCGCACCATCTTTAATGTCTTAGGTCCGCTGACCAATCCAGCAAAAGCACCCCATCAAGTGATGGGGGTTTATGACAAAACGTTGGTTGAACCGATTGCCAATGTGCTTAAAAGTTTAGGTTCTAAACATGTGATGGTGGTGCATTCTAAAGATGGATTGGATGAAATTTCAATTGCCGATGATACTTATGTTGCTGAGCTCAAAAATAACAAAGTCACCACTTATACCATTAACCCAACAGAATTTGGCTTACCCTTAGGTAATTTAGAGGACATCAAAGCAAAGGATGCTAATAGTTCATTGATGCTTATTCAAAAAGCACTGGACGGTGAAAACGGTGCAGCAAAAAATATTGTCGCACTCAATGCAGGTGCTGCCATTTATGTGTCAGGTGTGGTTGACTCACTACAAGCAGGTATCAATAAAGCAATAAAAATTTTAAATGATGGTTCGGCTCATCAAAAATTAGACGATTTTGTCAAAGAAAGTACGGGGTGCTAAATGTCAGATAAAGAAACTAACCTAATTTGGATTGATTTGGAGATGACGGGTCTTGTGCCAGAAACAGATACCATTATTGAAATTGCCACCATTGTTACCGATAAAGATCTCAATATTTTGGCAGAAGGCCCCGCCCTTGCCATTTACCAAAGTGATGAGATTTTAGCAGGCATGGATGAATGGAATACTGAACATCACACCAATTCTGGCTTGGTTCAACGCATTAAAGACAGCAATGTTTCTATTAAGCAAGCTGAAAAACAAACGATAGATTTCCTACAAGCCTATGTCAATCCAAGTGCTTCACCGATGTGTGGCAACACCATCTGTCAAGATAGAAGGTTTCTTTACAACTATATGCCTAAGTTAGAACAATTTTTTCATTATCGCCATATTGATGTTACCACACTAAAAGAATTAGCAGCGCGCTGGAAGCCTGAGGCAAAAATGATTCGAGAGGGTGAATCTGCACACCTAGCGCTACTTGATATTAAAGACTCTATTGACGAGCTTAAGCATTATAGAAACACCTTTATTAGTGCTTAAAATGATTATTTTTTAAATTTTAAAAATTGCCTTTTTAACTTTTAAAAATTTTTTATGTACAATATACATCTTTCCATGAATAATACTTAAAATTGAATAAATATTGTGTTTTTTATGTATAATATACATCTTTTTGTATGATTAAAGTAATACTTTCCATAGTAAAAAGATATAAAAGCATACAAACCAAAAACAGGGGCAAACCATGTCTGAAATACAAAAAAATATTATTAATAGAAGTAAAATCAAGGATTCTATTAATCCAGATGACTTGCCAGATTTGAGCTTTAACATTCCCACCGATCCAAACACAATATCAAATTCTAGAAATGAATTTTTTGCAGAAAGGCTAAGAAAGAAAGAAGATTTAAACTAATATGTCCAAATTAGATGTTGATTTCAGACGTGATTTTATTGAAGCATTGAATAATATAGTTCGTAGGTTAGGTCAAGGTGCTAAGATTTGTGATTGTAATGCTGACGATAGATTTATCTTTGCATGTGTAGAATTTGTAGAAGAAGAGATTATTAACAATACAAACGATATATTCACAGCTGTTCATGGAAAAATAGACCGATACATTAATGATTTCAGCGTCGCTCCAAAAGACAGCATTGACGAACATAAAACTTATTTTTTCATTTTTCATACATTACATGAGAGACTTTCTAAAGATAACGAGAATAAAGAAATGGTGCAAATAATTCTTTATACTATGGTTTATATATTTGATGACTTGCTGAGCCTTGTTAATGCAAAAAGACAGGCGTTAAACAAAAGAGTTTGTCAAATGATAACAGATGGAACATTATTCAAAAAAACAGGTGATATTGGCTTATATTTAACTTATAAGTGCTTATATAAACACGCCGAAGAAAATCAAACAAATTCTTAAAATTTGGCAATCCCCTGCAAAAATTAACCTATTTTTGCATATTAATTCTAAACGAGAAGATGGCTATCATAACCTACAAAGCATTTTCCAATTACTAGACTATTACGACGAACTCACAATATCCGTTAGGCAAGACGGCGTTATAACACGCACCAGTGGCAATGAGGATATACCAGAACAGCAAGATTTAATCATCAAAGCAGCGCAAGCACTACAAAAAGCAACAGGTACAACAAACGGGGCAGACATTTCAGTAGTGAAAAATATTCCTACCGGTGGTGGTTTGGGAGGTGGTAGCTCAAATGCAGCAACCACACTCATTGCACTCAATACATTATGGGGCACAAAACTCTCAAAGCAACAACTAGCAGAAATTGGCTTAGCACTGGGCGCTGATGTGCCAATTTTTATTACTGGACATAGCGCTTGGGCGGAAGGTGTAGGGGAAATTTTGACGCCAATGAACTTGCCAAAACACTACTTTTTGGTGGTCTCTATCAACAAACAACTCTCAACCAAAGAAATTTTCTCGCATAAAGCATTGACAATGACGCCCACTATAGGGAAAATATGCCCTTTCTCAGAGTTAATCAATCCACACAATGATTGTCTTGAGGCTGCCACCGAGTTGGAAGGCGAAATTTTAGAAGCATTAACGCATTTAAAATTATCCAAAAACCACTTGTACCAGCCAAGAATGACAGGCACAGGAAGTTGTGTCTTTGTGGCGTTTAAGCATGAGAAAGATGCTTTGGTAGCCCTTAACAATCTACCAAGCAAATGGTCGGGTTTTGTAGCACTTGCGCTCAATACCTCGCCGAATTAACCCACCTTATGATGGGTTAAACCTTAATTGGGCTGTCGCCAAGCGGTAAGGCAACGGGTTTTGATCCCGTCATGCGCAGGTTCAAATCCTGCCAGCCCAGCCAATTTCCCTTCTTTACTTTGTCTTTTTACTTTCTACTTTGTTGGATTTGTAAAAACACTGAGTCTTTTAGGTTGTGTTGTCTAAATTTTTGCATATTTTTAAAATCTGCCTCGTACTAGCCTGCTCTGGTTTTGTTGCACTCTAATCCAAGGAGACCTTTGCATAAATAGGAACAATCATCAGAAACCCACTTTTCACCCACTTGGCGATTTTTTAAACCCAGCCTTAGCCCTGCTAGGACAAGGTTTAAAGAAATCACCAATTGGGCAAAAATTGGATTTTGCTAATCATCCCTATTTATGCAAAGGTCTCTTAATGCTTGTTCTAATATTTTAAATCATTTTTCATTTTAAGCAACTGACAAATCGCCAAACATCAGCGAAATATCATTAATCGTTAATTTTGCCAACCAGCCTAATTTTTCTATAGCCTTTTTCAGGCAATTCCACATAAGTGTGAAACCAATATAACCTGCACCACTAGTGACTAAAATTGTCTTTTTTGTTCCATTAAAATTTTATAGTTTTCTTATTATCTTAAAAACTGCTTTTAATAGCATTTTAGGTAACAGTCGTATTGTAAAACCGATGACTATATTTCTAAACAATTCATACGCATTAAGAAAACCCATTTTGTAAAATTCTGTTTGCACATTTACCTCAAGTATCGCTTGCTTCAATCCACTCCTTCGGTCCTCCAACCATTCATTACCCATCCTCATATTAACCAAAGGTTCTTGTATATTGTAAAGTTTTGCACCGCCCAATATCAACCTTACAAACAAATCATAGTCTTGACTTGTTCTTCTGTGCTTTGCATAATTTCCAACACTCAATACTAATTTTCTCTTATACATTGCTGTAGGGTGATTAACTGGACTTCTACTTTTGGCAAATTTTATTATATTACATTGTTGTTCTGGTACTCTCCTATATGAAATTATCTTAGTTTCATCACTTTCAAACTCACCTACCCAAGCCCCACAAACATCAATATCTTTAGCGTTAAAAATTGCCAACTGTTTATTAAACCTATCAGGCAAAGAAATATCATCAGTATCCATTACCGCAATCAATTCATTGGTACATTTTTCCACACCAATCTTTTTAGCATTGCCAGTACCAACATTTTTTTCAAGAGAAGTGACTTTAAAAATACCACCTAACTTCTCCTTCCATTTTTTAATACTTTGATACAACTCATCAGTCAGTACACCATCTTCTACCAAAATTATCTCATTGGGTTTAATGCTTTGCTCATCCCATACACTTTGCATCGCCCTATCAAAATTTTGTGGATTTTCTTTGTGGTAAATTGACATTAGTACTGAAAATTTCATCATATTAAAATTCTTGTTTTTAGAGATTTTGGAAAAAAACCAACGGAAAAGTGTTTGTATTTTATATGCCTTTAATCAATCCCAAACAAATCTCTTGTATAAACTTTATTTTTTACATCTTGCAATTCGTCTGCCATTCTATTGGCAACCACCACATCACTTATTTTCTTAAATTCCTCTAAGTTTTTAATTACTTTAGACTGAAAAAACTCCTTCTCTTGCAATACTGGTTCATAGATAACAACTTTAATACCTTTGGCTTTAATACGCTTCACAATGTCTTGAACTGCAGAGAATCTAAAATTATCGCTAGCACTTTTCATTACTAAGCGATAAATACCTATAACTTTAGGATTTTTAGCAATAATCGACTCGGTAATAAAATCTTTTCTAGTTGCGTTACTTTCAACAATCGCACTAATTAAATTATTGGGTACATCCTTATAATTAGCCTTAAGTTGCCTGGTGTCTTTAGGCAGGCAATAACCGCCATAACCAAATGATGGATTATTGTAATAATTACCAATTCTTGGGTCTAAACTTACACCTTCAATAATTTGTTTTGAACTCAATCCATGTGCCTCGGCATAAGAATCAAGTTCATTAAAATAGGATACCCGCATAGCAAGATAGGCATTGCTAAAAAGTTTAACTGCCTCCGCTTCAGTAGAATTGGTAAATAAAATATCAATATCTTTTTTGATTGCGCCTTCTACCAATAAATCTGCAAATTGCTTGGCTCTATTTGATCTCTCACCTACAATAATGCGTGATGGATACAAATTATCATAAAGCGCCAACCCTTCTCTTAAAAACTCAGGTGAAAATAGAATGTTGTCACTGGCAAACTTAGATTTAATATTTTTGGTATAACCCACTGGAACCGTTGACTTGATAACCATTATTGCAGTTGGATTGATATCTATAACATCCTGAATAACCATTTCTACAGATGAGGTATTAAAATAATTGGTTTCAATGTCGTAGTCAGTTGGCGTGGCAATAATAACAAAATCAGCGTCTTTATAAGCCAACTCTTTGTCAAGTGTTGCGCTAAAGTTAAGGTCTTTATTTATCAGAAAGTCTTTAATTTCACTGTCTATAATCGGTGAGATTTTATCATTGAGTCGCTTAACTTTTTCAACATCAATATCTAGTGCAATTACCTCGTGGTTTTGAGATAAAAGCATAGCACTGGACATCCCAACATAGCCCACACCTACAATTGCAACTTTCATATTGTATTATTCCATTACAAATAAAAATTGACGCATTAAATTCATAATTTTTTCTTTATCTACTTTCTCTGGAACAACAAACATACACTGGCGACCACATGTTTTGTTAGGCTCTACAAACTCTTCAATTAAATGATAGTGAGGTCTATTTACATAGTCATCAAAAACAATTTTAGTGCCTGGTGCGCCAGTTGCAAGGTAATACAAAAAACAAGCAACCCTAAATCTGCCATCAACTAAAACAAATTGTGGTTTCTGCTCGTGTTTCCATATTGATTCAACATAATTTATTATGCATTCCCTTTTTGAATAATCTATTGGGATTCCCCACTTTGCTAAACGCCCTAAGTCTACCCATTTAGCCGTTAATACATTTGCATGGTTTAAATTACTCCGTACCTTTTCAAGCCATACTTTACTTGTATCAACTGCAAAAACTTTCTTTACTCGGGTATTACCAATAACCCAAATAGTAGACCTTCCCATTCCGTATTCACCATAATAGTCAATATCTTGAATAGATTTTTTAAAGACCTCATCATCTCCATCAAAAAGACGATCCTTTCCTTGAATTAAATTCATAAAAGCAAGCCATAATTGTTTAAATATTTTAATTAATCTTGTGGGCATATTATTTTTCAAATTCAGATTTTAAATATATCTTTGTCAGGTAAATTATACCCAGACCTTTGTATAAATACAGATGATTAACAAAATTCAAATTTTTTCTAATTGACAACTTCTTTAAACTTTTTTTCAGTAAAACTAAAACTGGACTTACCTTCTTGGGGAACTACGAAACATCCTAAAAAATTGCTAATTGAGTGAAAAGTGGGATCTTAATGGCTATTCATATTTATAGAGACCTTTGCATAAATAGGGATGATTGGCAAAATCCAATTTTTGCCCAATTGGTGATTTCTTTAAACCTTGTCCTAGCAGGGCTAAGGCTGGGTTTAAAAAATCGCCAAGTGGATGAAAAGTGGGTTTCTGATGATTGTTCCTATTTATGCAAAGGTCTCTATCAGTTTTTTTGAACACCACGCCAAGTCTTGGTTAAATCATAAGCAACAAATAAAATTCTAGCAAGGCATATTAAGCCTAATGCCAACTCAGTATTTGACAAGATATTTGTTACATTGACGACAGCATAGAGTATCAATAAAAATATTAATTGTGCGATTTGAGTCCACATACGATACGAAAAATTATCACGAATAATGGCAATATCTTCAACACTGTAAAACATAAAATTAAACAACTCCATGGTGGCAATAATTTGCACAAACACAGTGGCAACACGCCACTGCTCGCCTAACACTAATGGCACAAGCCAATCAGCTGATACTATGAGCAATCCATAGCCAAAAATAACAAAAAAGAAAGTGGATTTAATTATTTTTCTTGGCAGAGATGTGTTGCCATTATCAACCTCATATACTTTGCAATATTGATGCCGAACAACTTGCCCAACTGTTTGTCCAAAAGCACCTGTTGGTGCACCCACAGCCCTATCAGCCATTGCAAATATACCCGCAACAGACATACCACCTACGGCAGACATAATCAGCGTCGGTATGCGTGAACTTAAAGAAGAGGCTAGATTCGTTGTTAATAAAACAGGTATTTTCTGTATTTGATTCAACACCGTAGTTGACGATATTTTAAGTTTTTTTAAAGTTATCATTTGTATAATATCGGTATAAAACAAGAAAACAAGAAACGATAAGACCTGCCCAATCATTTGCCCCAAAATAAGCCCAATGGGTAGCGAATCCCCACCTATAAAAATCGCATACCCAAGTGCAACGGAAATCATACTGATGGCGTTTACTGTGGCTGCTATACCATGACCTGAAAAACTACCCAAATAAGTAGCATAGTATCTTAGCGTTTGCGCACCTCCTATAAACAATATAGTAACACCCATTAAGAGGGGCAAATAACTAAACTCTTTTAAGAAAAAAGAATTTAAAAAATCAGATAAAAAAAATAATGTGATTAAGGTAATTACAAAACTAAAAATCAACACCATTATCATAGTACCTATAGTCAATGCGACCGCTTCATCTTTGCTTTTCATCGTGATAATTAAAAACTCCACCTTGCCTGTGGAAAATACAACCAAAATCCCTATAATGGCACTAAATACAGCAAAAACACCAAATTCTTCTGGGTTGTAATATCGAGTGATATAAGGCAGCGAAGCCACTAATATCAATTGTGCAATGAATTGCCCACTGGCAATACGCGATATATTGGCTAACATAAACAGTCAGTTGATTTAATTGTCAGCGCCAAACTGATTTTTTTACCACTTATCCGTATCAAAGCCTTCGCCATTTTCAGTGCACTACACTGTTTTCTTGCATCTAAATTCACAACAAACACCTCACTTTTATTTATTTATTCAGCAATCTAGCGCCTTTTTGCCTAATCAACCGCATAAATATAATCTTGAACATATGTCATTACCAAAACCTTTGGTGGCATTTGGTTTCTCTGTCTAATAATTGGCGAAGTTTTTGAATGTAGCTCATTACCCTATCTGCCGCTTAAGCTGTTCAATTTCAATCTTTAATCGCTCATATTCTTCGGTTTTTCTTTGCAAAAAATGAAGGGTTAATTTGGATTTTTCACTCATGCCCTGTGGGGTTAAAAGGTAAGCGTATTGGATTTTATTACGGCTATTTTTAAAGTTTTCAACTTTAACGAGTCCTTTATCAATCAAACCTTTTAAGCAATAATTCGCCTTGCCTAAACTCATTCCCAGTTTACCCGCCAAATCACGCTGTGAATAATTGGGGCTTTGCTCCAAGACTTGTAGGATTGAAAATTGATTATCTTGATTCAGCATAAAGTGCATTATACCAAAGTGTTCAATAGTTGAACATTGAAAATTACTTGCAAATCTTCTGTCAATAATACCACTAAAACAAGATAGCAGTAATCAACAGTAGGCTCAATCATATTAAAGAAAAGACTTTAGATCTTAACCAGTTAAGACCACTAGAAAAATTGTTCTGTTTTTTGAGACCTTTGCATAAATAGGAATGATTAGCAAAATCCAATTTTTGCCCAATTGGTGATTTCTTTAAACCTTGTCCTAGCAGGGCTAAGGCTGGGTTTAAAAAATCGCCAAGTGGGTGAAAAGT
>NZ_FQTR01000065.1 GCF_900128535.1 bacterium endosymbiont of Bathymodiolus sp. 5 South | reverse complement strand
GCCCTTTGAGTTTGCCAATAAAAGGGCAAAGTATATACGCCATCGTCTTTACGCCATTGCTGCTAAAGTCATTAAAACAGGTAGAAAAGTTATTATTAAATGCCAGGCACAATACTATCAATTACTCACCAAGGTATTAAACGACATCAAAGCGTTTAAACCGTTATTATCCTGATTTAGAATAAATAACACTAAGGTTCATTACAAAATCCTGATTAGAGGAGGCTTTATGGCACCTGAAAAAACCAAATCATCCAAAATATTGGATAATTTACACCTGTTTTGTCAAATTCAGAGAAAATGCCTGTGTTTTGCTGAAGGCAGGGTTTGAATGGGGTGCATTTTTTTGGTTTTGATTGTGGGTTTGGGGTTTGGATGGTTCTATTTTTGGATTTGGGTCATAAGTGCAACAGCAAAATTCCAATTAACGCTAGCTCCGACACTTAGTGGGCTTAATAAACTTAAGCATTTTCTTGCTCTTAGTCTTTTAATCACATTATCTTTTAATGTTTTTTCTGCTGACAACCTTCCGCAACTTAACAAAGAATAATTCAACAAAGAAGCTTATCTAGATCTTAGTAAGCCTTATACCTATAACCGGAACAACCATCAAAGTTATACTAAAGAGGACAACCAAGCTACCATCTTGTTAAAAGAAGCGAGGAAAAGGGGCTTTATTCTCAAAAAAAAGATTATTGATACGAAAAAATAGTGGGTAAAATTGGAATTTAGCGTCCAGTCAAATGGGGGAACTTCAGACCGCCCCCTCTAAATATCATATTTACAAGTGCTAAAGCCGCCACCTCATCATCTTGCTCCACTCCGAATAGATTAATGCCAGTAATCGCTCCAAGCTAGCCAAAAAATTTATTCATTTTCTAATGCAATTAAGCAAAGTTTCATCAATGCCGTCAATGATAAGTTTCTGTTTTTTTTCAACCAGTGTCGTGCGATTTTTTTGCCTCAAATCACAAGCATTTAAAGTGAGTTGTGAATTATGATTCAACACTTGATTTAAAATGTTTTTCACTTTTCCATCTACTTCTAGCGATTCATAAAGGCAATATTTTTTTTTATCGGTAATGTGTATTAAGTGCTGTGCAACAATACCTTGTAACGATTGAACTAACAACTCATCGCCTTGTTCGTCTAAAAAAGCCCATAGCCTTGATATCGACTCTTTAATGCTGGATGCGTGTAGCGTAGCCAGTACTCTATGACCATTAAGACCTGCTCGAACTGCCTCTAATGCTGTTTCGGCGTCTCTAATCTCACCAATAACGATTGTTGTTGGATTTGCCCTAACTGCGTCAACAAGCCCCGTTTTAAAGTCTTTAACTTTTGTTCCAACCTCCCTTTGAAAAATCATATCCTTGTGGTGTAAATACTCAACAGGATCTTCAATGGTAATTGTTACGCCCAGTTCACCACTATTTAATAAACTATCAATAACTGTATTCATAGTTGTTGATTTTCCTGCACCTGTTGGCCCACAGAAAAGTGTCAATCCAGTACCTCTACATACACTCAAAACATCATCTGAACTAACACCTAATTCATCAAAACTAAGAATTTTTGATGGCAAAAGGCGCAGTGCCGCATTCCATCCTCGTTTAGAACAAAATAAATGCACTCGATAACGAACACCTTTCAACTCTTCAGTAAAGTCTTTTGTTTGAGCTTCTTGCAGTTGATATTTTTTCACCCAACTTTCAACCAAATCATAACTTAAATAAAATGTATTATCTAGTGCTAATTGCTGGTCTGTGTAACCAAAGCACCCTGTTTTTGTTAGATATATATTATTTATCATATTAAGAAATACTCTCAATGAGTGTTGGCTTTAGAATGGAATATTTTTTAACCCAATCTACATATTTCTTTGCACCATAACAATCATCACCTTTGTTGTTGTTTTTCCAAAACTCCATGAGGCAACAATTCCAACTATCGCACCCTATGCACTCTTTATTGTTATTACGATTAATTTGTCTGCGTATCCAACTCCTACGAGATTTACTTGTCAATATTTTTTCAAATGATTGTTTTAATATATTTCCAAACTTTTGCATAAATTCAATGTTGTTAAATTCGTCATAATTAGGCATAACCATATCGCCATTAGGCATCAGGAAAACAGTTTGCGCACCTGTATTTGACATGCTAGTACCGTTAATGTTCATTGAGTTAATGAACATTTCATTGCCTATTAAGAACACAGATCCGTCATTTGCATGTGTATCGTTGTTAAGATTAGTAAAACCAATCATAAAATCCGAAAACTCATTCATGCTTGTTGAGTGCTCGTCATACATACCAGTATTATCATTCCTAATATTTTTTTGAAATGGTAACCATCCGCATTCACGAATACCTAGCTCCATAAGTTTAACAAAAGTATTCTGATAACCATCAAACTGTATTGATTTATTGAATACGCTTAAAGTATTAATCTCTAAGCCTCTATCAAGCGCATTGACAACTTGTTTTTTCCAGGTCGTGTCATAACGCTCACCCCGCATCAAGCCGTCATATGATGTCTGTATTTTGCTGTTACAATATTTCTTCACAATGGGTGCCCACTCCTTAAGATTAACGCCTACCAATGCGCTCAGCAATATATGCCTGACCTTATGTGTTTTAAATGTACTATTGATAATATCGCACATATCACTAAACATCTTTACACCCATCGTAGTTGGCTCGCCACCATACCAATAAATATCTATTGCTGCATTCTGAATATTTTTGTCCTTATAATAATCTTTGATTTTTTCAACCGTGATTTTTATTTGCTCCAAACTTAAACAATCTTTAGAGCGTCTTTGCTCTTTGGTTAAATAGCAATGAGGGCAATCAAGTTTGCAATATAAACTTGGCATCATTGTTAGTATTAATCTGCCTGTTTCAATCATCTTTCATGCCTTTGTGGAATTAGTTTCATAGTGACTAAAAAAGTAATTCTATCAATTTTATCTATTAACGCTTGTTCTGAATAATGTTGGGTTCTATGCAACTGTAAAGGGTTTCTATTATCGCCGATGACGATACGGCCATTATCTGGATAAAACACCCCTTTTCGTTCAATGTTTTTATACCCTTGTTTTGATAGTTGCGCTACCCCATATTCAAGCCCAGCACCAAAAACTCTCGGCCACTCTTTATAATCAGACAAATAAACAAGTGCATAGATATCATCGTTACCTGGTCCATCCCAATGCCAATGAAAATCACTAACTCCATTCCAAAGTTCTATACTACTAATTTCAAATGTTGAATTATGTAATTTACATATTCCAGAATTGTATAAGGGGCTATTAAATATTATCTTAAAAAATTCAAAATAATGCTTTGGTCTATATTGTTTAATACTTTGTTGCATTTTAAATTCTTTTTCAAATTCTGATATATCAGATTCAATATCAATATTGTTAAATGCTTGTGACATCCATTTGGGGACTGACAACACCTCTTTATCGTTTTCATCATTTTTTATCCAAGTCTCCAATTCAATAAAATTATCCAACCTATCCAAATGTTGTTTTTTCAAAAAAACACTAGACATGCCTTTATTGTAAAAGTCGTTTAAATCAAACATGTACCTTACCTTTAACATAATTTAAAAAAGTTTTAAAACCTGCGCACTCTACTGAGTTCTTTGCAATATCAGTGTTTGCTAATACCCTGCACCCTCCCTTACAAGTTATCCAAAATTCACAACCAAAACATTCTGTTCTTGATCTATTGTGTTGCGCAACTTCTAATATATAAGCATTACTACTTAATTGTGTCTCAGTAGATTGCATTTGATTAATAACAATGTCTTTAACCTCTCCACCTTTAGCGACACAAGCATGTATCTTCCCGTTAGGTTCTACATTGACGCAACTCTCGCCAGCTGGACATCTAAGCCCATCATAATTACTCATACCTTGCAACAATCCATCAAATGGGGAGACAAAAATACCATCCTCACCGACTCTTCTTTTTTCAAGCGCCCATTCGGCTGATTCTATCATTGCTTGTGAAGTTATCATTGGATCTGGCGTTTCTGCAAGTGCATTCATAGTTGGCACCATGGCTGCTAAATGTACAGACCTAAAGCCAAAACCATAAACCTCATCTAGTGCCTTACTTACACCATAATCAATGACTGATTGACTCAGAGAGACACACAGATGGACATTATTGCCACACCCTCTGAGTTCTTTACATCTCTCTAGCCACTTGTCGTTATTAACCTCAATTCTTGCGTTTGGATCATAAGAAGTGGCTATATTTTGATACAACTTAGCGACCTTAACTGCCCGTGCATTTTGTAATGCGGTAACAATCATTATTTTTGAGCTTGGGAGCTTTGATAATATTGATAAGTATTGCTTATGCGTATCAATACCAACCAGTGTTGGTTCGCCGCCAATGATATGAACATCAGCATTAGTATCGCCAATTACATCAGCAATTTCTTGCATTTTATCCACTGACATTGACTGATCATTGTCTCTAATATCTTGATCGATATAACAATGAGAACAAGCCAGCTGACACTGACGAGTTACATTGATATGGAATAATCGACTATTTTTCGCTTGAGTTGTCATAACAGTAACCCCCCTGCGCAAACCCCGTCTTGTTGAATCGGCACATGAGAACTAAAACCTTGGCAATCATCAAACTCATTGCAACTAATACAAGGTCGTATCCGCTTCACTGCTCTTCTTTGATGTCGTTCTCTAATTCCAGATTCATTGAGTGCATCAATATCTACATACTGTAATTTTCTCATAGTTGAAAATAAGGGATTTGTTGTTACTGTAAAATTTGGATTTATAGTTAAAAAACCACCGCCTTCTAGCGTATTGAACCCATCCACTCTTGGTGCTATTCTTATATTATTGTCAACAACCCAATCATCAACTTTAATAGCGTTAACAAACGCCCAGTATTCTTTTAATGTTGCGTTACCAGTTAAGATTGGATAATGAAAACTATCAAAAACAGGGCTATTGTTGAAATCATCAAAATTAACAGAATAATCAAACGCCCAATCTTTGGCGCCAGACTGTTTCATAATGCTAATAATTGCTTCAGTACCAGCCATAATGGTTTCAATATTAAGTTCAACATTGACTGTGCAATTAATACCCGCTTCGGTCACTAAGGTTAAATGCTTAACAAACTTTTCTTGGTATTTGTATTCATTTCCATATAAAGTTTGTTTTTTCCCATTTGCATAGGTTGTTTCAATTTGACCAGAAAATTCATTCAATGACATTGCAACTAACCATTTCGGTAAATTAAACAAATTAGTTACTATTGTATGCCTTGCTTTCGGTAGTATGTTTGACACAATACGAATATAAGACCTTAGCCCCCCTTCCCCAACTATACTGGGTTCACCGCCCATATAAATCGCAACAGTATTATTACTCAGGTCAATACCTTGGCACCCTAATACTTCTGCAAAATAGTCATTACAAAGTAATGAGGCGTATTCATCTCTTAACTTTTTAGGAATATAACACTTTGGGCAATCCATGTTGCAAGCCCATGTTAAATTGATAAATAATTTATTAATTTGGTTCATTGCGTTACTACCTCTATAAACTTACTCTTTGAATGATCGACTCTTAAATCTTCCAATTTTTCTATTTTATCAATCCAATTAATAGAAACTTTTTCACCGTATTTTTTGATATTATCGTCAATTGATTTAAATATCACCTTCCACGCCATGCAATTATTCGGCCGTGAATAAAAGCTACCTGTCTCAGTAAACGACTCCATCATACAACCACCTTGGCAATACTTATACCACTGACATTGCTGGCATTCTTGATCGATATTTGTTTGTCGCTTACTTAGTGTTAGATACATCTCATCATCCCACTCACCACTGATAGCATTACCGAGTTTGCCTGCACCAACATCTGCCATTTCTTGGCAAGTATAAATATCGCCGTTAGGCTCAATATTAAGACTGTTTGCTGAACAACTACGCCAGTAGGGGCAACCTACTTCTGCGGTGCGCATTCCAAGCATTGACTTAGTCATTCTCATGAGCGGTTCAACCGCCGTTCGGCCATCAACAAACCACTCATCAATTAATTCTTTCCAATATTTACCAAGCAACTTTGGCTCTAAATAATCAATAGAGTGTTTGCCAGCAAAAACAGGGCGTATCGTTATTCTTGTTTGGGCTTTCTCTGCGATTCTATATTCGTCAACTACCTTATCAATATTGTCCTTATCAAAAACAATAACAGTGCCAATCGTGTCGCCTGAAATTTCGGATAAATAGTTAGCCCCCTTGGTTGCTAACTCTCTATATTTATCCGCATCACCATTGACTGTTCTTTTGTTCGTGAAAGAATCCTTTGATGTGCCAATACTATGCTCATCAATAATCCCTCTTAACGCATCAATCTTCTTTTTAGAGCCTATTAAATTACTTTGACACCCAACATCAACTCTCTCAACTTTACTACCTACAACCTCTCTTATTGCTTCAACAGCCTGTTTTAAGTACTCTGTGGGTAACACCATCACCTCACCACCAATGACTTCAGCACCACAGTATGTTTTTTCAGATGTTCTGGGTAAAAATTTGTCTAGTGCAAAAGTTAAAGATTTCTGCAAATCATCAATTAGCATTCTGTCTGAAGGTACATCGGATTCACAACTACAATAACTACAATCTGCATTGCAAGCAGTTGTTAATCTAATATGTAAGTTGAAACCAGGGTATTTCATTAGTATTTTTAAATATAAAACTTAGTTATCTATTCTGCCGCTTTCATCATGCATAATTCTATGTCTTGATAAAAGTTTGCGTCTTCCTTCTTAATGAAGTCTTCTAATTTCTGCTTAAACTCAGTAACAACAACTGTTTGCATGTTGTTGATAAAATGTAAAAGATAAGAATCGCTTGGATTGGCACTCAAATCTTTTAGTGTCTTAATATCATCGTTTGTTAAATATTTTTTATTTTTATCAATTAAATAACTCGTAGCAAGATATTCACAATAAGGCGTAATTGGATAGATAGTTTGTTCAAAATTACGCATTATCGGATTACGCCATAGTTGATACCAATCAATTACCTCTTTACAGTATTCACCCCACAATGCTTTACTTTTTTCATTGGGTGGTAGTAACGATAAAGACCATCCGCCATTTGAAATAATCGAGGCTAGATGTTGGTTTTCAAACTCAGTTCTAATCTCAAATGGTATTTCTAAAACAACCTTAATGCCAGCAATGGAATAAGAAAGCGCCACATCAATAATATCTGGGCTGATAATATCATTAATATCAGGAACTAATTTGATATAAACAATATTATCATCAACTTTTGGAGGCTGAATGAGTTCAGGATTACGATCTAAATTTATATCGCCACTACATAGCTCTAACATTTATTATCTCCAGCTTCGTGATGAATGAGACGCATGAGGTGGCGGAACATTAACGCTACCACCAAACCCGCTAGTATCAACATCGGTGCTATCCTCTCCCAGATATTGCTCATAAGCGGGTACCTTAGTTGCCATAATTGCCGCTGATGCGCTCACTATTGATTTAAATGATTTTGATAAAAATTCCCTTCTATTTACTCCTTCTTTTTTGATCATAATAATTCTCCTGTATTTATACTTTTAATCGTTTGTAGTAGTTGATAAGCACCAGAGCACTCACCCGAATTATCAATAACATTGTTATGAGCAGGACACCCACCATTACAAATATTGTTAAATTCACACTCAAAACAACCTGCCTTCACATTATTTTGATAGTTTTCTAATTGAGTTTCGCTATGTTTTGCAATTGCTGTGCATTTTTTTACCATATCTTCTTTACTGGAAAAGGTAAACATACTCGTTTGACATGCGCCTGATGCGCAAACATTATCTTGCTCACCTGTTTTAATCGCATCTTCCAAATCACAAAACGGTGAAATTGCTAACTTACTTACGGGATGTAAGTTTTTGTAACGCCTATAAGCCAAATAGAATTTACCCATTGCCTTTGAATATTCAAGATTACTAACACCAATCTTGCTCCAATTTTTAATCGCATCCCCTGTTGGTGTTATTTTTTCAATATGGATTTTATGCAGTTGCAGTAAACAAAGCCACTCAAAAAACAGCACACTTGTTTTAAGGCTTGTTACAATCTTTAAAAAAGGTTTTGCCGCAGTTATCGTTAACGCGGGTGAAAAATCATCTTGAAAATATTGGCTACTTCTTATCTCAAGAATTGACTCTTCAAAATAATCATAAAACTGTTCTGGCTTTAAATTAACACCTCTAATCTCTTTGTCCCAAGAAACGCCTATCATCTCTTTGTCAAAATACTGAGACAAAATTTGATACCATTTATTGCGCCTCTCTTTACTAAAATTCTTTAGAACAACTAAATTAGTTTGCACACCGTGCAAAAACTTAATACCTTGTGTATTGGCATTAAGTCCAATAATCAACCCTTCACATCTCTCAGGATCAATAAGCAACGGTTCACCGCCATGCCATTGCAACAAAACATTACCAGTTACGCCAGCATCACTTAACTGTCTAGGTATATCCAATATTTGTTTATCAGACATCGTTGCTGGGTTGGGCGGGATAAAGCAATGCTCGCAACGCAAATTACATTTTTCAGTCGGTCGCACATAGGCAATTGTATCAAATCTTTTTGTAATTTTATCCATCACCGATTCCAACTGCCATAATCGCAAAATGTTTCAGCAACACCTGTTATTGCAGAAAGCCCTGTTGTGCTAAGTCGCCATTGTTGGGCGCTTATTAATTCTATAAAACTAGCACTCCAAGAGACATTTCTAATGCCTGAACTACCTCCCACGATAGTCGTAATTCCGTGTATTCTTAGGATGATTTTAGCTGTACCTGTAATACTTCCTTGGGCGCAATCTGGCTTGTCGATTGTAGAAGTTAAAGAATTGAACGATACGCTTCCCATAGAAACAAATTTACCAATGCCTAATTTCAGATCTTGCCCGTTAAAATCTATATCTTGAACATTTTTAATAGCATGATCGTCCATATCTAAATCACCTTGCATTGCTCTTGACCCGTCTAGCGATAAAAATTGCGAGAGTGACAACGGTCGAGGAATAGAGCTTGCACTCGTGTCGTCATCAGGTGCTGCTAAAATTGTTGATCCAGGGTATTGGGCAGCAATGTAAGGCGCTGCGAAATCTTTATCACTTTTTACTTTAACTGTAAAGGTTGTTGTGTTGCATTCTGTTATATATTGTGTGTTATAAGGGCTTGTGGTGGTAATATAGTTTAAGTAGGCAGTAGGCGCATTTTTCAACACAGTAATAGCATCATTACAGTTGTTTGCAAAATCTGGATATTCACCTGTATCAGCAAGATAACCGCTAGCGGCTGCTTGAATATTTCCAATTTCTTGCATGGTTCTTTTTACATCCGCTTCAGCTTGTGAAAAAATATCCGCATTAATATCTGCTTTTATTTTTATCTGCACCATTACTGAAATAACTGCTAGTACAAACATTAATTCTATCAAAGAAAAGCCCAGCTGTTTATTTTTCATCATAATGATAAGCCAGTCGCATACACGCCAATAAAAAATGATATACTTAGAAGAACAATAGCGTTTCTAGTCGCTAACATCAAGGCAGATATCTTTTTTGCTTGTTTTTTTATTTGTAAATTCAGTGCCTCTATCATGCTTTCAACAATCTCACTTCTGATATTCTGGTTCTCAATTTCAAATATAACTGACATTTGTTTTGACAATTTATTTGAAATTGATGTGTTGACAATCGCTTGAGATAATGACTGCCCTTTACCGATATAATTAATCAGTTCATTGCCGATATTTTTTTGTATTTGTTTATAAAAATTAACAACATCAATATCTAAATAGTTAATTCTTTTCAGAGTTGCATAGATAGGTAAAAAGTTCACAGCACTCTTTAAGTCTTGCAAATCACCAACGCCTCTCCATGGTTGCATTTTTTTAAGTTTGTTAAGCGCTTTTTGATTAATAAACGAAAAAACAAGCAAAGCTATCGCCACAACCAAAATAAAAACAATACTACCAATATTGTTAACAATAAAATTTATCAAAGTAACCGTGATTGGTTCTGCAATCTTTTTAGCTTGAATAATTTTATTGTAAGGGTCTGCTAGCATAAACGACATGCCCAGAATCAAACTCATAGAAACTGCGCTAAACGCAACATTCGGCAATATATTAGCTTTATAAATTCCTACTACCTCATTTGAAGATTTAGAATATTTTTTAGCTTCTTTAAAAGCTTGAGACATATTGCCAGCACTACCTGTCTGTAGCAAAATAACAATGACTTGATCAACATTCATTAAGCTAAGCATTTGGGTCAATGAAAGCCCTTGCAGACTCCATATTTGAGTTTGATTTTTTAAATTTCTATTTTTTGGGTAGAGGTCTAAAACAGTGTCTACCAATGACTGCTCTAAAGTCTTAGAACCAGACAAATGAGTTGCTTCTAATGTTGATAAGATAATCAATAAATCTTCATCTTCAATAATCTGCCTAAGCGCCCCAAAATCTCTACTTTTTTTTAAAATCTGAGGCGGATTAATGAACAACTTTGTAGCAATATCTTTATCAATACTATCACCTATGTCGTCAACAACAACAATCGATGATGCAATGACATTAGCAACAATATATTTAACCAAAAATCTCATTTACTTGTTTTTGTTTATATTATTTATTTTCTTAAATAAGTTATTTGTAAACTTTTACTTGCGTACTTAGTCTTAGAGATATCTGTAGAAATACGAGGTAATTCTTTCACATACTCAACCACTTCAGCTCCAATGTCGTCTGCATCACTACACGATGTTAATGGGTATGTCAAAACAACCTCTGTTGCAGATGCAGCAATTGTCCATGTATCTCCACACACAGTTTTTTCCTTAAGTGTCTGCACTTTTCGCATTAAACTAGATTTATTGCAAGTGGTTAAGTCACCTCTATGTAGTTTTGCGCATACTGACACAGCTGAAGGAATAGCAATCGCTATATCTGTAATAATTTCTTGTTTTGAACTGAACATCTTTCCACCCACCACCAACACAGCGACCGTTAATGTCGAAATAATTGCCATGACAATCATTAATTCCATTAAAGAAAAACCCTGTTGTTTTATTTTTTTATTGTTTATCATTTTTTCCTCTTATTTTTATTGAGACCTTTGCATAAATAGGGATGATTAGCAAAATCCAATTTTTGCCCAATTGGTGATTTCTTTAAACCTTGTCCTAGCAGGGCTAAGGCTGGGTTTAAAAAATCGCCAAGTGG
>NZ_FQTR01000064.1 GCF_900128535.1 bacterium endosymbiont of Bathymodiolus sp. 5 South | reverse complement strand
AGGTATTTTAGCAAAAGTTGGTTGATTTGTCTATGGTTATTGTTGGTTTTATTGTTATAAATCAATTTGTTGTGTGGTTTTTAAGAGTTGACTAATTAGCGTGGATTGATTTGATAATAGCGCTCACCTTTTTTAATCAAACCAAAGCGATAGCGTGCTTGAGATTCTAATATCTCTTTATCTGTTGCATTTACTGCTTTTAATTTAATACTTTTTATTTTATTTTTCTGTTTTAAGTATTGATTGTTACGCACTTCTTGGTCAACAATACTTTGTTTTTTTATTAACGAAAATGGAAAATGGTTGATGAAGAAGTTTTGATAAAGTAAGACTGCCAGTATAAAAATAAGAATGAAGGTCAGCCAGTATCGAGAAATACAACTTTGCATGATTAATTTTTAGTTAATCGTGTGTTTGAAAATCTATCATTCAGAGCGAGATTGTCGCTATTAAATAATTGGTAAACAAAACCAAGCCCAAGGGTTGTAAATGATACAATAGATAAAATAAAGCGAATAAATGCCTGCTGATGCGTGATGCGTTTGCCATTGTTTTGTTGTATGTGAAACTTCCAAGCCTTCATACCTAAAGTTTGTCCGCCTTTAACCCATGACCAAGTAAAGTAAAAATAATAGGTCAATAAAACCACGAAAAATATAAAAATATTGGTTTGCGCTTGTTTGTCAAAAAAGACGATAAGAATAACGCCAATAATAAAAAATGCCAATGAAAACGCTAAAAAACCATCGTAGGCAATCGCACCTAATCTGCGCAGTAAAGAGACATTTGATTTCATTATTACTCGCCCATCAAAAGGTTTGGGTTAACAGCAGTGCGATTGAGATAGATGCCCCAATGCAGGTGTGGACCAGTGGCACGACCAGTCTGACCAACCATGCCAATAATCTCACCTTGTTTGACCGATTGACCTTGTTTGACTAGGTGTTTATCAAGATGAATATACACGCTAACTAACCCTTGTCCGTGGTCTAAAAATATCGCATTGCCATTAAAAAAATAACGACCCGTTAACAGTACTTTGCCATTCGCAGGTGCTTTAATCGCTGTACCCGTGTTGCCTGCATAATCTAGTCCAGCATGAGGTCTGCGCGCTTGTCCATTATAAAAGCGTTTGAGTCCAAATGCACCCGTGGTAGGTCCATCAACAGGGCGAGTGAATGCGCCATCAGCTAAGGTCTGGGTAGAAAAAGTCATTCTCGGCTTTGATAATATTAAGCGCTCTTTTTTGATGCGCTGCATATGCGCATCTGTTGGATTAACGTATTTTTTCTTTTTGCCTTTTAGGGTGATGTGCTGCTCTTCATAAGTATGTTTTTTAATCTCAAATTCAAAAATATGATTGGAAAAATCTTTGACAGTAATAGATTTTTTACCCAATTTTTCCATCAGTGGAATGCCGAGTAATGCCTGCCAATGGTCGTTTTTGATGTGTTGCACATACAGGGGTACTTTGCGGTAAAACGCTTTTGGATTGCTGTGATTAGTTTTAAAGTCAATCACGGCAATGCCACCAGGAACTGGCGTATTTTTAATGGGAATACTTGCCAGTGTCATGGTGGAAGATAACAGCAATAAAAGACTAATTTTTTTTAATGTTTTCAATTTTTTTAACCTTGGAATAAATTTTTCCATCCCTTAATTGTGTGGTCATTAATGTACCTATTTTAACCTCAATGGTCGTGCTTAACACCCGATTATTTTTAAGCATAGAAATACTATAACCACGAGAAAGCGTATTGAGTGGCGAGAGATGATTAAGTCCTGTGATATATATCGAGAGTTTATTTTGTTGTTGTTCAAGACTGCTACACATTGATTTTTCTAGATTTTGCATGAGCTTTGATAGGTGTAAATTCTGCTCGGTGATCGTGCGTTTAATGCTGTTGCGTAATTGTGTTTTTGCTAACTGATTCAGTGCTTTTTTGTGCGTGATATCGGCACTTGGCGAGTGTTGTTTTAGTTGTTCAAATAGAGTATTAAGTTTACTTTGGTTGAGATTGAGTGTTGTTTTTGCATAATAATTTAAATTTGAATGTAGTCCATCTAACCTTTGCGAAAACACATTTAATTGTTGATTAGGCTTCGGTATTCTTAAATTTAATTGCTCTAATTGGTATTGATAATTAGCTAAAGATTGTTGTGTTTGCTGTAATAAATTGGTGTGTAGCCTGCTAAGTTTGGTTAATAACTCCAACCTATCAGGGGTTGCCATCATGGCAGCAGCACTGGGTGTTGGTGCGCGTTTGTCTGCGACAAAATCGGCAATAGTGGTGTCAGTCTCATGACCAATAGCGCTGATAATGGGCGTAGTGGTTGCAAATATAGCCTTGGCTAATACCTCTTCATTGAACGCCCACAGGTCTTCTAATGAGCCACCACCACGCGCTAAAATTAAAACATCACAGCGCTCAGATTTGTCAGCAGCATAAAGTGCCTGTGCCAGTTTTTCTGCCGAACCTTCGCCTTGTACAACACAGTCAAACAGTAATATTTCAGCAAATGGATAGCGTTTATTGAGTACTTTAATGATATCTCGAATCACCGCGCCATTTGATGAAGAAATCACACCAATGGTATCAACTTTTGTTGGCAGAGGCTTTTTATGTTTTGCATCAAACAAACCTTTGTCACGCAACTTGGTTTTTAATTGTTCAAAAGCAGCTTGCAGGTTTCCCACGCCTACAGGCTCAAGATGACGAACAATCAGTTGAAAATCACCACGCGCTTCATATAATGTTGGTGCAGCATGGAGCAAAATCTCCATGCCGTTTTCTGGGTTGAATTTAATATTGCGTTGATTTAGACGGAATAAAGCGCAACGAACTTGCCCTCGTTCATCCTTTAAAGAGAAATACCAATGCCCTGAAGCGGGGCGCGATAAATTTGAAATTTCACCTTTAAGCCAACAAGTCGGGATATTGTTTTCAATCGTTGAATGACATAAGGATAAGAAACCTGACACTGAATAGATTTCATCAAGATTAAAGGCATTGTGTGTATCAAAATCAAGTTGTGACATTGTTGACTTGTGCCTTATTGTTTTAATAAGGCGAATATTGCACCTGTGCCACCATCTTTAGGTGGGCAAGAATGAAACGCCAATACTTGCGGATGCTGTTGTAAAAAATTTACCACTTGGGTTTTTAGCACACTCATTTTATTATCAGAACGATACCCTTTGCCATGAATGATGCGCACAAATTGCTCAAATTGTTCGCGATAGATAAATTCGGACAAAGCCTCACAAGTCTGTTTTATCGTATATCCATGTAAATCCAATTCTGATACATTGTCAATATGACCACGCTTCATTTTGTTCATCATTTTCCCTGATATACCACTCTTTGTATAACGCACTACTTCTTCCCCAGCAATCGTGCCATCAATAATATAACTGTATTCTGTAAATGGTGGTTTTCTTTTGAGCTTGCGTATACGACTAACGCCATCTTTATCTACTGGTGCTTGAGTATTCACAGTATCTCTGAATAATAAAATGTCTTCTTTGTCAATTTTATTCATAAAAAAAAGCCCTCAATTGAGGGCTTTATTATATAAGCAATATAATGAATTTATAGCGCTTTAATTTGTGTGTTAAGGCGAGATTTTTTCCTAGCTGCTTGGTTTTTGTGCATTAAGCCTTTGCTAACTGCCTGGTCAAGCTCTTTTTGCATTTTAGCGTAGCCACCTTGTGCTTCTTGCTTATTGCCAGCCTCTAAAGCATAAGCCACCTTCTTAATGAAAGTACGAACTCTAGCGCGAATTTGAGAATTGTGTTTATTGCGTTTAACTGCTTGTCTTGCGCGTTTTTTAGAACCTGCTGAATTGGCCATTGTATAAAAAGTTGTCAATTAATAAAAAGGCGTAATTATACCTTAATCTAAACACACGGACTACAAAAATAGCGCTAAAAATCGATAGTGTTTATTAATACCAGCGATTGTTTTTTATTAAACAGTAAATGCCAAGTTTTTCCGCCTTGTGATTTCCATAAAGATACTGCCCGAATGCCTGCTAATAGTAAGGCTCTAATGTGATTTGCTGTGTGTTGATTGGACAAATAAAGCTGCTCACCCCTTACCATGATTCTTGGATTGAGTTCGCCCAAGGTAGATTTGTAGAGTTCACCTAAGCGTGCTAAGGAATTAGAATGAGAGAGCTCAAAAAAGTTTTGCTTTTTAATTTGGTTGATTTCATTTGATATTTGCGATAAAAATTTTTGGTTTTTCATTAATTTCTTCTCAAGGTTAATCAGTGCCAAAGCATAGAGAACAATATTTTGTGTATTTTTTTGTTTTTTGCTAAATGCATTTTTGAGCGAATGGAGACCGATAGACAAGTCTTTTGATGATTGAAATACATCTTCAATATTTGTGCTGTTGTTGATAATACTTTTTAGACTGACTTCGTTGCCTTGAGTGTTACAAGTGCCAGTATTTGCCAGTTGGTCAACTAAAGTTGTGCTTTGTAATAAAGAGGCAAGTGCTAAGGTGCGTTGTTTGAGTTTGTTCATTTTTAATGGTTTAATGTTAAGTTTTACGAGTTTCTATAATAGCACCACCCAAGCAAACATCTTGGGCATAAAAAACGACCGATTGTCCAGGTGTAATTGCGCGTTGTGGCTGGTTAAATTTGATTTTTATTTCACCATCTTGCTCACTAATCGTACAGTCTTGTGATACTTGACGATAGCGTATTTTTGCCATGCATTTTAATGGAAAAGTTGGTGTTGCTGTAATCCAATGCGGGTTTGATGCGCTTAAGGATTGATGATATAGTCGTGGGTTACCACCTTGTACTACCAACAATTCATTACTTTCTAAGCGTTTATCAGCAACAAACCAAGGCGCTCCTGAGGTGCCAAAGCCACCTCCGATTTCTAAGCCTTTGCGCTGACCAATCGTATAAAACGCCAAGCCTTGATGATGTTTAATAAATTGCCCATTTTCATCAACAATATCACCTTGTTGTGTGGGTAAGTAAGTCTGCAAAAATTCAGAAAAATTACGCTCACCAATAAAGCAAATACCTGTTGAGTCTTTTTTATTAGCAGTGACAAAGCCATTTTCTGTGGCAATCTTTCGAACTTCATTTTTGTTGATTTCACCTAATGGAAATAGACTTTTTGAAAGTTGGTGCTGGTTTAAAAGATGCAGGAAATAACTTTGGTCCTTATTATTATCTAAGCCAACTTTAAGCTGGAAGATTTCATTTTCTTGTGTAATTCTAGCGTAGTGCCCAGTAGAGATTTTGTCTGCACCTAAATTAAGTGCATAGTCTAAAAACGCTTTGAATTTAATTTTTTGATTACATAAAACATCAGGGTTTGGCGTGCGACCTTTTTTGTGCTCTTGGAGAAAATGTTCAAATACATCATCCCAATAGTCGCTTGAGAAATTAACGGTGTGTAGTTTTATCCCTAATTTATCAGCAACTTTCTGTGCATCAGACAAATCTTGTTGTGCGGTGCAATGCCCATCTGTATCATCTTCTTCCCAATTTTTCATAAACAAAGCCTCAACTTCAAAGCCTTGTTCTATTAGTAGAAGGGCGGCAACAGATGAGTCAACCCCACCTGAAAGTCCAACAATGACTTTAAGAGGGGTTTTCATTTATGTAAACTTGTCATAGGCGGATACAATGCGTTGTACTAAATGGTGACGCACGACATCTTTTGTTTCAAAATGACAAAAAGAAATTTTGTTTTCGTTTTCCAATACTTTGATAGCATGAATCAAGCCAGAGTGTTTTGGGTTGGCTAGATCTATTTGAGTAATGTCGCCAGTAATCACCATTTTTGATGCAAAACCTAAACGCGTTAAAAACATTTTCATCTGTGGAATGGTGGTATTTTGCGCTTCATCTAAAATAATAAAGGCTTCGTTGAGTGTGCGGCCACGCATAAAGGCTAGTGGTGCAACTTCAATGATGTTTTTATTGAGCAGTTTTTCTACTTTGTCAAAGCCTAACATTTCATATAAAGCATCATAAATAGGGCGTAGGTAAGGGTCAATTTTTTCGTTCATATCACCAGGCAGAAACCCCAATTTTTCGCCCGCTTCTACTGCAGGGCGTACTAAGATAATGCGACGCACATCAGAGGCTTCTAAGGCTTCAACAGCGCGTGCTACGGCAAGGTAGGTTTTTCCTGTGCCCGCAGGACCAATACCAAAAGTGCAATCTTTTTGTTTAATATCTAGCACATATTTTTGCTGGTTCTTGCTGCTGATATGGATAAATTTTCGCTTGGTTTTAATATTTACCGACTGCTCTGGCAAGTCATCATGCGAGCAGGCTTTGATTGTCATTTCAACATCGTAAATTTCAATGGGACGGCTAGTGCTTAATGCGGTTAAATCTTGCAGCACTCTAGCAGCAATATGTTTGTTCTCTCCCTTGATGGTGAAGTCCTCGCCTTTGTTGTTCATTATGACATCTAGGCTTTTACTGATCAGATCTAAGTGTCTATCAAATGAGCCACAAACGCTGGAAAGTTGATCACTGTTGCTGATTTCAAGTGTTAGTTGCATAGGGCATTTACAAAAAAGATATTTATTATTATAATGTAGTAAAATTTTACCAATATAAGTAAGGATAAAGTAATGAAAAAAATAACATTAAATTTAGTATTGAGTTTATTGTCTTTAGTCTTTGCTACTCAAATAAATGCTGTGACACATGATCATGAAGGGCAGTATGATATGGAAACCATCAGTGTTGACAATCCATGGGTGCGTTCGGCACCACCAAACGCACCAATATTAGGTGCGTTTATGGAAATATCCAATCATTCTGATGGTAATATTAAACTGCTATCTGCAAATACTAAAGGCTATAAACGCCTTGAGCTACATAAAACTGTGTTTCAAGGCGGTATGATGAAAATGATTAAACAAGATTTTATGTCTATTCCTGCCCACGGCAAGTTAACTTTAAAACCAGGTAGTTGGCATATTATGATGATTCAACCTAAGAAAGTGCCAAGAGAAGGCGACTCTGTTGTCATTAAATTAGTGTTTGATAATGGCTTGTCGAAAACTATATATGCTAAAGTAAGAAAAGGCAGGGCGATGGATTCTAAAAAAATGATGCATCATCAGCATTAAAATGTTGAAAAAAACTTCAATCGTCATTGTTGCTGTTACTATTATTGTCGTTACATTTTTTTTGTACGGCAATTCTAATCGTGATTATAAAGCGTTAGGGTCGCAACTTAAAGTCTCCCATATTATTTACAATCCAAACAAATCACTACCATCGTTTTCTTTGGTTGATCAGGATAATCAATTATTTAATAATGATAATTTGAAAGGCGGCTGGACTTTGCTGTTATTTATCTATACACATTGTCCAGATGTTTGTCCGACTGAGTTGCTTGATATGTCGACTCTGAAAAAATTAATGCTAAAAGATAAAGCCATAAGTACACCAAAAGTTGTGGTAATTACTTTTGATCCCTTGAGGGATACACCTGAAGTGTTAAAAGAATATGTCAGGCATTTTGATAAAGATTTCATCGGTGTTTCAGGAGAGCAAGCACAAATTAACCAGCTTATTAAGCCTTTCGGTGCTTATTATGAGCGTGTTATCTACGATGAAAAAGGTAAGTCAGTTATCCTTAAGGCTAATGATAAACTACCTGAAAGTGCACTGCAAGATGGCTATGTTATTAATCATACCGCTTGGATTTATTTGATTAACCCTGAGGGTCAAATTTTTGCAGGATTCCCATCGCCACACAATCCAAGTAAGATGGCAGATGATATTAAATTAATAATGAATCAGTTCTAAAAATTAGCGCAATATAAACCCGCTGTTATTATGCTAAAAATATAGTATTGCATTAATATAGCGATATGTTCACTTGATAAAATACATTGGATTGTGTGCATTTTATTGTTAAATATTTTTAATACCACATCATTAGCATAAGTAGATACTAGACGCTTGAGCGTGCTTGGTAGGGTATCTGTATAATTCGTGAACCTGATTTATGTGTTAATATTCTTATGTTTTAAAAATCTTGCTTTCTAATTGCTATATAGCGCCTCTCAGACTTTGTGATTAAGGCTACTTGCCTTAACCCCAACTTTAACTGAAAGATAATTCTTTTAATTCGAAAATCCCAGCTTCCTTTTGGATTGTTAGCGCTACTAACTGTGGATTTGGTGGTAATATTATTGATGGGATTTTGGATAGCATAATCTCTACATTGGTCTAATTGAATAATAGGTGCTGGCTCTACTTGGTAAGCTTTGATATTATGACAGTCGGTAATATGTGCGTCTGCTAGTGCAATACCTTTTTTTTGCTCGCATTGGAGCAGTTTTTTAGCACCTTGTGGCCAAAGTATATAGCCTGCAGCACCTGTTCTATCTTGGTAGAGCCTAAAGAGTTTTGAAGCGCAAGCAATGCTTTCGCCTGTTTTGGCAACGAACTTTTTTCTATTTCTATTCTCAAGACTGATTAACTCACACTTTTTTTTATCAGCAAGGTCTGCCAGTAGTTTTGGTGTGTATTTAGACAGTAGCACATCATCTTCTAAGATTAATGCAGGTTCGTTACTTTGAATAATTTTTCCCCAAGCATTTTGATGTGAGTAATAACAAGCTACTTCGGTATTTTTTAAAGGGCGTTGCCAATCTTTAGCATGTTTTTTATAGGTTATCATATCTATATCATGAATTGAAGTTGCCTCTAAAAACTCAAAATCTAATTTGAGTTTTTCCATTTGTATTTGTTGAAAATTACGACGCTCTATGGCACTTGACAAGCTGATGATTAAAATATTCATCATTATGTAAGCTCCATTGTTACGCTAAAGTTGTATCAGATATGAACTGAGTATTGTTTACACTAAATGCCATTAGTGATAATACAAAAAACATATAAACCCCATTGGGTGCTGAGTGTACAATCCAGGTTTCAGTTAGCCCAAATACCATGCTTGACAAAATAATCCAAATGCCGACTAACCCTGCCCATAATTTTTCTGGGTTATTTTTGATCGTTTGGAAAAAGAATTTAAGGGGTAATAAAAATATACTTACCATCAAAGCCAAGAATCCAACGATGCCAAATAACGCCAGCCAGCCAAAAAAAATATTATGTGCATTTCTATAAGAATCGCCAATGACATTGTATCGTGGATATGCTGCGGTGAAACGCTCAAGTTCTAGTCTAAAATCACCACTACCAGAGCCAAAAAATGGATGTTTTCTAGCCGTATTAATAGCAACTTTCCAAAGAATAAATCGCTCACTAGCGGTTCCAGATGGTTGTTTTTTGTTGCTATCTTCATTGTCAACAAATTGAGTGGCATTGGTAACTGTAGCATTAAATTTATCAATTGTTTGACTGGGAAAGATACTAATAGTGACACAAATCGTCAAAACAATACCGATACAAATTGCCATTATTGTCAATCGTAATTGTTTTTGCGTGATGAGTAAGTATAGAAAAATTAACAACAACAAGGGGATTGCCATCCAAGAACCTTTTGCGCCAACAATCAAACTTGCACTGAGTGCAGATAATGCAGATAGTGCCAGCAATACTTTGTCCGTTTTATTGAAACTTGTTAGCAATGATAACAATATATTAATTCCAGCAATAAGCATGGAAAAATCACCATATATGATTGAATGATAAGCGCCTGCTGAGCCACTATTGAGTAACAAGTAAATGAGCGATATGAAGCCTGATAGCGTCGTTCCAATGTAGAACACGGTCAACATTGAGCGCTGATAATACCTAAAAAGAATAAAAACAGGTGCCGAGAATAAAAAATAACTGAATTTTCCCAATTTTTTAAAGCCACTATAAACATCATCAGAATTTACCATGCCCAGTAAATAAATAAAAAACACCGCAGCAAAACCAATTAAAACCGTTTTCTCTTGTGTAGATAATGTTGGCGTAAGTTTTTGGATATAGATAACACTCAATATAAATAACAATAAATATATGGTTGATACTGCACTACTCACAAGTGCCATCAATATGGGAAATAAAAACACCAAAGTCAAAACCACAGTCTTGAATTTTTGAGTAGATATATTGGTTAACAAGTGCATAATGACATTTTTTTAACTAAAGAAGCAAGATGTTATAGTAAACAAAATAAAATTACAAGCCCAAGCTTCTGTAAGTTAGATTGTTAAACCCTCATATTTTATGACCCCCCCAAAAGGAGAAAAAACATGAGTAACACTATTGCACCCAACTAAATTGCTAACACCCCCATCAGTGAATTAGCACGAGCATCTGTAATTTTTACATTAACAATCTGACCAATTAAAGACTCGTCACCTTTAAAATGTGTGTTACGCATATTTTCGGTGCGTCCGAATAAATTATCGCCTTTTTTGGCTTTGTTTTCCACCAAAACTTTTTGCACACTACCAATCATCGCCTTAGAGATTTGTTCGGTTGATTTATCGATGGTTTTTTGTACAAGTGCAAGTCGTTCTTTTTTGATTTTTAATGTCACATCATCAGTATAAGTCGATGCAGGCGTTCCAGGGCGGGCAGAGTAAATAAAACTAAAAGATTTATCGAAAATAACCTCATTAATAACGGTCATTGTGTCCGCAAAATCTTGCTCATTCTCACCAGGGAAGCCAATAATAAAATCTGAAGAAATGGAGATATCAGGGCGTACCTTACGCAAACGCCTAATTTTAGATTTATATTCAAGTGCAGTGTGTCCGCGCTTCATTAGCGTTAGAATTCTATCAGAGCCACTTTGAATAGGTAGGTGTAAGTGTGATACCAATTCGGGTACCTCAGCGTAAGCTTGAATCAGGCTGTCACTAAATTCAACAGGGTGTGAAGTGGTGTAACGAATTCTATCAATGCCGTCAATTTGCGCTACAATAGTAATCAGTAGTGCTAAATCAGCTGTTTCACCATCAGCCATTGTGCCTTGATACGCATTGACATTTTGCCCCAATAAATTCACCTCTCTAACTCCTTGACTGGCTAATATTTGTACCTCGTTAATAACATCAAAAAAAGGACGCGATACCTCCTCACCTCGAGTATAAGGTACGACACAAAAAGTGCAATATTTAGAACATCCTTCCATAATAGAAACAAAGGCCGTTACGCCATTGGTTTTAGGCTCAGGTAGATGGTCAAACTTTTCAATTTCTGGGAAAGAGATATCAATACTTACGGCTTTATCACTTAAAGCATTATTTAGCATATTTGGTAACCGATGTAGAGTTTGTGGTCCAAAAATCATATCCACATAGGGGGCTCGTTTTAAGATAAGTTCCCCTTCTTGTGAGGCGACACAGCCACCGACGCCAATGATTAAGTTGGGATTTTTTTCTTTGAG
>NZ_FQTR01000063.1 GCF_900128535.1 bacterium endosymbiont of Bathymodiolus sp. 5 South | reverse complement strand
CAAAAGTTACCTATGCCAACTCTATGGAAGCAGCGGTTAATGTTGCCAGTACCTTAATTGACAAGGGTGCAATTTTGTTATCCCCAGCTTGTGCGAGTTTTGATATGTTTGATGATTTTGAACAGCGGGGGCGGGTGTTTAAAGATTGTGTTAATAATTGGGGCGTATAATCCAATAAAAATTATTATTTAGGACTTTAAACTATGAGCAAAATTATTTCACCAATTGCCATTGATATGGGGGCGAAAAATACAGGGGTTTATCTTAATCATTTTGAACAAGGTGAAGACCCAACAACCAGTGGCAATATTCAAGGAAAGACGATTGTTATAGATGGCACTAATATCACTTGGTCGCAAGCAGGTAGAACGAAAAAGCGTCACCAAATTCGCGCTAGTAAACGCAGTAAATTATCTAAACGCTTGTTAAAACTTGTTTTAAATGAATATCAGATTAAAACCAATCAAGCACAATCTGAGTATTTAAATGGTTTGTTAAATCGTCGCGGTTATACTTATTTAGTGGAAGGATTGGACGAAGGTTTGATCAAACAAGCCTTTGTAGCAAAGTATTTTATTAAAGAACATCCTGAATTTTTTAAAAATCAAGATAGTTTTTATATTGAGTTTTTAGCTATTTCAAATGATATTGATAAAGCAAGAGGATTGCAAAAAATTTTAACTTTATCAAAAAATGAGGCAAAACAGGCAGTAGAAGAAAATAAACAAGAGTTTGCCGATGCTTATAATAATATTAAAACTGTTTTAAAGACACAAATTAAGGAAGGGGATGAAGGACATAAATACCGAACAATCTATTTAGAAAATATTAAAAAAGATATTCAAGATTCTGATTTATTGCAACCTATATTTAATGACTTAACCGCCGATAAACTTACTCATTTAATTGGCAATATTTGCAATTTGCAATTACGAATATTGCGCAAATATTTTAATGATGAGAAAATGAAATCGGGTGATATTTGGCTGCCCGACAAATTACACAACTTATTCTTTAAATGGGTAAGAAGTTGGCACGCTAAACAAGAAAATGAAAAACAAAACCGCCAGGCAATATTAAAATTAAAAAGCACACCAAATATTTTAGATATTTTAACTTCGTTAGATCCTAAAAAAACCATCCCACCTTATGAAGATCAAAACAATCGCCGTCCACCTAAAGATTTAACCCTTAGGCTAAACCCAAAAGCGCTAGATAAACAGTTAAAAGATTGGGAAAAAATTACCAAATCATTGGCAGATAATTATATTTTGCCATCAATAAAAATCCACATTACTGAAAATATTGATATTAGCGAGGGCTTGGAAGACAATGCTCGTCCGCAAAAAGGAGAAACCAAATCAAGGCAAATATTGGCAGATACACTGCATAGGATTTTAGATAGAACCCTCGTTTTAGATCCTTATAAATTGCGTTGGAATGTTCAAGATAGCAACACAGAAACTGCGAAAAACGCAAGGGCATTATTGAATCAACACAGCAACCACCAAGCAGACAATGTGATTGCATTGGCAAAAAAATATTATGCAGAAGTTGAAAAAGCCAAGCAAGGCTTATGGGCGTTTGAAGGAAGTTTGTTTTTTAAATGTGAAACCAATCCACCACACAAAGGCAAGATTCGACATAAATTAGTCGGACACATTTTAAGGGAAGCATTTACTGAAGAACAGGTGGAAGACTTCATTCAACAGTGTTGGGGTGAAAATGTAAAGCGCACGACAATGAAAAGCCTTGCTGGAAAAATAGAGGAAACACGCAAAGAATATGGCAATAGTTTTAATTATATTGTTTCAACCATTAGCAAACGCCAGCATGTATTGCAAAAAAATACTGTTAGTGAGAAGCAAGAAGCCAGATGGAATAACTATAAAGATGAACATAAAGATGTCATCAAAGCGATTGAAAATACCAATTTAATCGCTCAAAAAATTGCAAAATTTTTAAAACACAATACACCAGATAAATACAACAACCCTTATAGTATCGCCCAACTTTACAATCATTTAGAGGGTGAAATTAGTGGCTTTAGTAAAACTGATAGATTTAATACCGAGGAAAATGCATGGCGAGATAAAACACAAGTGCTTGACATTCTAACCAAATCAGGCGAAGTGGAGAAGATTGAAAGATCTAATGCCGTGCGTCTAACCGCTGACAGTATTCGCCCGTTTGATGGCTTGTTAGACAGAATTATCAGTCGTCAAGCGATTGAAATTGCCAGAATGAAAATCAAGCAAATAGAAGCATTAAATATTGATAACAACGATCCTTTATTTGTGCCAATTTTTATGGAACAAAATCGCTTTAAATTTGAGCAAGATATGCACGATATTAAAGGAGTTGAGAATGTTAAAAAGAAAACAAAAGATAAGACAAAAGAGGGGCTGATAAAGCAAAAAAAACAATGGCAAGATAAAGACACTAGAATTAAAAAAAATACCCTCTGTCCTTACACAGGAGATGTAATAACCATAGGTGAAATAGACCATATTATTCCTCAAAGCCAATCAAAAAGATACAACGATGTGGTATTTAATTCAGAAGCAAATTTAATTTATTGCTCGGGTACTGGTAACCATAATAAAGGAGATAGTCGTTATTCATTTGAGCAATTAAACCCCCGATATTTAAGAGAAGTTTTTACTGATGAAAGCAATATTAAACAAAGTATTGTTGATTTTGTCAGGAGTTTGGATGAAAATGACTCAGTCAGTTTTCATAATTTAGAACTCAAAGAACAAAATTATTTGCGTCATGCGTTATTTATTTCTGAATTAGATAGTAAAACTTTCCCACTATTAAATACTCGATATAAAACTTTTGTCAATGGCACACAGGGTTATTTAGGCAAAAAAATTAGGATTTTGTTGCAAGAAGAATATCCGAATATAGAGGTTAAAACTTATCAAATACCAGCCCAAGAAGTTAGTCAATTACGCACAGTGTTGGGTGAGTATGATGTGGCATTTAAAAAACAAGAAAAACAAGGGGCTTTTTCTCATGTGATAGATGCATCTTTAGTGCTTGCCACCGCCTTACAAAATGCAAAAATTTCTGAGGAGTTGACCACGACAAATACCGTAGAACTCAGTGAAAAAGGGCAATGGTTGAAAGATTTATTGCCTAAAAATACAGAAGTAATGCACATTAAACGCAAACCCAAATATCGTAAAAAATTAGAGTCTACTCAAATATTTAAAGATGGCTTGTATGGTGAGCGATTTATGCCTATTTTGTTAGATGATGAAAAACTTTATTATGGTTTTGCATTAGATAATTGCCATGAAATAGAACCATTAAAAACACCTACAAAAATAGTTAAAGACTTTAACAAAAAATTACACAGAGCCAAAGAAAAACAACAAGCCAAGCACAATGAATATTTTGAGCTGTTAAAGCCATTTTTATATACAGGCAAGAAGAATGCAAAAAAACCAGTTATAGGAAAGTTATCTGATAATTGGCAATATCAATATCTGTCAATTGATAAAACCAAAGCCCTAACTCATTTACAAAAATGCACCAAAGAAGTTTGTAATGAGGTTGAAATCGAACAGGCACAACAATTGGAAAAACTGCGTTATAGCGTTGAGAAAAAGAAAATTAAAGATGTTTTGCTGGTAGGACAATATAAAAAAAATTTCATTGCTGAATTAGACAATAAAAAATTCAAAGTTTCAAAATTAACATTGCCTGCCAAGGCTCAATGGGAGGCGTTAATTAAACATCCAATTAAAGATTGTGATGATAATTTAATCACATTAGAAGATTGTTTTGATAAGTCTAAACCCAAGCCTGAGCAAGTGGAAATTGACAACCCAGGAATGTTTAATTTTTGGCAGAGTTTATCTCAAGAGAGTGGGTTGGAAATAGACTATTTACAGACGCATTTATTTAAAAGAAATGATAAGGGTGAGTTATATAAAAAACTTAGCATTATTCCCACAGGTGTTTTTAACAAAAAAATTAAGACAGAAGCAAAATTAAAAATATTAGAGAATAATGCACGACTAAAAAAATCTTTTGGTATGGATTTTAAAAAAACGATAGATTTAATTCCTCAATCAAGTTGGGAAAAATTATTTAAAGATTTTTTTCACACGGATAAGATTAAAAACGACAGTAGTCATAAACAAGTTAGAAAAGATTATTCATTGCCAGTAGTAAGTGCACCTTCAGGCGGCTTTAGGATTAAACGAAAAAATCCATTAACGGGTGAGACGGTTTATCAAGTTAGTTGTATTGCAAATGGTGGTTACGCTTGCGGCTTTATAAGAGGTGAGAATGGAGCAATAGATCTTTCGGAAAAAGGTGTTACTTTCCACCCAAAACTTAATGATAGTTCAAATGTTGCTTATATTGGAAAAGAAAAAAAGCCAAAGATAAAAAAGAAAGAAGAGGGCGCTTTAGTAGAAAAATTTGGCAATACAAGGAAAGTAATTTTAAGCACTGATAGCGTTCAAGATGTTTATTTAACCTTAGCAGAGTCAAAAAGGGTGGATATAAGTTTGTCTATTGAAAGGAATATTTTTGAGAAAATGTGTCAATTAGGCAATATTGACCATAACAATATCCAGCCAAATATTTCTATTGCTTTTAAAAAAGAAGAAAATAAAAAGTGCAGTGCTGATTTTAAGGAGTTTTTTGAAAATAATAAAATACCAATACCTAGAGACAGTGGAGAGACACACCGTTGTGTGTATAAGTTCGTTGTAGAAAATCAAGTAGATAATGTAAAGATATTCTATAGAACAAGGTTTTCAAAAGAACTGCAGGATGCTTATCAAAAAGGCACGCCAATAAAATAATGCCAACCATTATCCCAAACCCAAAAAAGGCCCTATTCCTCGCCAAAAAACAACTCAGCGAACTGGTATATGACGCTGTGAATTTAGAAGGAGTGAATTACACTTTGCCTGAGGTGCAAACCTTGTTAGACGGGGTAACGGTGGGTGGGCATCGGCAAACGGATGAATTGATAGCAACCAATCAAATTAAGGCGTGGCAGTTTTTATTTGCAGCAGTTGAAGAGGGGAGTTTTGAGGTATCAGCGGCGTTTACTTGTCAATTACAGGCAAAAGTTGCACAGCAAGAGGCACTCACTTGGGGGCAGTTTAGAACAGGAGGTGTGAGTATTGCTGGTACCGATTACTTACCCCCTCAACAGGGGGGATTAACGGGTTTATGGCGACAATTGATACAAGAACCCATACCCAACAATACCGATGGTATTTATCAATACGCCATTAGCCTATTTTTGCAAATGGCACGCATTCAATTTTTTTACGATGGCAATAAACGCACAGGTAGATTGATGATGAATGGCGTTTTATTGACAAATGGCTTGCCAGTGATCAATCTACCAGCCAGCAAACAGTTAGAGTTTAACCAACTAATGCTGGATTTTTACCCTAGTAATAATGAAGCACCTATGCGTGCGTTAATGTTGTCCTGCCTCAATCCTCAACATTTAAAAATAATGAATGAACAATGCACGCCCATCTAACCCTTAGTGAGTACGGTCAGTTTATTGGTGTCACTAGCGAATGTCTCACTGTTAAAGAGGCGGGCGTTACTAAAGAATATCCGCTTAATCGTTTAAAAAGTGTGCAAATTGCCAAACGAGGTGTGAGTTTTTCCTCTGATGTGATTATTGCCTGTGCTAATCGAGGCATTAAATTTTTCATTCAGGATTTTAAAAATGAAACTATTGCCAGTATTTCAGGCACACAACAACACGCTGTGGTGCGTGTTCGGCAAAACCAGTTTGAATTTATTAAAACCATTAAAGTGGCAACTTTGTCAGCATTGGTTATCGAAGGAAAAATTAAAAATCAGCGTGCAACATTACTTTATTTTAAAAAGTATCATCAACTTCATAAAATGACTATTGATAAAACGGCTGAACAATTAAACAACATTCTTGCACAAATAAAATGTAGAAAATGGCAAGATTTTGATAAATGGAATGAAATATTATTAGGATTAGAAGGGCAGGCAGCCTCGCAATATTGGCAGTGTTTAGTGGCGTGTGATTTAATGCCAAATGATTTTAAAAATAGAATTGGACGGCAAGCGCAAGATGTGGGCAATAAGGCACTAAATTATGGTTATGCGATTCTAACCTCTTATATTTGGAATGCACTTTTAAATGCTGGGCTAGAGCCCTATTGTGGGTTTTTACATACTACTAGAGCAGGCAAACCCTCGTTGGTTTTAGATATAATGGAAGAATATCGTGCTTGGGTGGTGGATAGAACGGTAATTAAATTACGCACTCAATTAAATGGAAAAAGTGATTTAACGCCTGCCATAAAAAAGAAAATCATTACAGATATTCACAAAACTTTCAACACTAAATACCATTACAGAAAACGAAAAATGCGTCTTGAAAGCATTTTACAGAGGCAAGTTTATCATTTGGCAGGGTATTTCTCCGCTGATAAAAAATACAAATCTTATCGGTTTAGGTGGTAGAATTATGGCTCAAGCAAGATTACACAATGAAGTAATGGTGGCCTACGATATTGAAGACAGCAAAAATCGCACCAAACTATTCAAAAAACTCAAAGATATTAGCCTTAAACCCATCCAAAAATCGGTATTTTGGGGGCATTTAAACAAGGCGGAAGAAGACAGTGTCCAACGATTGTTAAAAGAGTATTGTCAGAAAACCGATAAAGCCTTTATCGCCAGAGTCGCACTCTCAGAGCAAGTTAACCAAAATAATTCGATTGGTTATGACAAAGATGATTTCCCTAGAAATCCCCATGAGTATTATGTCTTATAGTTTGCCAATTAGTCTTATTCGCCAATATTGTTTTTGCCCTAGAATTCCTTATTTTCAAGAGTTGTTAAAACTCAATCCCAAAAGACCACAGTGGGTAAAACAAGGAGAAGAATTACACCAAAAACAACAAAAAGTGTTTAAACATCGTACCCTAAAACGCTTTAACTTAGAACATGCCATACAAACATTTGATGAATTTGTCACTTCTGATAGTTTTGCTTTACATGGTGTGGTTGATAGCTTTTTAAATGATGAAGAAAATATTTACCCAATAGAATTTAAATTAGGTGGCAACAAGCCAATGAAGGGGCAAATTTTGCAGCTCACAGCTTATGGGTTGTTACTGCAAGAAAAATATAATCTACCCTGTCAAATAGGATTTATTTTGTATGAGAATAAAGGAAAAACACATCAAATTAATTTCGATAAAAATCGCATCCAACAAGTGGTCATAATTAGAGATAAGATCTTATCTGATTTAGACAATTCTTATATGCCAGATAGCCCCGCAACCCCCGCACAATGCACACAATGTGAATATTTAAACCATTGTAATGATCGGTGAATGGTATAATATCCTCACTGAATTTTAGACAATAAAAAACCCGATATGTGCAATACAGAGATCGGGTCAAAATTTATTTTAGATGATTTCAGTGCATCGCTGTTTAGGTTATGATGTGCTGGCACTAAGTGGAAATTATAACAAAAAACTTCGCAAAATTTAACACTTTTTAATATTTTTATGAACTTCGTAAAAACATCAATTTTTCAACCTTTAAAATCCTTATTAGATAAGGGTTTTAAGCCAGACCAGCACATCATAACCTAAACAACCAGCAACTGAAACCCATCCCTCCTGTTAAGGAAAAGTCTTCTTCTGACCAGCACATCATAACCTAAACAACCAGCAACTGAAACCATTTTATTTTTGATTGTTATTTCAAATTGATTTCCAGCACATCATAACCTAAACAACCAGCAACTGAAACTTGTTGAGCATGGCCACATTCATGGTTATATGATCCAGCACATCATAACCTAAACAACCAGCAACTGAAACTTCTAAATTGTCTAAGCGTTCTTCCAAGCGTGTTTCCAGCACATCATAACCTAAACAACCAGCAACTGAAACTATCCGGTTTAAAAATCCCTTGTGGGCAATGTATTCCAGCACATCATAACCTAAACAACCAGCAACTGAAACTCAGGAAAATCATGGGGGGCGAAGGAAGTAGGACGCCAGCACATCATAACCTAAACAACCAGCAACTGAAACATGACCCTGACCATCTCCCTCAAGATGGCTCGCTTCCAGCACATCATAACCTAAACAACCAGCAACTGAAACGCAGTGTCAAATGATCAGAGACGCAGTGAATGACCAGCACATCATAACCTAAACAACCAGCAACTGAAACAATGAAACTGTCGCTACTCGTGATTTCCATAAACTCCAGCACATCATAACCTAAACAACCAGCAACTGAAACATTCAAGCGTTTCGTAATCCTTACGATTCTGATGCCAGCACATCATAACCTAAACAACCAGCAACTGAAACAATATATGACATTGCCTCAACAACAACATTTATGCCAGCACATCATAACCTAAACAACCAGCAACTGAAACTCGTTGAACATGGCCATATTCATGGCTATATGATTCCAGCACATCATAACCTAAACAACCAGCAACTGAAACAAAATACATTCAATTTATAATCGTCCTACTTCCCTCCAGCACATCATAACCTAAACAACCAGCAACTGAAACCTTTAGTCGTAAACTCTTTCATGATTCTATTATCCAGCACATCATAACCTAAACAACCAGCAACTGAAACACCCTTCAAACGAGGTTTCGATATGTGGCTCGGTACCAGCACATCATAACCTAAACAACCAGCAACTGAAACTATTTGACATATCAGTCTGCCAAGCACGTTGCTCCCAGCACATCATAACCTAAACAACCAGCAACTGAAACTTAGGATAATTCTTAAAAACATCCTCTTGCCCTCCAGCACATCATAACCTAAACAACCAGCAACTGAAACGCATTAGAGCGAAGTTTTCCAACAATGGTGGAAGGCCAGCACATCATAACCTAAACAACCAGCAACTGAAACTGACAGGCATGCTTAGAGACGCAAAATTATTTAACCAGCACATCATAACCTAAACAACCAGCAACTGAAACCCTCTAGTTTACTGGCGGTTCCGCCTCTGTTTAATTCCAGCACATCATAACCTAAACAACCAGCAACTGAAACCATTTGTAACCGCAGATTTAGGAGACCCAAGGCTCCAGCACATCATAACCTAAACAACCAGCAACTGAAACACATTTAACGAACTGGAACGAATTTAACACCACCCAGCACATCATAACCTAAACAACCAGCAACTGAAACTGCAAGTAGGTTATTACATCGTCATGTTTCATTTCCAGCACATCATAACCTAAACAACCAGCAACTGAAACCTCTTCTTATCTGTTATTTTATTAACCCACGATACCCAGCACATCATAACCTAAACAACCAGCAACTGAAACCTAAATCACTAACTCTCTTCCTAGATCTTCGCTTGACCAGCACATCATAACCTAAACAACCAGCAACTGAAACTTCAAGTCGCTGTCTTTATCGCACCACTTTGCTCCAGCACATCATAACCTAAACAACCAGCAACTGAAACGTTTCTGGAAAGATTTTAAAAGTTACTACAGAAACCAGCACATCATAACCTAAACAACCAGCAACTGAAACTTATCGGATAGATAGGAGTAGTCATCCTACCAACCAGCACATCATAACCTAAACAACCAGCAACTGAAACTGAGCGTCTCAAGGTTCGCGAAATTTGTGCGCAACCAGCACATCATAACCTAAACAACCAGCAACTGAAACAAGATGAGAGCATGATAATGAGGACGACGGGTTTTCCAGCACATCATAACCTAAACAACCAGCAACTGAAACCAATATTACGATAAGTTATTTAAAAAACTTGATCCCAGCACATCATAACCTAAACAACCAGCAACTGAAACAAGATACACTCAATCTATAATCGTCCTATTTCCTTCCAGCACATCATAACCTAAACAACCAGCAACTGAAACATTGATATTTCTGACGGTCCCGACCATTCTAAGTCCAGCACATCATAACCTAAACAACCAGCAACTGAAACGAGCGAAAGACTCGCTTAGATGAACGCTTAGACACCAGCACATCATAACCTAAACAACCAGCAACTGAAACGTGAGTGTCCCTCGTGTTTGCAACGCCGAGATTCCCAGCACATCATAACCTAAACAACCAGCAACTGAAACGCAAGGTGTTCCTAAAATTTGGACTCGTAAGACTCCAGCACATCATAACCTAAACAACCAGCAACTGAAACAGTAAACCTGCTGCAGTCAATGCGGCCAAACCCAACCCAGCACATCATAACCTAAACAACCAGCAACTGAAACTCCGATGTGTAATCGCGTTGCGCCATGGACATGACCAGCACATCATAACCTAAACAACCAGCAACTGAAACAGAGCGTGAACCCATTCAAGGTGATGATAATGGTCCCAGCACATCATAACCTAAACAACCAGCAACTGAAACTTGCGCCTTTTGAGTGTTTTACTAGTCGATAGACCAGCACATCATAACCTAAACAACCAGCAACTGAAACTAAGGAACGAACCAGCAACAACTTTACGAGGATCCAGCACATCATAACCTAAACAACCAGCAACTGAAACAAGTATTATGATAAGTTATTTAAGAAACTTGACCCCAGCACATCATAACCTAAACAACCAGCAACTGAAACTCATAAATACTTGAATTGTTTGAGTCAAGAATAACCAGCACATCATAACCTAAACAACCAGCAACTGAAACTTCGGTATCCTGTTAATTGCCTCTACGACCTTCTTTCCAGCACATCATAACCTAAACAACCAGCAACTGAAACGGATTATCCTGAGCACCATTAAACTTCTCCCAATGCCAGCACATCATAACCTAAACAACCAGCAACTGAAACAAGACCATTTGTGCAGTTTTCATGAACTGTTTTATTCCAGCACATCATAACCTAAACAACCAGCAACTGAAACGCCAAGCCTGCTATTCCTGCTAAGCCTAGTGTTCCCAGCACATCATAACCTAAACAACCAGCAACTGAAACTCAAAACCATATCCCATGCTAGCGGGGTGTCCTATCCAGCACATCATAACCTAAACAACCAGCAACTGAAACCACTTTAATGTTTTCACTTGATGAGCCTGAAGTTCCAGCACATCATAACCTAAACAACCAGCAACTGAAACCGGGTATGATATTGCTTTGTCCTCTCCTGCTCCTCCAGCACATCATAACCTAAACAACCAGCAACTGAAACATAAATCAAACAAAGGCAGTTAAAGAAAGAATTGGCCAGCACATCATAACCTAAACAACCAGCAACTGAAACATTGTTACCTTTATAGCATCATTTGAACAAGTTTTTGATTTTTTATAATTTTAATCGTGGACATGGTGGACTTAGAAAAGAGATTAAGGTAAGGACGCCTTATGAGGCTTTAGAGTATTGGTATAATTTGAAGCCTGATTTGTTTAT
>NZ_FQTR01000062.1 GCF_900128535.1 bacterium endosymbiont of Bathymodiolus sp. 5 South | reverse complement strand
TCAGGCTTGGAATGAAATACTAAGTGAGGATGGTTTTATTAAAAGTTTGTGTAGTAGAGAGTGGAGTTTTTTGGTTTAGTTGTTTTTTGAATTTGGTATAACTCACTTCAAACATGCCATAGTAGTCATTTCAATTGAAAACAAAACAGACATTTCATCGCCAAAAACAATAGAATATACAAGGCAGTTATGAAATTCTTTGTAACACTCATTCTTCTTTTTCCCACATTAATTATGGCACATTTAGATCAAGATTTACAAACGGCTTACCAGCAAAAAGGTACAGATTATCAGCCGCGCACTAGGCATCTTGAGAATGGCAAAGCCAAATTTACCAATCATTTAATTTTAGCCAATTCACCGTACTTATTGCAACATGCGCACAATCCTGTCAATTGGTATGGCTTTAGTGACGAAGCTTTTAAACTGGCAAAACAGCAAAATAAATTGATATTTTTGTCTATTGGTTATGCCACTTGCCACTGGTGTCATGTGATGGAAGAAGAGAGTTTTGAGGATTTAGCTGTTGCCCAAGTGCTGAACAAAAATTTTATTGCCATCAAGGTGGATAGAGAGGTGCTACCTGATGTGGACAGTCATTTTATGGACATTGCTCAATTGCTAACAGGCAGTGGCGGATGGCCGCTCAATGTGGTGCTAACGCCAGCAGGTGATGGATTTTTTGCAGGCACTTATTTCCCTAAAAACACACTAATTAGCAATCTTAGACGGTTACAAAATGTTTGGCAATACGAACAAAATCTCATTACAAAAACAGCTGCAAGTGTTAAGCTTGCACTACTTGAAAAAACTTCGTCAACCACAAAATTACCTCAAAATTTACAATCATTGGCGGTGCAAAATTTACTCAAAACTTTTGATGAATTTGATGGCGGTTTTAGCGATGCACCCAAATTTCCACACGAATCCCAGCTGTTAATGCTAATTGATGAACAGATGCGCCATCCTAGCCATGAAAAATTAATCGCACTCACCACCACACTAGATACCATGGCAAGCGGTGGGTTTTACGATGTGGTTGCTGGTGACTTTCATCGATATGCCACCGACAACGCGTGGGCGTTTCCACATTTTGAAAAGATGCTCTACAATCAAGCACAGTTAGCCATGGTTTATAGCAAAGCCTATCAACTGACTCATAAGCCCCTTTATAAGCACATTGCTAAGCAAACATTAGATTATGCTATTGGTGAAATGCAACATAAAAATCAAGGTTTTTATAGCGCGACTGATGCAGACAGTAATGGCGAAGAAGGTTTATTTTTTATTTGGAGTCGTCAAGAATTAGCATCAATTTTGGGTGATAACCTTGTTGAATTTGAACGCTATTTTGATTTATCACACAGTACTGAATTTGAACAACAGTATGTGATTAGATTCAAAGATATTAATCAAATTCAAGCCTCTGATTTTATAAAAATTGATGCCCTACTGGCAAAGCTTTACCAAGCACGACAACATCGTAAAAAACCTCCACTGGATAATAAGATTTTACTCTCGTGGAATGCATTGTTATTAAAAGCACTGGTTATGGCCAGTGAGATTGATAAAAAATATTTACTAACAGCGCAAAACTTAGCCGATTTTTTGCTGGATAACTTTTATCAAAACGACTTGAAACGCGTACAAATTGATAGCCAAACTTCACAAGTCGCAATTTTTGAAGATTATGCTTATTTTGCTGATGGACTAATTGATTTGTATGATGCAACTGGTCATAAAAAATATTTAACAACAGCACAAAAATTAACAGATGAAGCCATTCGCAATTTTTGGGATAAGCAAAATTTTGGCTTTAAAATCAGCAACAATAAACGCATTAGTAACAATAAAGAAATTTATGACGGTGCAATTTTTAGTGCCAATGGCGTGGCCTATGGTACGCTTAACAAGCTATCCGCTCGCACTCAAGATAAAAAATATCAGCAACTCGCTCAACAATTATTATCAAGTTTTAGCACACAAATTAATCAAGCTCCTAGTGCTCACGCCAGTATTGTTAAAAATTACAGTAACAAACAACAAGGGGCTTTAACAAAAACCGTTTATGCTTATGATGGCAGAATCAAAATCCAATCTAACCATAACCAAGTCATTCTTAACATTGAAAAAGGCTGGCACATTAACGCCAACAAGGTTTTGCAAAAAAGTTCAATTGCCACTCAACTGCTTAGTGATAATATTAAAACAATTAACTATCCACAAGCAAAACGCATCAATTTGGGCTTTAGTCAAGAAAAATTAGCCGTATACGATGAGAAAATAACATTCAATTTCTCACTAAAAGACGAAAAATTCGCCCTTGCAAAATTGACTTTACAGGCTTGTAGTGACAAAGTATGTCTGCCACCACAACAAATTACCTTACTTTTAAACTAAATGAGAATGACACTAAACCGTATACATACCACCATTTACATGTAGCGTTTGAGCGGTGATATAAGACCCTCCCTCTCCCGCTAAAAATAACACGGCACTGGCAATTTCATCAGCCGAACCTAAACGATTCATAGGAATTTGCTGCACCAAAGCTGCTTTTTGTGCCTCAGGCAGTACATTAGTCATATCAGTTGCAATAAAACCAGGAGCAACAGCATTCACCGTAATACCACGAGAGCCTACTTCACGAGCGAGCGATTTAGTAAAGCCCATAATACCCGCTTTGGCGGCAGCGTAATTAGTTTGCCCAGCATTGCCCGTTGCACCGACCACAGAGGCAATAGAAATAATGCGCCCAGCTTTTTTCTTCATCATACCGCGCAATACCGCTTTGGACATTTTATAAACTGAGGAAAGATTGGTATTTATAATATCATCCCATTCCTCTTCTTTCATCCGCATTAATAGATTGTCACGAGTAATACCTGCATTATTTACCAAAATATCAATTGTGCCATAGATGTCAACAACAGATTGAATGACCTCAGAAATGTTTTCATCATTGGTTACATTCAATGTCATGCCTCTGCCAGTTACCCCTTTTTCGCCCAAAGTATTGCTGATCGCATCTGCGCCTTTGTCGCTGGTTGCGGTACCAATAATAGTGGCACCTGCTGCTCCTAAAGACAAAGCAATGGCTTGTCCAATACCTCGGCTTGCACCGGTAACTAATACGATTTTTCCTGTTAAATTATTCATTATTTAATCTCCTGTAAAATAGCTGTAACACTGGCTAAGTCCAGCACAGCATTTGCGTTTAATGATTTTTCAATCCTCTTGGTTAAGCTTGTAAGCACCTTACCTGGCCCTAATTCAATCAACTTCTCTACACCCATACCTGCCATGGCTTGCACTGTGCCAGTCCATAAAACAGGTCTGTGTAATTGTGCCACAATCTTGGCTTTTATTTCATCAACATTGAGTGCCTTAGTCGCATCAACATTGTGCAACACATCAACCACGCCCATTTTAAAATGAACGGACTCTACTGCATTTGCAAACACAGTGGCAGCATCATTCATTAACGAACAATGTGACGGCACACTCACAGGCAACACGATAGCGCGTTTTGCACCCGCTGTTTTCATTGCTTCACAAGTCGCATCTACTGCTGCCTTGTTGCCTGCGATAACCACTTGCCCATTGGCATTAAAATTGACTGCTTCAACAATACCATCACCCGAATATTCGGCACAGATCTTAACGACCGTTTCGTCACCCAAACCCAAAATAGCCGCCATTGCCCCTACGCCAGCAGGCACTGCAGATTGCATCAGTTCCGCACGCTGATGCACCAATTGAATGCCGTCATTAAACTGCAGTGCGCCAGCGGCAACCAAGGCTGTGTATTCTCCCAAACTATGTCCTGCCATACAAATAGGAGATAACTCCATTTCAGCATTCAGCACTTGATAAGTGGCATAACCTGCTGCCAGCATTGCAGGCTGAGTATTTTGTGTTTGATTAAGCCCCTCTTGATCCTTTTGCGTTAACGCCCACAGGTCAAAACCCAAGGTATCGCTTGCTTCTTCAAAGGTATCCTCAACCACAGAAAAATTATCTGCTAAATCTGACAACATTCCTAGTGATTGAGAGCCTTGACCAGGAAAAATAAGTGCATATTTCATCGTAAATCCTTTGTTATTATTGGCATTATTTTAATCAATAAAAAAGCGCCATTGGGGGCGCTTTTTTTAATCACTTGTTTTTCAATGCTACAATGCTTCAATTGAAACGGTTTGACGCATAAATTTACCTTTTTTGGCGAAAGTTACTCTACCGTCTGCAACAGCAAACAATGTGTCATCTTTGCCTTTACGAACATTAACACCTGGATGGAATTTAGTGCCTCTTTGGCGAACTAAAATATTGCCAGCTAACACCACTTGACCGCCAAATCTTTTTACACCTAAGCGTTTTGATACGGAATCTCTACCGTTATTAGTACTACCGCCTGCTTTTTTATGTGCCATGGTTATTCTCCTACGAATTAATTTTTGTAATTTCAATCTCTGTGAACAACTGCCTGTGGCCTTGTTGTTTCATTGAGTGCTTACGACGACGGAATTTAAGAATGTGTACTTTTTTTCCTTTGCCTTGAGAAACCACTTTTGCCTCAACACTGGCTTTTGCTACTAAAGGTGCACCGATTTCAACTTTGTCGCCGTCAGCAACCATTAGGACATCCTCAAAGGTAATACTCTTACCTGGCTCAACTTCTAATTTCTCAATTTTTAGGGTTGTACCTTGCTCAACTCTGAATTGCTGACCCCCTGTTTTAATAACTGCGTACATAAATATCTGTGTGTCGTAAAAAAGAAATTATTATACGCCAAGACAATCGTTTTTGAAAGAGTGTTTTTAAGTATAATTTACATTTTTATTAAAACACGCTAAAAACGATGATTATTTTTGAAACAAACATGGGGGAAATTTGTATTGAGGTTGACGCTAAGAAAGCACCAAAAACTGCCAAAAACTTTATTGATTATGTCGAAAGTGGCTTTTACGAAGGTACAATCTTCCACCGTGTTATCAAGAATTTTATGATTCAAGGGGGTGGATTTACACAGGGTATGAGTGAAAAATCTGGCGCGCCTGAAATCGAAAATGAAGCAAAAAATGGCTTAAAAAATACCAAATACACGGTAGCAATGGCAAGAACAACGATGCCGCATTCAGCCAGTTCACAATTTTTTATTAACACCTCAGATAACAGCTACTTAGATTATCCTGGACAAGATGGCTGGGGCTATTGTGTGTTTGGAAAAGTCGTTGAAGGGCAAGATATTGTTGATAAAATCAACGGTGTATCAACAGCTAATCACGGTATGCATGGCGATGTGCCCGAAAACGCTGTGATTATTAACAAGACAACTGTTAAAAAAGCAACTAAGAAAAAAACTGTCGCTAAAAAGACCACCACTAAAAAAGTTGCTAAGAAAACTACCACTAAAAAACCAACTGTTAAAAAAACAGCTAAAAAATAACCTTTTTATGATGCGTACATTGCTTATTGCAGATTTACACCTTACCTCTGGTGAGGCAGATAAAACCAACTTGTTTATCAAATTCTGCCATAAAAAGGCGATAGAAGCAGACCAGATTTTTATCTTAGGCGACTTATTTGACACTTGGCTAGGTGATGATTTGTCACTTGATGCCTACCCAAGTGTTATCTCAGCACTCAAAAAACTTAGCAAAACCACCCAAGTTTTTATCATGGGTGGCAATCGTGATTTTTTATTAGGGGATGAATTTGCCAAACAAACCAATTGCGTATTATTCAATACACCTTATTTACTTAAAACTCATAGTAAAAACTATGTATTGATACACGGTGATGAATTGTGTACAGATGACAAGCAATACCAACGATTAAAAAGTTTTTTGCAGCATCCAGTCACCCAATTTATTTTCTTGCACTTACCAACAAAAACACGCCTTAAACTCAGTGGCCAATTGCGCAAAAAAAGCGTTGCAGCACAACAATACAAGTCCCGTGAAATTATGGATATTAACCAAAATACGACAGATAAACTGATGCAAAAATACGCAGGTTCAGACTTAATTCATGGGCACACACACAGACAAAACATCCACAAAAATGCGCAATATACGCGTTATGTTTTAGGCGATTGGCATGCTAATAAAGGCAATGCTATTGAAATTAGCGAGCAATTAAACTACCTTGAAATTCACTGACCTATCCACCAAGTTCACTTGACTGACTTGAAGTTGAATTTCTTCATCTAACTGAGGCAAATTTTTAAATTTAATCTGCGTCATCATACCAATGTCAGGAATCATAAATAATGCCTTATCACCTCGAATATCGACCACCACGCCTGTAGCTGTCCAGTTTGGATCTTGCATTAAAAACACACACTTAAAATGCCCATCACTGGCGCGACTGACTTTGTGAACATTTGATAGTGCCACATTAACTGAGCCAATAATCTCTTTCACTTGACTCACGCTCAACATTGGCTTGTCAGTAATAAAATTAATAATCTGCTGGTGTGCTAGCAAATCATAATAACGCCGCATCGGACTGGTAACGCGTAAATAGGCAGGTAGCCCTAAGCCATAATGTAGTAGTGGCTTGACAGAAGTTGCAGAACGCTTGAAATTCTTAATCGCCAAAAATGACTCACTTAGTGTCAAAGTATCTTTTTTTGCTAAAAACTCCTTAGAAAAATCACCTTCATCTTGCAGCGCATAAGGCACAGGGATAAGATTATCACTGGTAAATTGTGCCATTGTACGCCCTGCCATGACCATCATTTCAGCCACCAAATCTCTACTTGGGCTACTCGCCTGTGGTGTAACTGATGCCTTGCCGTCAATAAAACGCACATCCACATTTGGCAAATGTAGATTGATTGAACCCTTACTATCTCTAAATGCTTTATGAGTAATACCAATGGCTTGTATCTTTACTAGGCTCTCATTTGAACCCGCAACCAACCACTTATCTACTTCATCGTAAGTCGTATTAGTGACATTCACTCTACTTTGCATTACTTCAATATTATTGATATTCTCACCGTCAAACTCAAAGCAAAATGACAAAGCATTTGACTCTCCACTTAACGCAATAGCTTTTGTCACCGAAGTTGGCAACATATGAATAATGGACTCTGGCAAATAAAAATTAGAGCCACGCTCTTGCGCATAAACATCTAAATTAGAACCTGATGGCACAATATTAGCCACATCAGCCACATGTATCCACAATTTATTATTATCAATACTAATGGCATCATCAGCATCATCTGAGCCTTCATTATCAATCGCATAACTGGATAAATGCGTTAAATCAACACGCTCAATAACTGGTACATCTACAGCAATCTCTTCATCTGTTGGAATGTTAAAGCGTGCAGGATAGGGATTAAAACTTGGCTTAAAATATTGTATTTTAAGCAGTAATTTGTAGGCAGCCTCAGGTGAATTTTCCACACCAATATGGCTTAAAATTTTGGCAGTTTTTGACTGATTAAGTGCTACTCTGGCGATCTCTTTGAGATAAGACTGATCTTGCTCATCAAAAATATTTTTAGACAGATTGTCAATGCAATGTGCCAAACTCTCAGCGGCTAATTTTTCAGCGTCTCGCTTCGCCTGTACGCTTTCAACTTGCGCTGTTGGACGCACAAATACTTGGTCTTTTTGCCAATAGAAATATAGCCCATCTTCAACCAACAAACAAGTACACCAAGCCGTTTGTGCGTTAAATTCATCAAACAACCACTCGGTAAGCTCTTGCAAGCTTAAAGTTTCTTCTTGAAATTCTGTCAACACGGAAAAATCAGCCTGCGGACAATCATCGCTAATTTGTGTGAACTCAGAATGAATAAACCGAAAGTCTTTTTCTCGAACCTTGAGCGTCGAACCATCGGCAAATTCTAACGCAAATTTATTAGCATCAGTACTCGAAATACGCGCGGGTTTGCCTTTGTAGGCAACCAAAGAATTAATCACGAAAACAACTAATCTAGTGTCTCACTATAGGTAGTAGCGTCCATCAAACCATCAATTGCATTTGATTTAAATTTCACCAACCAACCCTTATCGTAACAACTGCTATTAACCAATTCTGGCTCTGCGTCAAGTGCTTCATTTACCTCAACAACTTCCAAATCAGCCGGCGCATAAACACCGCTTGCTGCTTTCACAGATTCCACCACACAAAACTCATCTTCAGCAGAGGCTTCATCGCCTTCACTCGGTAATTCAACAAATACCATATCCCCTAACAACGCTTGAGCATGCTCAGTAATACCCATTGTATAGGTACCATCACCATTGTCTAAAATCCACTCGTGGCTTTCGGTGTATTGTCTATCGTCTCTAATTTCACTCATAATAAATAATCTCCTAAACTAAAATCTTGCCATTACGCACAAAAGGCGGTTTGACTATTTTAGCCGATACCCTTTTATTACGCATCTCAATTTCACATACTCCTTCACTGCCTTTTGGCACACTGGCAAGCGCAATTGCTTTGCCCATTGTTGGCGAGAAAGACCCTGATGTTACCTCGCCTTCACCCAAATTTGTTATTACTTTCTGATGGTCGCGAATCACACCTTTGCCTGCTAGCACCAAACCAACAATCGTCTTGTTAACGCCCTTTTGCTTTAATACTTCCAGTGCATCTCGACCCACAAATGCACGACTCTTATCCGATAAATCTAGCGTCCAAGTCAGTGCTGCCTCTAAGGGTGATACTTCTTCATTCATTTCTGAACCATATAAACTCATCCCTGCTTCTAAACGCAAAGTATCTCGTGCACCTAATCCACAAGGCTTAACCCCTGCTTCAAGCAACATCTTCCAAGTAAACTCAGCCGAACTCGAAGGTAGCATAATCTCAAACCCATCCTCGCCTGTATAGCCTGTGCGTGCAATAAATAGCCCGCCCAAACTGGCTGCATTAAAAGGCTTTAACTTACCACAAATCCCCTCAGTACCTGGGATCGCCTGATAGACTTTTTCGCGCGCATTCGGACCTTGAACGGCAATCATTGCCAAATCAAATTTAGGCTCAACACGCACATCAAAACCTTGTGCTTGCGTATTAATCCATGCAATGTCTTTTTCTGTTGTACCGGCATTAATCACCATGCGATAGTCTGTGTCGTCTTGATAATAAACAATCAAATCATCAACCACACCGCCGGCTTCATTCAGCATACAACTATACAGTGCCTTGCCTTTGGTTTTGAGTTTATCGACATCATTTGAAATCAACACACGCAAAAACTGTTTTGCCTCAGCGCCCTTAAAATCAACCACACTCATATGTGAAACATCAAACATCCCTGCATCGTGTCGTACTTGATTATGCTCTTCTAATTGCGAACCGTAATTGAGTGGCATTTCCCAGCCACCAAAATCAACCATTTTTCCATTGGCATCTAAATGTGCCTGATACAAAGGTGTTTGTTTCATCGTGTTTACACTTCCTTTCCTTTAAGATGTTTTGACATCAAAACAACTGTTAATAAAATAAGCACAAAAGTCAATCCCATCGTGCCAAATAATTTAAAGTTAACCCAAGATGCTTCTGTTTGTTGTGCATTTTGGCAAAATTGTACAGCAGTATCAGTAGCAAGCGAGACACAATCCAACTCGGTTAATTCTATTTTTTTATCCAAAGTTGTCGCAGCAAACAAATTTTCTCTTGCTGCCAACGCCAAACGCACATAATAGCCATTGACAATCGCAATAGCAACAAAACCCAAGCCCCAAAACCAAGTGAGTCTTTTCCAAACTTCTTGCGGCAAATCCAACTCCTTACCTACCATTCTTTGCATCAAAGTTTTTTCACCAATCCACAAACTACCAATCAATGCCAAGGCAAACGCCACATACAAAACACTCACTTTCCACATCAAAAATGCTGGGTCTCTCACCGCAAGTGTAATACCGCCAAATACCACCAACAAACCCAAAGTAATGAGATGCATTTTCTCAAACTTACCTGTTTTCAAACGCGCCACCAACATCTGCAACATAGTCGCACCAATCATGGCATAAATCGCTGAATACAGCCCCATGGTCTTATAAACAACAAAAAATAATGCAATCGGAAAAAAATCAAGTAAAAATTTCATAGACAATCCTTATTCTAAATGCTCTTTTGAGCAATATATTCTACCATTTTGAATAATGGCTTCATTTTCAGGAATGTGGGTATTGCAAACGCTACAAGCCACCATTTTATTAGTAGATGGCTGTTGTACTATAGTATTTACAGGTTTTCTAAATTTCTTCAACAAGAAAAATCCCACAAACACCAATAAAGCCACAAAAATTAATTTAATAATACCCATTCAATCATCAACCCAAAAGAATGGAATTTTACCGACGCTTAGTATATAATTTCCCCTTTTTAATGTGTCTATAAAAACTTTTACACAATTCATGCCCGGGTGGTGAAATTGGTAGACACACAGGACTTAAAATCCTGCGCCTTCACCGGCGTGCCGGTTCGATTCCGGCCCCGGGCACCATACTTAAAAAAAGGTTTGTAGAAATACAAGCCTTTTTTTTCAAGCAAACAAACGCTAATAAAGTTTTGGCTTTTTTTATTTGTAACTGTAATGGTTACATTATTATTAATTTTTGAGGCATGATTATGAAGACTATTTCATCAAGAGAGGTGCAAAATTCATTTGGTGCTTTTTTAGATTCTGCTCAGCGTGAACCTGTGATGGTGACAAGAAGAAATTGCCCTGTTGGGGTAATGCTTTCTATGGAAAACTTACCTGCTATACTTGGATTAGCAGATTCTATGAGAGAGACGATTAGAAATGGTGTTAAAGTTGGACTTGCTGATGCAAAAGCTGGTAGGACGCACGAGCTAACTGATGATTATATTAAAACCTTAAAAGTTGAGGCAGAACAAAGAATACATGCTAAAAATAAAAAATGAATCGTTACACAGTAGCCCTTTCAGAAAACACTGTCAGAGGTTTATTAGAAATCTCTGATTATATTGCTCTAGATAATCCTATTTGATCAGGTAGTTTTGTTAAAGAACTAACGACATCTCCAAGAAAAACATTATCACTTTTTCCCTATTCAGGAAAAGTCTCAGAAGAACTGGATTTAGGTGAAGAAATTAGGATTTGGTCATATGGTAATTACAACAGTTATTATCGTGTTTTAGATGATAAACAAACTGTGGAAGTGTTGTTTGTGTTGTTTGTGTTTAACGCCAGTCGTGATATTGGTTCTCTTATAACAAGTCTATAAATGGCATTAAATTTGCAGATAATGAAAAATGGTCAACACCTTGAGTAAAAAAGAATAAATTGAACAAGCCTACAAAATCAGTATTTACAGCTTAAAAATGACAATTGAGAAAATTAGCATAATACAAAAAGTAACAATACTATAAACAGTGTATAATGATCATTTTTTTCACCAACAAAACAATGCCAAAAAGAATCCAACTACCTGATGATTTTTATAAACACGATTTTAAACAACTAGCCAAGAT
>NZ_FQTR01000061.1 GCF_900128535.1 bacterium endosymbiont of Bathymodiolus sp. 5 South | reverse complement strand
TCATCTGTAGAGTTATGATTATATCTTTGCCCACCCTTTTCTGCTGCCTCTATATGACACACTTGAGACATGTTATTCGTACTATTACTTGGAAAAAGTTGTTGCTTGCAATTTGGAAATGAGCATCGATCTCCAGATTTTGCATATAGTCGCTTAATAGTTGCTAACTTTGGTTCTTTTCTGGACATAACACCACACTCCTATAAATTTCTTTTCCCAATTCTGCAATTGCTTATTGATACTGAATTTTAACACCAAAAAAGTCTAGCAATTTCCAACGGCGAGTCAAATGCGTTCAATAGTTTGATTTGAGAGATTTTCATCCCAATTATTTGCATCATTGAAAAACCCCTCTTGGATCAAACACCTGCTTTAATTTATTTTCAATCTCAGTTCTTAACACTGATTTATTCTCTAATTTGACAGCTGCATTGAGTTTGCCAACATAGGTATCTGGCATCACTTTAAAACTGATTTGTGTTACCATTGCCAGTTGTCCTTTTGAACCAACCAATAAACGCGCCACATCATAACCGGCGACATTTTTTATCACCTGACCGCCAAAATTTAAGAGCACGCCAGTGCCATTGATAATTTGCACACCTAATACGCTATCGGATATATCTTGAGCGCCATTAGCATACACGGCGCCAATACTCATATCGTCATTGTCGGTATAAAAAGATAAGGCTTGATTGTTTTTCTTGAGTTGTTTTTTAATCTCAGAAATTGGCGTGCCTGCTTTTACCGTCATCACCAACTCTTGCGCATAATATTCTACGATGCCTGAATAATCCAGCAATGCGCTATTAATATGCAAGTTACTGGACCCTTTAACCAAAGTTTGTAATTGTTGAATGCGTGCGTCGATTGGATTTTTCATTAGAAGCGCTCCAATTCTGGGTGGGGTAATTTGCCGTGATGCACATGCATTGCACCCAACTCAGCACAACGGTGCAATTCAGGTACGGCCTTACCAGGATTGAGTAAAGATTGAGGGTCAAACACGGCTTTAATTTCATGAAACACTTCTAATTCTTTGCTGTTAAATTGATGGCACATGGCATTGAGTTTCTCCACGCCTACCCCATGCTCACCCGTGATTGTGCCACCCATATCCACACTAAGTTTTAAGATTTCTGTGCCAAATTCTTCGGTTTTTTCTAACTCACCTGCCACATTGGCGTCATACAAAATCAGGGGGTGTAAATTACCATCACCCGCATGAAAAACATTGGCAACTCTAAGTTGATATTTTTGACTCAACTCATTAATTTTTTCCAACATATCTGCTAAATGACGGCGTGGAATCGTGCCATCCATACAATAGTAATCAGGAGATAATCTGCCTACCGCAGGGAAAGCGGACTTGCGCCCTTTCCACAAATTGAGTCGCTCTTTTTCGCTCTCAGATACTTTTAACGATGATGCGCCTGATAAAACTTTTAACACACTCTCAAGTTCTGCTTGCACTTGTGCCTTAGTGCCGTCTAACTCACACAGTAATAATGCCTGAGCGTCTAATGGATAACCCACATTTGCAAAGCCCTCAGCTGCTTCAATGGCAAAACTGTCCATCATCTCTAACCCCGCAGGAATAATACCTGCCTCGATAATATCAGCCACTGCATTCGCACAATCACGCACAGAATCAAACCCTGCCATCACCACACGAGCCAACTCAGGTATTGGCGTGAGCTTTACAGTAACCTCAGTCACAATACCTAGCAAACCTTCTGAGCCATTCATCAACGCCAAAAGCCCTAACCCTTCATCTTGACGACTCAAAATCAGTTCTTCGCCATCAATCGTTAGCATTTTAACCGCTTCAACATTATGCACCGTCAAGCCGTATTTCAAACAATGCACCCCACCAGAATTTTCAGCCACATTGCCCCCAATCGTGCAAGCAATCTGGCTAGATGGATCAGGTGCATAATACAAACCAAATTCAGCAACCGCTTCGCTAATGGCAATATTTCTCACCCCTGGCTCAAGGACTGCTAAGCACCTTTTCTCATCAATAGATTTAATTTTATTCAGTTTTGAAAGCCCCAAAACAACAGACTCTTCCAATGGCATCGCACCGCCTGATAAGCCTGTACCCGCACCACGCGTAACCACAGGTGTGTTGTGCGCTTTACAAATTTTTAACACTTGTTTAATCTGCTCAACACTCTGGGGCAATACCACCGCTAAGGGTTTTTGCCGATACACGCTCAAGCCGTCACACTCAAATGGGCGTGTGTTTTCCTCGCCCGTTAAGATGATGTTTTTTGGTAATTGAGTTAAAAGTTGTTGTATGATTTTCATTTTATTTTCCGATACTACTTCAGGGGCAAATGTTTACCTATGTAGCCAATATAAATTTTATTTTCTTTTTCAAAAAAATACATTCTGTTGTTGTCTGGTAAACTTTTTATGTGTTTGGTAAAAAACTTCTTTTTCCCATCAATGGTAAACATTCTAGGTTTTTTCGATTTTGGCTTTTGAGAAACTGTTTGACTTTCCGGAGAACAATTAAAATCTGTTATTTTTTTCTGCTTTCGTTCAATATCTCTCAAAATACTGATTGCACGGGTAAATATTGTCTTATCAATTGTTTTAATTTGTTGTTCAATTTCAGGGCAAAAAACGATTATTTCAGGAAAAAAACTATCTTTTTTAAGCCATAAATTTTCTTTTGTGATGCCAAGTTTGGCTTCTTTTTCTAAAGCATTAAAAAAATTTTGATGTGATGATAAATGTGCTTTTTTTGAGGCGTGCTTTACGGAAATAGGTGTATTGGCACTTTCATCTATTGATTTTTTTTGAATATCAATGTTACTATTACCCCATTCATCAGAGTCAAAACTAACAGCAATGGTATCCCAAATATCACAACATGCCAATCCACCAGCAGTAGGATTATTATCGTAAGAATATTTACTTACTTGCTGGGCTTTTCTTTGTTCACTGTCCTCTTCTTGAATAATTGGATTGCTAATTTTAATGACTTGATTATTAATAAAACTTTTTAACCTAGTTTGAAAGTCTCTATCAGCCTGCCCAAGAAATTGATAAAATGTAACATCTTTTAATATTGAATAATTTTTAAAATTATCAGACATTCTAATTTGATTTAAACCCTTATCTGATAATTTTTCCAGCAGTTTAAAAAATAGACCAAACTTTGCTTGGGCTGTCCGCACATTAAGCGGCAAAGATAATTCATTAAAAACAGAAAAATCTACCACAATAATTTGTCTAGTTGATTGTCCCACTCGTCAAAAAAACTTTTTGGCCAATCGCTAAGTTTGCCATCTTTGTCAATATTAATAGGTCGCAGCACAGTGTCTAAACTGTCTTTCTGTTTTTCAAAGAAATAGATTTGACTTTTATCTGGAGCAATCACTTTATTTTTAGTGGCGACCCGCACCCCATTTAAAAAATGATCGCTGTGTGTTTCTACAATAATTTGCACACCATTATTGGCTGCAATTGCATACATTTCGGCTATTTTTGCTTGCCCTGCAGGGTGTAAGTGGGACTCTGGATTTTCAACAATAATAAAATCCCCTGGTTTTGCCTTAAGAATTAACACAATCACGGGCAACACATAAGTTAAGCCAAAGCCCACATTCAGAGGCGAATAATTGCTGGTTGTATTGCCGCCATATTCATATTGATAAGTCAATTTTGCACTTTGCGTTGACGCATCAGCACTGGCAGAAATTGATATACCACTGCTTATTTCTCCCAACCATTTATAGGTATTTTCCAGTAGTTGCAAGGTTTGACTTTCTGGATGTTTTAAAGCTTCGATGTCCAGGGACTTGTGTCTATTTTCTGCCAAATAATGTGCTGTGTATTCACCATTCACCCCAATTGAATTTAAATTAATATCTTGTTGTGAAAAGCCAAAAGTGTAATTGGGGGAGGCTCTTTCTGTGCTTAAATAATGAAAACAGTGATCAGAAAAAAGGTCTGTTAGAAGTTTACTAATGTCAAGTTTTTTTGAGTCGGAAATTAGACTTATTTCTTGTTTTTTATTAATTGAAATCTTAATATTACCTAACTCGGCAACCATTTCAAACATTATGTCTTCATTGAAAGTATTTTGGCTAAATAATAACGCCTCTTCGCCTAATTTGATATATTTCCCATTAAATGATGCTGAATAGGAGCGCCCTTTAAACTGATTTATTGCAAGAATATTTTCTCTATTTTCTCTAAAAAACAACAAAGATTGAATAAAAGATGACTTTCCACTGCTATTAACCCCTGTAATCAAGGTAAGATTATTAAACTTAACATCAACATTTTTTAAACTTTTAAAGTTTTTAATTTTAATATGATTAATTTGCATTTTGATACTCTAATGTCTTTTGTATTAAACTTCTCATTTCTCTAAAACGCGTGTCTTTCGCCCATTTTCCACTGGTTCCTTTGGTTATTGATATAAAGAAATCAGAACTTTCATCCAATAACATTGCTTTTAATTCTTCTATAAAAAAATCTTTATTTTCTAAAAATAAATTTTTATCACTTATTTCATCAAAACAAACCGTTAAAACATCAAATAACGATAAATTAACCCTTTTCTTCCCCACATTATCAGCAGCAATGGAACGACTAAATTTGTGTTCTTCTCCTAACACTTGGTTAGAAAATTCCAATACTTTAATTAACTTATCTTGTAGAATACTCCGTTCTTCTGGGCTTTTAGTGTCAATTTCTTCCATTGCCAAATCTAAAAACCTATTCATTGTTTTAAATTCATCTTCATCAAGCGTTTTAAATGCCATAAATCGTAAAACCAATTCTTGCCCCGCCATTCTTTTATTGGAAATACCAACAACTTCTTTAAAACTATCTTGTTCCACCATATTTTTCAGAAACCTCACGCCACCACCTCTCTGATTGAGTGCTTGCCTTATTTCTTGAGGCTTGAGTGATAATCCACCTGTGTTAATGCGATTAAAAATTGAATAGCGTACTTCTTTTGGTGTTTGTGCCTCTATATGATATGCGACAAACATTGTGTCTTCAATAGTTCTTTGTAAGTTGGTGGGCAAATCATCACATTTTTTACCATGTAATTCCGTTAAAAACTCCAACCCTTTAAGGGTTAATGTCTGTTCAACAAAAAAACTTTTGATAGTAGAAATCCTTTGCAAACCATCAATTACCATCCATTTTTCAGGGTCGCTAACATCAAAGTAGAATACCGGCAAAGGTAGTTTTAGCAAAATAGATTCAATCAATCTACTTTTTTGATTACTGCTCCATAAATCAGCCTGTCGTTGATAGTCTGGAATGCCTATCTCCTCTCTTTTTAAACGATTAATTATGGTTGGCAGCATAACAGTTGCGTGTGTAACTTTTATATCTTTAACTGAAAAAGGGCTGGTAATGTCGCCTTGGTCATATTCCCCCACCTCATTATCTGTAATTTCAATCTCACCTTCTTCTCTGAATTCTGACATAATGTATTCCTACAAGTTTTTTTTGAATTTAAATTGCGGTTTATTTTACCGTCAAAGATTTAACAAAAAATATCCTTAAATAAAGCAAGCGATATTTTATAAAAAATTAATACTTAAGCCATTATAATGACTTTTTATTTTCTAACCTTTATAAAACTATGAAATCATTCAATCCACCAATAAGAACACTAATGGGTCCAGGTCCAAGTGATGTGCATCCTCGCATCCTATCTGCTATGGCGCGTCCAACGATTGGACACCTTGACCCTGCTTTTGTTGGCATGATGAATGAAACTAAAGAAGGCTTAAAGACTATTTTCAAAACTGAAAATGAATTAACCATGCCTGTATCAGCGCCGGGTTCTGCGGGTATGGAAACTTGTTTTGCCAACTTAGTTGAACCAGGCGATAAGGTTGTGGTTTGTATTAATGGTGTGTTTGGTATGCGCATGCAAGAGAACATCACCCGTTTTGGTGGTGTGGCTGTTGTGGTAGAAGATGATTGGGGTACGGCGGTTTCTTTGGATAAAGTTGAACAAACCTTAAAAGACAACGCAGATGCAAAAATCTTAGCGTTTGTGCACGCAGAAACTTCAACAGGTGCACGCTCAGATGCAAAAGCACTGTGTAAGATTGCACATGATAATGACTGCATTACTATTGTTGATGCCGTAACTTCATTAGGTGGCTGTGAATTGCGGGTTGATGAATGGGAGATTGATGCGATTTATTCAGGTACACAAAAATGTTTATCAGCAATGCCAGGTATTTCGCCAGTCAGCTTTAATGAGCGCGCTTTAACCAAAGTAAAAAACCGTAAAACACCTGTAACTTCTTGGTTTTTAGATTTGAACTTAGTAATGGGTTATTGGGGTGATGGCGCTCAACGCACTTACCACCACACTGCACCTATCAATACTTTATACGGTTTACACGAATCATTGGTTATGATGTTAGAAGAAGGCTTGGAAAACTCATGGACACGCCATCAAAAAAATCATGAACTGTTAAAAGAGGGTTTAGAAGCGATGGGTATTCACTTCTTAGTCAATGAAGCAGATCGCTTACCACAATTAAATTCTGTCTTTATTCCAGAAGGTGCCGATGATGCAAAAGTACGCGCTACTTTGCTGAACGACTACAACTTAGAAATCGGTGCTGGTCTGGGTGCCTATGCAGGCAAGGTTTGGCGTATTGGCTTAATGGGGCACTCCTCTAGAAAAGAGAATATCACATTGTGTTTAGCAGCACTTAAAGATACTTTAGGTAAATAAACCACCTCCTTAAAACATAAAAAAAGGCGACCAATTGGTCGCCTTTTTTAGGTTTTAAATTTAAGGGAAAGATAAAGTTAAAGCACTACTTTAACTTAGCCAACAACTCCTCTTCTGTCTCAACATTATCAGGATCAGACAAACAACAATCTACTGGGCAGACTTCTGCACATTGTGGCTCATCAAAATGTCCAACACATTCGGTGCATTTATCCGGGTCAATCTCATAGATTTCATCACCCATATAAATCGCTTCATTTGGGCATTCTGGCTCACAAACATCACAGTTAATGCATTCATCGGTAATCAATAATGACATAATATTCTCTACTAAATTTTTAAAATTATGAGGTGTATTTTACTGTGATTTTAGGTATCATATCCACTTTTGTATCAAGCCTTAATCTTATGAAAACTTTAATTGTACTTTTTACTCTTTTTCTATCTCTTCAATCTCAAGCCAAATTAGCAGAAGGTTTGTATGCTAATTTACATACCAATCAAGGGGATATTGTCGTTCAACTTGCTTATAAAAAAGCGCCGCTGACGGTGATTAATTTTGTCGGTTTGGCAGAAGGCACAAAACGCTCAAATATCCAAACTGGCAAACCATTTTATAATGGCTTGAAATTCCACCGAGTAATTGATAATTTTATGATTCAAGGTGGCGACCCTAAAGGCAATGGCGCAGGGGGTCCAGGTTATCGATTTGCGGATGAATTTAGTGATTTAAAGCATGATAAAGCTGGTATTTTATCAATGGCAAATTCTGGACCAGACACTAATGGCTCACAATTCTTCATCACTCACAATGCTACGCCTTGGCTAGACGGAAAACATGCTGTCTTTGGCCATGTGGTAAAAGGCATGAGTGTGGTTAATCGTATCAAAAAAGGAGACTTCATTCGAAAATTAACTATTATTCGAGTGGGTGATGAGGCTAAAAAATTCCAAACTGATGAAGTGGCGTTTCAAGTAGAAAATAAAAAATATGCGATTAAAAAAAATGAGAAATTTGTTAAATTTGTTAAAAGCAACTATCCAAATGCAAAAGCCACAGACGGCGGATATTTTGTGCAAATCACTCAAAAAGGAACCGGTGAAAAATCAAGTAAAGGCGATATGGTCAATGTTAAAATGTCAGATGGCGGAAAGAAAACAGGTAAAACTGATGAAATAATAACTTTTGCCTTGGGCAAAAATGCTATGACTAAAATCATTGATCAAACAGTATTAGGAATGAAAGTTGGTGAAAAACGCACGATTATTGCCAACAATATTGTAGGTATATCGAAAATCTCGCTTCTCATTATAAACTTGGAGCTTCTATCTATCAATCAATAGAATGTTCCTAGAGTTCATTAATTTTCTTACTCAATTTGATTCGGGTTTTAATGTTTTACAATATTTAACACTTCGTGCAATTTTAGCGATGCTAATGTCTCTATTTACTGTGCTGGCTTTGGGTCGCTTGTTTATCAATCGCTTACAACAATACCAAGTTGCTCAAATCATTCGCCATAACGGTCCAGAATCGCATCTGTCTAAAGCAGGCACGCCCACCATGGGCGGTGTTCTGATTTTATTGTCTTTTACTAGTAGCGTGCTGGTATGGGGCAATTTACACAATGTTTATCTTTGGATTGTGGTGGTGGTGGCATTGGTTTTTGGAGGGATTGGCTTTGTTGATGATTATTTAAAAATTAGCAAAAAATCTGCCCATGGTCTAAGTGCCAAACAAAAATATTGGGCGCAATCGTTCAGTGCAATTGCGATTGCGTTATGGATAATAAGCAATACTGAGCAGGCAATTTCTACTGATTTGTTAATCCCTTTCTTTAAAGATTTGACTGTGCCGTTGGGTGCTATCGGCTTGGTCGTATTGTCTTATTTTGTGATTGTCGGCAGTTCCAATGCGGTCAACCTCACTGATGGCTTGGATGGTTTGGCAATTATGCCAACTATTTTGATTGCAGGTGCTTTGGCGATTTTTGCTTATATTGGCAGTAATTATCATTTTTCTGAATATCTCAATATGCCTTTTATGCCAATTGCCAGCGAGATGGTGGTGGTTTGTGCTGCTTTAGTCGGTGCAGGATTGGGTTTTTTATGGTTTAATACTTACCCTGCTGAGGTTTTTATGGGCGATGTTGGTTCATTGGCATTGGGTGCGGTTTTGGCAGTCATCGCCATTATCGTTCGTCAAGAAATCTTACTGTTTATTATGGGAGGTGTTTTTGTTGCTGAAACACTCTCTGTTGTGATTCAAGTTGTTTGGTATAAACGCACTAAAACGCGTATTTTTCTCATGGCGCCACTGCATCATCACTTTGAAAAACAAGGTATGTCAGAGCCAAAAATCATCGTGCGTTTTTGGATGGTGACTTTAATTTTAGTATTAATTGCCCTAGCTTCTATCAAAATCCGATGAGTGTTTTAAGCAAATGGGATGAGCGCTATTTAGCACTTGCTAAAGAAGTCTCTACTTGGTCAAAAGACCCCTCAACCCAAGTCGGTGCAGTCACCGTTGGCAGTAAAAAAGAAGTGCTTTCTCAGGGCTTTAATGGCTTTCCACGCAATATTAATGACACGGATGAACGCTACAACAATAGAGCAACTAAATACAAATTCGTGGTGCATGCTGAGATGAATGCGATTTACAATGCTACTTATTCTGGCACCTCGCTTGATGGTGCTACACTTTATGTTTACGGTTTACCGATTTGCTCAGAATGCGCCAAAGGCATTATTCAAGTCGGCATTAAAAAAGTAGTGGTAGAAAAATCTAAAGAACTCGACAACTGGAATGACAGCGTCAAACTCTCAAAAGCCATGTTTGATGAAGCTGGTGTTGATCTGATCATTAAATAATGCTATCTGAAGTCGCCAAGCGTCGCACTTTTGCGATTATCTCTCACCCCGATGCCGGCAAAACCACCGTTACTGAAAAACTGCTTTTATATGCAGGTGCAATTAAAACCGCAGGTAGCGTTAAAGCTAGAAAAGCAAGCACCCACGCCACCTCAGACTGGATGGAAATGGAAAAAGAACGCGGTATTTCCATCACTTCCTCCATTATGCAGTTTGATTATAATAACCATGTTATCAACCTACTTGACACGCCAGGACACGAGGATTTTTCCGAGGATACTTACCGCACCTTAACAGCGGTAGACTCTGCACTAATGGTGATTGATGTTGCCAAGGGTGTAGAGGTGCGCACGATTAAATTGATGGAGGTTTGTCGCCTGCGAGACACACCGATCTTGACTTTTATCAACAAACTTGACCGTGAAGGCAAAGAACCGATTGAATTAATGGACGAAGTTGAAACCGTGCTAAATATTGAATGTGCGCCTATCACTTGGCCAATTGGCATGGGCAAGCGTTTCAAAGGTGTGGTGCATTTGCTTGAGAACAAGATTTATTTATATGAGTCGGGGAAAAATTCTGAAATCGGTGAGAATATTATTATTAACGGCGTTGACAACCCTCAACTTGATGAAATTTTGGGCAAAGATGTGGCGCTTGAAATGCGTGAAGAAGTTGAACTTATTCGTGAAACGACCACGCCATTTGACTTGGATGCGTTTTTAGCAGGCAAGCAAACACCTGTATTTTTTGGCTCAGCCATCTCTAATTTTGGCATTCAAAATTTACTGGATGGTTTTCTGGAATATGCGCCAACGCCAAAAAATCGTAAATCAGACATCCGAGAAGTCAAGCCCGAGGAAAACAAACTCACCGGTTTTGTGTTTAAGATTCAAGCCAATATGGATCCAAAACACCATGATCGCCTTGCTTTTATGCGATTGGTAAGTGGGCAATACAACAAAGGCATGAAGGTTTTACAAGTATCCACGGGCAAGCAAATCAAAATCGCCAATGCGGTTACTTTTATGTCGCGTGAACGCTCTTCGGCAGAAGTGGCTTATGCGGGTGATGTCATTGGTATTCACAATCATGGAGGCATCAGTATCGGCGATACCTTTACCCAAGGGGAAAAACTCTCATTTCAAGGCATTCCAAACTTTGCCCCCGAATTATTTCGTCGTGCCGTTTTAAAAGACCCACTCAAAGCCAAAGCCTTACAAAAGGGCTTAGATCAACTCTCAGAAGAAGGGGCAACTCAAGTATTTCGCCCAATAATCAATCATTCGCAAATTCTCGGTGCCGTGGGTATTTTGCAATTTGATGTGGTTGCCCACCGTTTGAAATACGAATACGGGGTTGATTGTCAGTTTGAAACCATTAACATTGCCACAGCACGCTGGATAACAGGCAGTGACAAAGACATTGAACAACTCAAAGCCAAAGCAGGCAACAATGTGGCAATTGACTCTGCTGGCGTTCTCACTTATCTAGCACCCTCTACAGTTAATCTGCAACTCACGATAGAGCGCCATCCAAACCTAGTTTTTTCTGCTACTCGTGAACATTAACCAAAAAAAACGACCCGCTAAGGTCGTTTTTAAAAATATTGTCTACAGTCTTTAAACTGAGCAACTCATATCATCACCACAACACATAGGTGATTTTATTTTACCATGACCATTTGGACATTCTGATATTTGTACACTTGTTCCATCGTCTAGTGCTAAATTTCCATCTGTTAATGGTGCATCACATTTTCCACAAGTTGCATTAACACTCATACCGCATTTTTTACATTCATAAGTTGGCATTATTTTCTCCTTTTGTTTGATAAAATATTATGTGAGACCTTTGCATAAATAGGAATAATCATCAGAAACCCACTTTTCACCCACTTGGCGATTTTTTAAACCCAGTCTTAGCCCTGCTAGGACAAGGTTTAAAGAAATCACCAATTGGGCAAAAATTGGATTTTGCT
>NZ_FQTR01000060.1 GCF_900128535.1 bacterium endosymbiont of Bathymodiolus sp. 5 South | reverse complement strand
CAATTTTTTAAACCCAGCCTTAGCCCTGCTAGGACAAGGTTTAAAGAAATCACCAATTGGGCAAAAATTGGATTTTGCTAATCACCCCTATTTATGCAAAGGTCTCTAGGAATATATTTGTCGCATATTTGACCACCAAGGCAATAATAAATTGTCTATAATGTTTTTAATTCTATTGATTCAAAAGGGCGGAGTGTTAGAGAATTATTTACCCATTGTGGTGTTTATTTTTTTAGGGATTGCCTTTGGTATTGTCCCAATGTTAATCGGCTATTGGCTGGGTCCAAGCAAGCCAGACGAGGAAAAGAATTCTCAGTTTGAGTGCGGTTTCCCTCCTTTTGACGACTCGCGTATGTATTTTAATGTGCGCTATTATTTAGTGGCAATTTTGTTTATTTTATTTGATTTGGAAGTTGCTTTCGTGTTTCCATGGGCAGTGGTTCAATCTCAACTGGGTTGGTTTGGCTTTATTGGCATGAGTATCTTTTTGTCTTTGTTGGTCGTAGGCTTTATCTTTGAATGGAAGAAGGGGGCGCTGGAATGGGAGTAAACTTCATATTTTTTGATGCTTCTGCATTGTTATATAATTTTATCTATATGCCCTTGTATTTTTTTGCACAAGTCTTGAGAAATCAAAAAATATTCGCTTATTTAGAGAGAGGTTTGTATGGCAATTGAAGGCTTAATGAAAGAAGGGTTTGTTACCGCATCGCTTGATAGTATTATCAATTGGGCGAGAACAGGTTCATTGTGGCCAATGACTTTTGGCTTGGCTTGTTGTGCGGTAGAGATGATGGAGGCGGGCTCTTCACGCTATGACCTTGATCGTTTTGGTATTGTTTTTAGACCCACACCACGCCAATCTGATTTGATGATTGTAGCAGGTACGCTAACGAATAAGATGGCGCCAGCACTTAGAAAAGTTTACGATCAAATGCCCGAGCCTCGTTGGGTGATTTCAATGGGTTCTTGTGCAAATGGCGGTGGTTATTATCATTACTCTTATGCTGTGGTGCGTGGTTGTGATCGCATTGTGCCCGTGGATGTGTATGTGCCTGGTTGTCCGCCAACGGCGGAGGCATTGCTCTACGGTATTTTGCAATTACAAGATAAAATTCGTCGTACCAATACTATTGCGAGAACCTAATGGAAGACTTAAAAGCACAACTGATTGAAGGATTTGGCGAAGGCAATATTGTTGATGCCTTTGGCGAATTGACTTTAACGCTTGATGTTGCTGATATTATCAAATCTTGCTTACAACTCAGAGATACTTTCTTGTTTGATACTTTGATTGATTTATCGGGTGTTGATTATTTGACTTACGGTCAATCTGAATGGGACGCCAATGCAAGCTCTTCGGGTTTTGGCAGAGCGCGTGAAGCACAGGATGGCACAGACATTCACGAGCAGCGTTTTGCGGTGGTGTATCATTTATTATCCGTTAGCACCAACAAGCGACTTCGTGTTAAAGTTTATGTTGATGAAGCACAGCCAATGATTGAATCAGTGACAGATATTTGGGCAGTGGCAAATTGGTACGAACGAGAAGCCTTTGATTTATTTGGTATTTTGTTTGAAAATCATACGGATTTACGCCGTATTTTGACCGACTATGGCTTTGTGGGTCATCCATTGCGCAAGGATTTCCCGATGATTGGTGAGGTGGAAATGCGTTATGATGAAGAGCTGGGTAGAGTGGTTTATGAACCGGTGAGTATTGAGCCGAATATTAATGTACCCAGAGTAATTAGGAAATAAGGTTTTATAAAATGGCTGAAATTCGCAACTATACACTTAACTTTGGCCCGCAACATCCAGCAGCGCACGGCGTTCTACGCCTTATCTTGGAAATTGATGGTGAGGTGATTGAGCGTGCTGACCCACACATTGGATTACTCCATCGTGGCACTGAAAAACTAGCAGAGTCCAAACCATATAATCAATCTATTGGTTATATGGATAGATTAGATTATGTTTCAATGATGTGTAATGAACACGCTTATGTGATGGCAATTGAAACCATGCTTGGGTTAAAAATACCTGAGCGTGCTCAATATATTCGAGTCATGTTTGATGAAATTACACGCATTCTTAATCACTTAATGTGGCTTGGGACCCATGGTCTTGATGTGGGTGCAATGAGTATTTTCTTATACGCATTTCGTGAACGAGAAAAACTGATTGACTGTTATGAGGCGGTATCAGGCTCACGAATGCATGCGACTTATTATCGTCCAGGTGGTGTGTATCGTGATTTGCCTGAGAAGATGCCACAATACCTTAACAACGATTTTCGCACAGAGCAAGAATTAAAAGAAATGAACAAAAATCGTCAAGGCTCGTTATTGGATTTTATTGATGATTTTGTCAAAGAATTTCCGAAAAGTATTAAACAGTATGATGACTTATTGACTGATAATCGTATTTGGAAACAGCGTTTGGTAAATATTGGCATTGTTTCTGCTAATCGCGCCAAACAACTTGGTTTTACTGGGCCTATGCTTAGGGGTTCTGGTGTGGCGTGGGATTTGCGCAAGAATCAACCCTATGCAGTTTATGACCAATTAGATTTTGATATTCCAGTTGGCGTTACAGGCGACAGTTATGATCGTTACTTGGTGCGTATGGAAGAGATGCGTCAATCCAATCATATTATTAAACAATGTGTTGATTGGTTGAGAGAAAATCCAGGCTCGGTAATGAGTGATGATAAGAAAGTAGCGCCGCCAAAACGCACAGAGATGAAAGATGACATGGAATCACTTATTCATCATTTTAAACTGTTTACCGAGGGCTATTGTTTGCCAGAAGGTGAAGTCTACTGTGCCATTGAGCATCCCAAAGGGGAATTTGGTATCTATTTAATTTCTGATGGGGCAAACAAACCTTATCGTGTGAAGATACGCGCACCAGGGTTTGCACATTTAGCAGCCATGGATGAAATGGCAAAAGGACACATGTTGTCTGATGTGGTAACCATTATTGGTACACAGGATATTGTTTTTGGCGAGATTGATAGGTAAAAATTATGATTTCAAATAAAGCAAAAAAACAAATTGATGATTGGGTAGCGAAGTATCCGACAGGGCGACAAAGCTCTGCGGTGATGGAGGCATTAAAGATTGTGCAAGCAGAAAATGGAAACAGTTTAAGTGCCGAAAGTATTCAAGCAGTGGCCAATTATTTAGAGATGCCAAGCATTGCAGCGGCTGAAGTCGCAACATTTTATGAGAACTATAACCATAAGCCCGTAGGCAAGCACACCATTCGCATTTGTCACAATATTTCATGTATGTTGAATGGTGCAGATGATTTAGTGTCTTATTTAGAGAAGAAGCTCGGTGTTAGGACGGGTCAAGTAACAAAAGATGGCTTGCTTAATGTGAAAAAAGTTGAGTGCTTAGGGGCGTGTGTTGGTGCACCCATGTTTCAGATTGGCGACACTTATTACGAAAACCTCACTGAGAAAAAAATTGATGACATCGTGGACAATCTCAAATGAATGAAGTTTGCTTTAAAAATCTAGATAAGAAACAATGTCATTCGCTTGAAGTGTACGAGAAAAGCGGCGGTTATAAGATTTGGCGTAAAATCCTCAAAGGCAACATTACCCCTGAAGAAATCATTGATGAACTAAAGACATCTGGTCTGCGTGGTCGAGGTGGTGCAGGGTTTCCTACTGGATTGAAGTGGAGTTTTATGCCTCGTCGCTCTGATGTGCAAAAATATGTGGTGTGTAATTCTGATGAAGGTGAGCCAGGCACCTGTAAAGACAGAGATATTCTTAGGTATAACCCACATGCGGTGATTGAAGGCATGGCAATTGGTGGTTTTGTGATGAATGCAAGCGTGGGTTATAACTATATCCGTGGTGAGTTCATGGAGCCATTCAAGCGTTTTGAAGGTGCGTTGAAAGAGGCTTATACAGCAGGACTGCTGGGAAAAGATATTGAGGGCAGTGGCGTGAGTTTTGATTTATACGCACATTTAGGTGCTGGTGCTTATATTTGTGGTGAAGAAACCGCATTGTTAGAGTCACTTGAAGGCAAAAAAGGACAACCAAGGTTTAAGCCACCATTTCCTGCAAATGTAGGGCTGTTTGGTCAGCCAACCACCATTAACAACACTGAGAGTTTTGCTTCTGTACCCGAAATTTTAAGCCGTGGCGGACAGTGGTTTGCTGATATTGGTGTGGAAAATTCTGGTGGTTGTAAATTATTTTCAGTGACGGGTCATGTGCAAAATCCAGCGAATTTTGAAGTGCCAATGGGTACACCATTTAAAGATTTGTTGAAGATGGCAGGTGGCGTTAGAAAAGGTGGCAAACTAAAAGCAGTCATTCCAGGAGGGTCATCAACGCCAATATTAACCGCAGAAGCAGCAATGGCAATGACGATGGATTATGACGGGATTGAGGCTGCTGGCTCAATGTTAGGTGCAGGTTCAGTGATTGTAATGGATGACTCAACTTGTATGGTTGAGGCATTGACGCGACTTGCACATTTTTATTATGATGAGTCTTGTGGTCAATGTACGCCATGTCGTGAAGGCACAGGTTGGTTGTATCGTGTGTTAAAGCGTATTATGGACGGTAATGGAAAACCTGAGGATATTGATTTATTATTCGGTGTACAGGACAAAATCATGGGTAACACCATCTGTGCGCTTGGTGATGCAGCGGCAATGCCTGTGGAGAGTTTTTTGCGATGTTTCCGTGAGGAGTTTGAATACTATATTGAGCATGGTGAGAGCATGGTGAAAGGAGACTAGATGGCTGATATTGAAATTGAAATTGATGGTAATGTAGTCAAAGCCAAAGCAGGTGAGATGCTAATCGCTGTTACTGACAGAGAAGGCATCAGTGTGCCAAGATTTTGTTATCACAAGAAATTATCAATAGCAGCAAATTGTCGTATGTGTTTGGTCGATGTTGAAGGCGCGCCAAAGCCACAACCTGCATGTTCTACACCGATTAACGAAGGGATGAAAGTCCACACTCAAAATGAGAAAGCCAAAGCTTCGCAAAAAGCAGTTATGGAATTTTTACTCATTAACCACCCCCTAGATTGTCCGATTTGTGACCAAGGTGGTGAGTGTGAATTACAAGATGTGGCCATGAGCTATGGTTCAGATGTTTCGCGTTTTACGGAAGGTAAGCGTGTTGTTACTGACAGCGATATTGGTGCCTTAATTCATACTGATATGACGCGCTGTATTCATTGCACCCGTTGCGTGCGTTTTGGGAGTGAGATTGGCGGCATTATGGAAATGGGCGGTACGGGTCGTGGCGAAGATTTGAAGATTGAGCCGTTTTTGAAAGAAGGTATTACCTCAGAGCTATCAGGCAATATGATTGATGTTTGTCCAGTGGGCGCATTGACTTCTAAGCCATTTCGTTACGAACTAAGAACATGGCAAATGCATTCTGTAGCAAATATTGCAAGACACGATTTGGTGGGTTCTAATATTTTCACGCAAACATACAAAGGCAAAGTTAAGCGCATTGTTGCTCGAGATAATGACGGCGTGAATGAGACTTGGATTTCTGACAGAGACCGTTTTTCTTATGAAGGTTTGGCACATGAAAACAGATTGCTTAAGCCACAAATTAAGGTGGATGGACAATGGAAAGCAGTAGAATGGGATAAGGCGTTAGAGTTTGCAGTGCGTGGCTTGGTTAATAATGCATTGAATGCAGACGGCGGTAATAAACTTGGTGCATTGGCTTCAAATACTGCAACGCTCGAAGAATTTCATTTGTTGCAAAAAATGTTAAGAGAAGTCGGTTCTGAAAATATGGACTATCGCCTTAATGTTAAAGATTTAGATAATGTGATTGACCTAGAATCTACTATTAAATTAGCAGTATTAGAGGAAGTTGAGTACAGTTTAATTATTGGCTCTAATCTGCGTTTAGAGCAGCCAATGATCAATCATCGTTTGCGTAAAGCAGTCTTAGCGGGTGCAAGTATTGATGTCATTAACGCTATGTCGTTTGATTTTAATTATCGCACCAATAGTGAAAATATTGTTGCACCAGATCGAACAGTCGTCATCTTAGCAGAAGTATTAAAATCAATTTTAGAGCGTTCTGGTGCTGAGATTCCAGAATATCTCAGTACAATTAAAGTAGACGATGTAGCGAAGTGTATCGCAGATAAGTTGTTAGCGTCAAATAATTCAGTGATTATTTTAGGGGAGCATGCGATTAATAATCCGCAAGCTGCCAGCATTGCAAAATTAATCCGTGAAATTGCACAGCAAACGGGTGCTGCAACGCTAAATGTTAGTGCAACCTCAAATTCAATAGCGGCTGAAATGGCAAATTTTGTTCCAGGTCAAGGTGGCTTGAATGCAAATGCAATGTTAGCAGCAGATTTGAGTGCTTATATTTTGTTAGAGGTTTATCCGCAGTATGATTTCCATGATTTTGTCCAAGCGATTGAATCATTAGACAATAAAAATACTTTTGTTATTTCAATGAATAGCTTTAAAGATAAAGAGGTTGCGCGATATTCAGATGTCATGTTGCCAATTGCAAGTTTCTATGAAACCTCAGGTTCGCATATCAATATTGAAGGTGTGATGCAATCATTTGCAGCAGCAGTTAGTGCGCCAAGCGAGTCTAAGCCAGCTTGGAAAGTGTTAAAAGTATTGGCAGATTTATTAGAATTGCCAGGTTTTCATTACGCAAGTTCTGAGCAAATTACCAGTGAAATTTCCAATCAAAGTCATCAGTACAAAGTAGACGATAAAGCAATTAATATTACAACAAAGCGGGGCGTGAGTGTCATTTGGCAGAAGTCACCTTATGCAATTGATGTGTTATCAAGACATGCAACTGCACTGCAGGTGACAAAGATTGGTCAAATGCACAGTGCATCAATGAATAAAGCCACTGCAAAGAAGGAAGAGGTCAAAGAAGGCGGACAATATCTAGGTGTGCCAGTTATTATTACTGAAAAAGTAGCTGATAATTGCGTCTTTGTTAACGCCAACCAGTCAACTGGAGGCAGGGCATGACAGGAGTTTGGCAGTTGATATATGAATGGTTGCCTTGGTTTGATGGTGTAGTCGCTAGTATTGTCATTATTTTAATTAAGGCACTTGCTTTGGTGCTCCCACTAATGTTGGTGGTGGCTTACTTTACTTATGCAGAACGCAAAGTGATTGGCTATATGCAGTTGCGTATCGGACCTAATCGTGTTGGAGCAAAAGGTTGGCTACAACCGATTGCAGATGCACTTAAATTAATGACCAAAGAGATTATTTTCCCAAGTAAGGCAAATATTTATCTATTCTTGTTAGCACCTGTATTGGCAATCACCCCTGCAATCGCTGTGTGGGCGGTGGTTCCCTTTGATGAGGGTATGTATGTTGCTAACTTAGATATTAGTTTATTGTATGTGTTGGCGATTGGCTCAGTGGGTGTTTACGGTATTATCTTAGCAGGTTGGGCATCAAACTCTAAATATCCATTGTTAGGGGCATTGCGCAGTGCATCGCTGTTGGTTTCTTATGAAATCGTGATTGGTTTTGCCTTGGTAACGGTGGTGATGATTGCAGGCAGTGTTAATCTTAACGATATTGTGATGGCACAAAAAGGCGGTGTTCTACATTGGTATTGGATCCCCTTATTCCCAATGATGATTATCTTTTTTATCTCGGCTTTGGTGGAAACCAACCGTGCACCTTTTGATGTGGTAGAGGGGGAATCTGAGATTGTGGGCGGTACGCATGTTGAATACTCAGGTATGACTTTTGCAGTATTCTTCTTGGCAGAATATGCCAATATGATTTTTATGGCAGTGTTGGCTGTGATACTATTTTTTGGTGGTTGGCACTCTCCATTTGAAGGCATTGCTTATTTAGAAGCAGGGTTTTCTTGGGTGCCGGGCATTATTTGGTTGTTAGCAAAATCAACTTTCTTTATGTTTTTGTATTTATGGATTCGTGCGACTTTTCCGCGTTTTCGTTATGACCAGATTATGCGCCTATCTTGGAAAGTATTTCTGCCGTGGACGATTGTTTGGATTTTTGTTGTCGCATTAATGACGCAATTTAAAATAGGACCTTGGTTCTAAAGACCTTTGTATAATTATGATATCTAATATTAAAAAATTAATTAAAGATTTTAGCCTTAGTGAATTGCGTAGCGGCATGAAAATCACGGCTAAAGAGTTGGTTAACAAAAAAATTACGGTGCAATTTCCAGAAGAAAGAACACCAATTTCACCGCGTTTTAGAGGCTTGCATGCCTTGCGTCGTTATCCAAATGGCGAAGAGCGTTGTATTGCTTGTAAGCTGTGTGAAGCGGTTTGTCCGGCAAATGCGATTACCATTGAATCTGAAATGCGTGAAGATGGCTCGCGCCGTACCACACAGTATGATATTGATTTATTTAAGTGTATTTTTTGTGGTTTTTGTGAAGAAGCTTGCCCCGTTGACGCCATTGTTGAAACGCAAATTTTTGACTATGCGTTTCTTGATTCAAGAGAGGGTAGTATCATGACCAAAGAGCGCTTATTAGGAGTGGGCGATAATAACGAAAAAGCCATTAGTGAAGCGAGAGCAGAAGATGCAAAATACAGGTAAATGATGAACTTTGAACAAATAATTTTTTATATACTTTCATTTTGGTTTATTGCCAGCTCATTGGCAATGATTTTCTCGCGTAATGCAGCGAAAGCCGTGCTATTTTTAATTTTAGCGTTCTTCTCTGCAGCCAGTATTTGGCTTTTACTTGAGGCAGAATTTTTAGCAATTACTTTGATTTTGGTCTATGTCGGCGCAGTCATGGTGTTGTTCTTGTTTGTTATTAAGATGTTGAATATTGATAAATCTACCTTGCGTGCAAAGTTTGCAGGTTATCTGCCGCTTGGTTTGCTGGTGGCAGCTGTCATTGTTACTGAAATGGCAATGGTATTGGGCTACAATCAGTTCGGTTTGGATGTGATGGCAGCACCAGCAAGACACGGCGCAGACTACAGTAATATCACCGTTTTGGCATTACAACTTTATACCGATTATATTTATTCATTTGAATTGGCAGCTGTGCTGTTATTAATTGCGATTATTGCAGCCATTACTTTGGTGCACCGCAAAGAAGTCAAGCGTAAAGGTCAATCCATTGCGCAGCAGGTTAAAGTTCAAGCGAAAGACAGAGTGCGTTTGGTCTCAATTACCCCAAAAAACAAGGAGAATAAATCATGATTAGTTTGAGTGATTATTTAATTCTAAGCGCTATTATTTTTTGCATTGGCTTAGTGGGTATTTTTGTTAATCGAACCAATATCATTACCTTGTTGATGTGTGTTGAGTTGATCTTGGTGGCCGTAAATACTAACTTTATTGCTTTTTCTCATTTCTTAGGCAACGAAGCAGGGCAGATCTTTGTCTTCTTTATCTTGACGGTGGCAGCGGCAGAAGTTGCAATTGGATTAGCGATTCTAACTTTATTGTTTAGAGTTAAAGGCACCATCAGTGTTGATGTTACTAATAGCTTGAAAGGGTGATTATGGATAATCCAGCAAATTATTTTAAAACATACCGTTTAGAATTAGGATTTTCTAATCAGTCTGACGCTAAGTTTTTTTTAGCAGCAAAAGATATCACGCCTGATATAGATTATGCGTATATAACACTTCTTAATGAGCGGTTAATTAAAATTTTAAAGAATCTTAATAAAATATTGGTTGGTGACTTAAAAAATAATGATTTAAAGTTGTTTAGTGAGAAATATATTACTCGTCCTTATGAGATTCTTAAAAATAATGACATAATATCAAAATTAAATAACCAAGGCAGAAGACCAGAGCAAGTTTTGTTTTCATGGTTAAGAGGGTTTGCTCTTGTAGAGTTATTTAAGCCTATTTTTGCTAAACTATTTTCAATAGATGTGGCTTTAATGGTTAATATTGGCGATGATGATTTAAAAAATATTGATACTTTTAAAAGAACACCAACAGCAGATTTACAAATTCAAAAGAATGGAGAAATTATTAATATTGAAGTTCAGACCGGATTTCAAGGTATCAATGATATTAAAGAACACAAAGTAAGAGAGGCTAAAAGAGTTTCTCAAAATAATGGCATCAAAACTATTTGTATTCATAGAGACCTTTGCATAAATATGAATAATCATCAAAACGCCATTTTTCACCAACTTGACAATTTTATAAAACACAGCCATAGCTTTGCTATGACTATATTTCATAAAATCACCAAGTCGGCAAAACTTGTCATTTTGCTAATCATCCCTACTTATGCAAAAGTCTCTCATATAGATATTTTTAATGGCCAAGTTGCTTTTATTAGATTAGATAGCATTAAAGATAATGATATTAATTTTGTGACAAGACAACAAATGGAAGGACAGAGTGTTTTTTCTATTGATCAAAACTACTTTAAATGGCGATTATTAGATGCTTTGCCGTCATTGAAAGAGTTGGGGGTAGGCTTATGAATGATTTATATGCAGTAGAGTTATTCTCAGGTGCTGGTGGCTTAAGTTTAGGGTTGAATAAAGCTGGTTTTAAAGTTGTTTTAGCGAATGAAATAGAAAGAGACTTTGCAAAAACTTATGTGAATAACCACACAAAGACAAAAATGCTGAATGACGATATTCGTAAAATTAATTTTAAGAAAGAATTACAAAAACTTAATATCAAAAAAATTTCTCTCGTTTCAGGTGGTCCCCCTTGTCAAGGATTTAGCACCTTAGGGTCTAAGAATGAAAAAGACAATCGCAATAATCTTTTTTATGAATTTTTAAGAGTTGTTGCTGAACTAAATCCAAACTATATAATATTTGAGAATGTTGCAGGCTTCAAAACCATGTACCAGGGTAAGGTTTATAAAGAACTCTTATCTAAATTGGATAAATTGGGTTTTAATAGCACCACAACCATTTTAGATGTTTCTGATTTTGGGTTGCCACAAAAACGATTAAGAACAATTATTTTAGCTTGGAAGAAAGAGTTGAATAAGGTATTTCTACCAACTGCAACACACTTATTTGGCAAAATATCTTTAATAGAGGCTATTTCTGATTTGCCACCAATTAAAACCAACGGATCATCACAAGAATATCATCAAGTTGCCAATAATTATCAAAAAAAGTTAAGAGGGAATTGCCAAACGTTAACTGAACATAATGCCGCTAACTACGGTGCAAAAATGCAAGAAATTTTATCACTTGTTCCTCAAGGCGGATCTATCAATGATTTACCAAAAAGGTTGAGACCAAAAAGTTATTTCAGTAATACTTACGCTAGATTATTGCCTGGTGAAGTAGCGCCAACAATTACTAGAAATTTTGGAACGCCTTCTTCTTCAAGATGCATTCATCCTTTTCAAAATAGAGCTTTAAGCACCAGAGAAGGAGCGAGGCTACAAGGTTTTCCCGATAATTATGCGTTCTATGGTAGTAAAACTTCTAAAAATTTACAAATTGGCAATGCCGTTCCACCTGTGTTAGGCGAGGTAATAGGACGACAAATTATCACTAGCATGCAATATTCTGTTAAACAAAAGATAGCAAATTGATTATGGAAAAAATTTATTTAACAATGGCACTTTCACCTTTAATTGGAGCGATTATTGCAGGCTTCTTTGGGCGTGTTTTAGGTCGAAATGTAACGCATACAATTACGATTTTAGGTGTATTGGTTTCTACCGTGCTTGCATTAGTGGTATTTGATTATCATGTATTGGAGAAAGGTGCAGTTTTTAATCAAAATCTCTATACTTGGATGCAAATTGGTGGGCTCAATATTAGTGTTGGCTTTTTGGTAGATAATTTAACTGCTGTGATGTTAGTCGTGGTGTCATTTGTATCCCTAATGGTGCATATCTACACCATTGGATATATGAGTCATGACAAGGATTACACCAAGTTTTTTAGTTATATCTCGCTA
>NZ_FQTR01000059.1 GCF_900128535.1 bacterium endosymbiont of Bathymodiolus sp. 5 South | reverse complement strand
GCGCTATTATCAGTATTAAAGCCAGGCGAAGTTCGTATTGAAACTGACACAGGCATTGAGTCCATTTATGTTTCTGGTGGTATCGTTGAAGTACAACCTAATGTGGTTACTATTTTTTCTGACACTGCTATTCGCGCAAGTGATTTAAATGAAGCTAAAGCATTAGAAGCTAAACAGCGTGCAGAAGCAGCCATGCAAGATGCAACTGAAAATCAAGACATTTCAGCAACCCAAGCAGCGCTTGCTGAGTCAATGGCGCAACTACAAATGATTAGCAAAATTCGCAACAAAAAAAATTAAATCTAATAAAATTTTATACTATAATGAAATTTATGCAAGATTACAAAGAAAATCTTTTAAAATTAGACGCTGACAACAGTGATGATTTGATATCGAATGGTAGTAAAGATCACGCACAAGCTTTAATTTATCAATTTCTTGAAGGTGCAAAAAAAAGCATTAATATTACTTCTACCAGTTTGTCTGTCTATAATACCGATAAAATAGTGAGGGCCTTAGGCGTAGCATTAAAAAATAACATAACAGTTAAAGTTCTAATAGACGATTACCAAGGTAGCAAACTTGATGGCAATCGTTTTTTAGCCAAGTGCCTACAAAGCAACGCTTGCACTGTTAAAACTTATGACAAACCCCTGAAAGCGCATATTGTAACAAGAGACAAAGGTGCTTTTAGATATTGTGACAACCCTGGTAGCAATATAGCAGTCGCTTCTTTTAATCATCCTAATATTGTTAAAAATGCTGAAGAAAAAATATTCGGCGATTTTTTTGAACAACAACCAGATTACACTACTGCATAAATGGCTTCTGGGTATCTTGATTTAGCCTATTTAATAGAAATATCCATTGTTTTTAATTTGGCTTATCGAGAAATTAAGCACGGTTCCGTTTTAGAAAAGATGAAGAAAATTCGTGAAAAAATGCTTAAAGACGAAGAGTTGCAAGAAAGAATTGGTGCAATAAAAAAAGATAATAGCCTTGCTGGTGATACAGTTGAAGAGAGTTACATGCAATTAACTGCTATCACTGAATGCGATGAAAAAAAATCCGAGGATTGTACAAAAAACACAAAGAGTAGCCTTTGTAGGGCATGGAAACATAGCGAAAGAGATTGTAAATATTTTGTAAATTTTATATTGACTGGCAAAGGATTGCATTGGGTTAACATTTCTATTTTAGTAGCTTTACTTATACTGTTGTTTGCTACAGTCTTTCCACACCTTCCTCCTGAGTTTCTTAAATTTTCAATTATTGTTTGGACTATTCTCTGTGTTAGTCTTATTTCTACAATAATTATCCCTATATATTTACTACTTATGTCTGAAAAGATAGGAGATTTTCTTGTAGGAAAAAATGGGAAGATAGGACGAATAGATGAGTTAGAACAAGAATTTAACACTAATTACAATAAATACCTTGTGGAGCAGAAACCTAAACAGGAGTATATTTAAACAGCACTCTCAAATATTACATCACCTATTTTTTTAATAATAGCCAATAATACTTTGTTTCATACACAAACACCTTGAAAATTTACAATCTTGCCTTCTTTTACTAAAACGCCTTCTCTTTGAAGGCGTTTTATTTTTACGGCTATATCATCTGCAAAACCCCCTAGTTCTCCATTTGATTTCACCACACGATGACAAGGCACTTCAGGTGCAAAAGGGTTTTTATTCATAGCCGAGCCAACTGCGCGGTGTGCGTTTGGACGATTAATGAGTTTTGCTAAACCGCCGTAAGTGATAACACGCCCAGCCGGCACCTTGGCTTTCAATGTTTGATAACAGAGAGTTTGAAAATCAGTCAAGGTAAAGTTTCATTGCATCATCAAACTTGCCCTGCGCTTTGAGAATAAAATCACACACTTCACGCACCGCACCGTGTCCACCGGATTTTTCAGTGATTAAATTTGCGTATTGTTTGACCGTGTCATGTGCATTGGCAACAGCAATAGAAAAACCAACTTTGGTCATTACTGGCAAATCAATCACATCATCGCCCACATAAGCCACCTCATCAGCACTCAGATTAAGTTTTTGCAATAGGTCGTTAAACGCCACCACTTTATCTGCTTGTCCTTGATAAAAATGCGTAATGCCAAGATTTTTCATACGATAGGCAACTGCCTTGCTATCTCGTGCAGTAATCACAGCCACTTCAACGCCATTGTCTTTAAGCATTTTAATACCGTGCCCATCAAGTGAGTTAAAACGCTTTAATTCTGTGCCGTCTTCGGTGAAATATAGCCCGCCATCAGTGAGTACACCGTCAACATCAAAGATAACCAGTTGAATTTTATTTGCTAGCTCAGCTGCCTTCATTTTATTTTATTTTGCTCCAGTTAAATGTATCGCCTGGGTCAGTTTTCCTGCCCGGGGCAATATCGCTGTGGCCAACAATATCCGTTATTAAGTACTGTGATTTTAATGCTTTTATACTGTCATTGAGTGCTTGATATTGCCTATCAGTATACTCAATATCATCCCCGCCCTCTAATTCAATACCGATTGAAAAATCGTTGCAGTTTTCTTTGCCTTTAAAATTGGACTGCCCTGCATGCCAAGCGCGTTTGTTAAATGGCACAAATTGAATAACCTCACCACCACGTTTGATAAATAGATGCGCGGAAACTTCAATGCCAATCAATGTTTGAAAGTAAGGGTGTGTACCAAAATCCAATTGATTGGTAAAAAATTGTTCAACACAATCACCACCAAACTGTTTTGGCGGCAGAGAAATATTGTGAATAACCACCAATGAAACCTTGTCATTAGGGCGTTCGTTGTAATTTAGCGATGGAACTTGTTTTGCACAAGCAAGCAAATGGTTTTCAATCATGCTTAGAATTATAACAACAAACTCTATTAGAGTAACGCCCTCTTAATAAGAGGCGTGGATGTTGGGGGTCATCAACAAATGCTGAACGATTGTGCAATATATTATTACAAATCAGTCCTTGATTAGTATTCATCGTATGCTCAAAATGATGTGGTGTTGGTATTTTTAATAAATCATCTAACAAAGTCATTGCCTGCTTAACCTCTGAGGAATCTAAAAATTCAATGTTTTTCTTGCGTTGCGTGTAGCGCATATAAAGCTCAGCGCTTGGTTCATCAATCAAAAAAATAGCTCCCGTTGATTTAGCGCGTCTCACTTGTCCATCCACCTCATGCTCGGGAATACTCATTGCCTGTGGATGAGTAAGCGCCTTAACGACATCCACATTATTTTCTCTTAAGAGCAGATAAACCATCTGTGGGTCAATCCATTGATTAACACCGCCAGTAGCAGCCGGTGACACGCAAAACAATGAAAAAGCACGCACCCGATTATCAACGGCATTGTAATAACCGTCGGTATGCCAACCAATCGCCTTGTCGGTATAAGGAATAAACTCTGAGCGTTCTTGCTTATCGCTTTGCTTGATATGCGCCAAGCCGTTACTTTGTGCATACAGATGCTGATCATAATCCAGCAGACCCACTTGGCGATTGATTTGCACTACAGCTTGTGCATAGTCGTCTTGTGTTTTGATTGCAAATAAGGCAAAGTTGTTAGTGCAGCAAAGTTGTTGAATTTTATCTTTTTCAGCTTTACTCAACGCCTGCGGATTTCTAATCTCAACTAGGCAGTCTTCAATATTACTCTGTGCATTGCTGAGTTTTTCATCTCGCCAAAACTGATAATCATCTGTGTTATCTAGAATACTCATTGTTCGCTATTATATCGACACTTAACAACACCAAGTTTTTATTCTTAAAGCGCCTTGTGTCGCCTTATCTTTTGGTATCACTTGATTTCACTCTGCCGTTAAAATTTCTATAAACATATAAAAAAGATAAGGGTAACTAACTACCTCAAACGCTTATTAATTGTCCATTGTTGGGCAATGGATAGCGTGTTGTTAAACACCCAATAAAGTACGAGTCCTGATGGAAACCATAGGAACATAACAGTAAACACCAACGGCAAGAACATCATAATCTTAGCTTGCATTGGATCAGGCGGCGGCGGATTAAGTTTTTGTTGAATAAACATTGAGATGCCCATCACAATCGGCAGAATGTAATATGGGTCCATGGCGGATAAATCTGACATCCACCAAAACGCCGTTTGGCGTAATTCAACCGTATCAAGCAACATCCAGTAAAAGGCGATAAACACAGGGATTTGCACCATAATTGGCAGACAACCTGAGACTGGGTTGACTTTTTCTTGTTTATACAGCTCCATGGTTTTTTGACCCATCTTTTGCTTGTCATCACCATAAGTTTCTTTGAGTTTTGCTAATCTTGGCGCAAGTTTTCTCATGTTTGCCATCGAGCGATAAGACTTTTCACTGAGTGGATAGAAAACCAACTTAATCAGCATAGTAATAAGAATAATTGACCAACCCCAACTGCCAACAAAATTATTGATTTTATGAATGCCCCATGACAATGGATCCGCAATAATATCTAGCCAGCCATAGTCTAGCGTGTAATGCAGCCCAGCTACCACTTCTTCAATCTTGCCGTATTCTTTAGGGCCGAGATACAATTGATTAACATCAAGCACTACACTGCTTCCAGCGGCAATACTGGTTTGTTGATTGGCATTGGTTATTTTATAAATCTTATCATTAACACTGGTAGAAAAATTTTGCTGTTTATCTTGATTTGGGATCCATGCTGCAAAAAAGTACTGTTGCACCATCGCCATCCAGCCACCGAGTACTTGTTGTTGCTTGAAATCACTCCAATCTTCAAAATCATTTTTTTGTACGGTATTGTTTTTCTTATCATATATGAGACCACCAGTAAAAGTTGGCATCATCATATTTGATTGGTCAATAGCGTTACGGCTCAAGCGCACATAAGATTTAACTGGGATTGTCTGATTGGAGTTGTTGATAATTTGATAATCAACTCCAACCACATAACTGCCTTTTTTAAAATGATAATTTTTAACCACTTCTATGCCATTTTTACCCTGCCATGTCAATGGCACCACCAACTCATCTCCAGTCATCTGATAGTTCGTGTTGGCTGAATCAAAATCAGCTAGGTGACCAGGCAACAAGTCATTACTTGATGCCAAACCACTTTGTGCCTGGAACAATGCGCCTGCCTGATCACTTAATAATTGAAGTTTTTCGTCGCTTTTCAATTCTACAGGGTAAGTATTTAAAAAGGCATTTTGAATCGTGCCGCCTTTGTGGCTGATTTCTACCGTTAATAAATCAGTGGTTACCGTGGTAAAGTCGCCTGCGTGTGCCACACTTAGTGTTGGCATGTCAACTTTCACCTCCTGCATATCCACCGTCGGCACATCGCTATTTGATGTTGGCACACCCAAAGTGATTTCAGTTTTACTGACTATATTGCCATTGGCATCAGTAGTTTGTGTAATTTGCCACTTGTCCCACAAAATGAAAACTGTAAAGAAAATAGCAATGCCTAAAAATAATTTTTGGTTATTCATAATAATAAAATACCTTGTTAATGTGGGTGTTTTTTCGGCACTGGGTCAAATCCCCCTTCGTGCCAAGGGTGGCATTTGCCAATACGCTTGATGCTCAAAAAAAATCCTTTGAAAAAACCATACTCTTTCACAGCATCATAAGCATACTGCGAGCAGGTTGGGTCAAAACGACAATGAGGTCCTAACAGCGGGCTGATAAACAACTGATAGAATTTAATAGGAATAAGTAGTAAATAACGCATAATTCAAATTACTTTTTTGTTACCTTTTTAAATAAGTCAAGCAGTTCTGCCGACAAAACAGGATTTTTTACTGGCTTTGATTTCCTTGCCATTACCACAAAATCCCAATTATCTAAATGTTGTTGCTGTAGTCTAAATGTTTCTCTGGCAACGCGTTTAAATCGATTTCTGTCAACCGCCAAGCGATGGACTTTTTTTGATATGGCCAAACCCAAGCGTGGTTTTGACGCTTTGAGTGGTTTTGCAATAACTTGCCAGTGCTTGCCCCTTGCCAATGTGCCACCCTTAAAAACATGGGTGTATTCACTGGATTTAAGGATTTTAGCCTCGCGCGCCAACCCAAAAAACATCAAGAAATAGCCTACTAAGCAGCTAAACGCTTACGCCCTTTTCTTCTGCGAGCATTGATAACTGCACGACCTGCTTTGGTGCTCATTCTTGATCGAAAACCATGTGTACGCTTACGCTTGATAACACTCGGCTGAAAGGTTCTTTTTTGTTTCATAATAAAGTCAACTCAATAAAATTTTGCAATTTTACCGTAAATTCTATGTGTGCGTTCAACAAACTATGGGCTACACAATTATAATTCAGATAGCTGGCTCAATTATTGCAGGTACAACCTTGCCATTCATTAACACGACATAAATATTATATTTGAACCTCATGGCGCTATTAGCAGTTTTAGCGGTTTTAATTAGATAATGCCACCTATTTTTGTATTTTGGCATTAATCTTATTTCTATCTCTACGATGGTATTTAGTTTTTTACTTAAAACATTGACTGCGCGTATAGCCTCAACAACAGTTAAAGGTAATTTATTGCTGCCCGGTATCCACGAAGGATTACTATCAGCATCCTCTTTATTAATAAAAGCAACCATTCTTAGGTTGTCAAATTGCTCAACAATCTCAATTTTAGGTTGATATGCGTATGCCTTTACGGATAAGGCAAAGATAAAAAAATATAAACAACGATAATATTTCATAAAATTTCCTCAATGTTGAATAATGAATTTCAGCTTACCCATTAAGGGTGGCAACTTCATTTTCTATTTTGCTTAAAAGTGTTATATTTTAACATAACAACAAGTTGCCACAACGAAACTGTTACAATGAAAGCATGGACTTAGTTTATTGGTTAATGTTATTAAGGGCGCCAAATGTTGGTACACGCACCTTTTATAAAGCGCTCAAAGCTTTTGAATCCCCTGAGCAAGTATTTTTAGCTTCTACATCCGAGCGCAAGGCTTGTGGCATATTTCGCCAAGAGGCGCTTGACTTTATAGCACAAAACGATACCTCGTTGGTGCAAGCAGATCTTGATTGGGCCAAAGCCAATGACTGCCATATTCTTACTTTAATTGATGACGGCTACCCCGAACAACTCAAGACCATTTCCGATCCACCACCCTTGCTCTATGTTAGAGGCGATGTATCTTGCTTAACTTTACCACAACTCGCTATTGTGGGTAGTCGCAATCCAAGCCCTGGTGGCAAGCAAAATGCACATGAGTTTGCCAAGTCTTTATCAAAGCTGGGTATTGTGATAACTTCTGGCATGGCAAGTGGTATCGATGCCAGTGCGCACATTGGCGCTTTAGAAGCCGACAAACCCACCATTGCCATTTGTGGCACAGGGCTTGATAGAATCTATCCAGCAAAACACAAGGCCTTGGCACATCAAATTTCAACCAAAGGCGCTTTGGTTTCTGAATTTTGTATAGGCACCGCGCCCATTGCTGCTAATTTTCCAAGACGAAATCGTATGATTAGTGGGTTAAGTTTAGGCACCTTGGTGGTTGAAGCCAGTATCAAAAGTGGCACAATGATTACTGCCAAACTAGCTGCCGAACAAGGCAAAGAAGTGTTTGCTATTCCTAGCTCAATCCACAACCCATTATCGCAAGGCTGTCATCATCTTATCAAGCAGGGTGCTAAATTGGTTGAAAATGTTGATGACATTCTTGATGAATTACAAATCGACTTGCCAGGACCCAATCAAAAAAATAATTCAACCACTTCTGAAAAATACACGAACAATAATTCTTCTGTGCTATTAAAATACCTGAGTTACGATGTTATAAATATTGATGAAATAGTTGAAAAAAGTGGCTTGAGTCCCCAAATAGTCACACAAGAGTTGCCCTTATTAGAGCTTCAGGGTGTGATAGAAAAAGTGGATGGCTTTGGTTATATATTAAAGTGAGGTTTTATGACAAATAATAATATTCTTGATGTACTGACTTATATGTTTGATTATCTGTTTGAAGTAGCAGAGCAAGATGCGTCTCAAGAAATTGACGACACTGCCTTAAAAGCACACCTTTCAGACGCTGGATTTGAGGTTACACGCATTGATAAAGCCCTCAGTTGGCTGGAGAACATTGCTACTTTGCAAGATGGGGAAACTCAAGCGTTTGGCAGCGCCAATGGTGGTATGCGCATTTACAGCGAAGAGGAAAAATTAAAACTTGGCACAAAATCTCGTGGCTTCCTATTATTTATGGAGAACATGGGTCAAATTGACGCTAACCAGCGTGAAATGATTATTGATCAAATTATGTCACTGGGCGATTCCACGATATCTCTAGATGACCTTAAATGGGTGGTCATGATGATACTTGGCAACAGTAACGATGAAGAAATATCGCCACAATGGCTAGAATCAATTATGTTTCTTGATGACAACCACACGGTTCAATAATGGCAAAAAACCTTGTCATTGTTGAGTCCCCCGCCAAAGCCAAAACTATTGAAAAATTCTTAGGCAAAGACTATAGTGTTAAATCAAGCATCGGGCATATTCGTGATATGCCAAAAAAAGACATGGGTGTTGATATTGAAAATAATTTCGAACCCACCTACGAGGTCACTGCGGACAAGAAAAAAGTCGTTGCACAATTACGCAAGGATGTAAAAGCCGCTGATAAAATTTATCTCGCAACGGATGAGGACCGCGAAGGAGAAGCAATTGCTTGGCATTTGCTAGAGGCGCTCAACCTACCAAAAGACACACCCAGAATTGTCTTTCATGAGATTACCAAAGGTGCAATTACCCGTGCAATCACCGAGCCACGGATAGTAGATTACAACTTAGTTGATGCACAACAAGCCAGACGCATTATTGATAGGTTGGTAGGTTTTGAGATCTCGCCAGTTCTATGGCGCAAGATATCAGGGGCTCGTTCAGCAGGTCGAGTACAATCCCCAGTGGTGCGCTTAGTGGTAGAAAGGGAAAGGGAAATTATCGACCATACCTGTAAAAACACCTATAAGGTTAAGGCAGATTTGGTCAATGCTGCAGGGGAACTCATTGAAGTAAAACTAAGCACAGACTTCAACAACAAAGAGGAAGCCTTGGCATTTGCCACAGCACTTTTAGATGCCAAACTCAGCGTTGCATCGATTGAGAAAAAACCTTCAAAGCGCTCACCTAAACCTCCTTTTATCACCTCAACACTGCAACAAGAAGCCTCACAAAAATTAGGCTTCTCAGTCAAGCAAACCATGACCTTGGCACAAGGCCTCTACCGCGAAGGTGCGATTACTTATATGCGAACAGACTCATTCACACTTTCTGAAACAGCCATTGAAGCCGCCGGCAAAGTGATTGAAAAAGAATTTGGTCGTAATTATCACCAAGAAAGAAGGTTTAAAACCAAAGATGCAGGTGCACAAGAAGCGCACGAAGCCATTCGCCCAACTGATCTTACCAAGTCAGAGATTTTTGGCTTAGAACACCAAGCAGCAAAACTTTACACCCTTATTTATAAACGCACATTAGCCTGCCAAATGAGCGACGCTGAATTGCAAAAAACACAAATTAAAATCAATATTTCTAATCGTGCTGAGAATTTTATCGCTAACGGTGAAGTCTTGGTATTCCCTGGATTTTTAAGTGTGTACGATTACCTATCTTCAGATGACAAACTGTTGCCAAATTTAAACAAAGGCGATGCATTAAGTATTGCCAATTTTACTGCCAGAGAAAGTTTTTCTCGTGCCAAACCGCGCTATACTGAAGCCTCATTGGTAAAGAAAATTGAAGAAATGGGCATCGGCAGACCGTCAACTTTTGCCACGATGGTCTCTACCGTGCAAGACAGAGGTTATGTTTCTAAAGAAACGCGCGAAGGCGTAGAGCGTGAATACCAAAAAATTGAAATTATAAACGGCACAATGGTTGAATCAACCTCTATTGAAAACACAGGTGCTGAAAAAAACAAACTGTTCCCAACCAGTGTTGCCTATTTACTCAACGACTTCTTGGTTAAATATTTCAGTGAGATTGTTGATTATCAATTTACTGCAAAACTAGAGTCTGATTTTGACACCATTGCCACGCAAAATGTCCCATGGCAAGGCGTGGTCAAAAACTTTTACAAGCCCTTCCACCAAAAAGTCGAAGATGCTGCTGATATTTCCCGAGAAGAAACCCACGGCATGCGCGAACTCGGCACCGACCCCAAAAGCGGCAAACCCGTTAGTGTGCGCTTTGGCAGATACGGTGCCTTTGCACAAATCGGACACAAAGACGATGAAGAGAAACCCGTCTTTGCTTCACTCAGAGGCTCATTAGACATTGAAACCATTAAATTAGAGGAGGCGCTAGAACTATTCAATATGCCTCGCACTGTTGGTGAAACTGACGACTTTGGCGTCATCAAAGCCAATTATGGTCGCTTCGGTCCTTACATCCAATACGGCAAAAAATATGTCTCTCTTAAAGAAATCACCCCTGAAGAAGTAACCCTTAATGAGGCACTAACACTCATCAAAGCCAAAGAAAAGTTTGATGCCGAACGCATCATAAAAACCTTCGATGACAGCGAAATTCAAGTCCTTAATGGTCGTTTCGGTCCCTACATTTGGAACGGCAAGAAAAAAGGCAAAGGTCAAAAAAACATCACCATTAAAAAAGTCTTCGGCGACAAAGAACCAAAAGATCTAAGCCTTGAAGAATGCAAAAAAGCCGTTGCTGGTAAACTTAAGCCTAAAGCCAAGCCCAAAAAGAAGAAAGTGATCAAAAAATAGACTAAAAAATTATCAAAGATTTATATCAAAAATATACGATTGATTTTGTGCAGGCTAATCGGTTTATAAGTTAAGCACAGTTATGAATTTAAATCTTTATTCACCTCTTTCTGAGGCGTACAGTAGCAAATCTCAAAAAATACGAGTTTTAAGCGAAAGTTGGGTAAACAAATATATTTACTGCCCATGCTGTGGGGGCGACATAAATGAATACGAGAATAACAAGCCCGTTGCTGATTTCTATTGTGCCAGTTGCCAAGTAGATTATGAGTTAAAAAGTAAAAAAAATACCATGGGCAAGAAAATTGTTGATGGAGCTTATTCAACAATGATAGAGAGACTAAAAAGTGATTCCAATCCAAACTTTTTCTTTTTGAATTATGACAAAAATAGTTTCGATGTAACTAACTTTATCGTGATACCAAAACATTTTTTTATACCTGAGATTATAGAGAAAAGAAAACCACTATCTCAAAAAGCAAGGCGTTCTGGATGGGTAGGTTGTAATATATTATTAGACACTATTCCAGATAGTGGCAAAATATTCTACATAAAAAACGGTAAGAATAACAGTAAAGACAAGGTGCTAAATGATTGGAATAGGACAAAATTTTTACAAGACTCAAGAACCTTAAAATCAAAAGGCTGGCTACTTGATATTATCAGATGTTTGGATGAAATAGGCAAGCAAAGTTTTAGTTTAAGAGACATTTATCAATTTGAAAATCACTTAAAATTAAAACATCCAGAAAATAACAATATCTTAGCAAAAATAAGACAACAATTACAAATTTTGAGAGACAGGGGCTATCTTAAATTTCAAAGTCGTGGGCAATATAAAATAAGGTAAAAAAATGAAAATCACAAAAGAACGGGTATTAAGCACAATTAACTATATAAAACAGAATCCAAATTTTTACTTCCCATTTAAAATTATGTGCTTGGATTTTGACGAACACCATGAAATGTATGAAGAAGATTGTTTGGATTTTGAATACCATGAAATTAAAAACGATAATTTAATGGTTAATTTCATATTAGTAGAAAACTTACAAAATTTATTATTAGAAACAGTTGAGTTGATGTCAAAAGGTTTCTTTGAAAAAATTGAATACATGGATGCCCTGAGTGAAGTTTCAAATTTAGCACAAGAATCTAGGGGACGCTGGAAAAAAGAATTGCGTAAATCAGAAGACATTGAAATATATGGAATGAATGAATTTGTTAGCGGAAAAGCAGAAGCGTATGAAAATTGCGTCAGAATTATTCAACAAAAGTCTTTTAATATTTAACAACTAGAGTCTTTTTAAGGTCTTCACATTAGAAAAAAATAGTTGCTTTTTAGTAACACCTATATTAATGAATTGGGATTTAACTAGTCAACCCTTAAAAACCACACAACAAATTGATTTATAACAATAAAACCAACAATAACCATAGACAAATCAACCAACTTTTGCTAAAATACCTCTTATTTCTT
>NZ_FQTR01000058.1:10205-12338 GCF_900128535.1 bacterium endosymbiont of Bathymodiolus sp. 5 South | reverse complement strand
AGGAGTTTCTTTGTGTTTAGTTTTGAATATCCCTATGTATTGGCACTCATTATTGTTGTATTCGCTTGTTTGTTTTTTTGCCAAGAGAAAAAATTATCTATTTATTTTCCATACAGTGAAAACTTAAAAACCCTTGTAAAGTCTAAGCAATTGTTGCGCAACAGCCTAAAATTTTTAGCCCTCAGTTTGGTTATTATTGCCCTTGCCAGCCCGATTACAACCAAGGAGATAATACTTGATAATAGCAAAGGTTATGAAATTTCATTAATTTTAGATGCCTCTGGGTCAATGCAAGAAAGCAATAAGTTTGGGGTTGTTAAGAAAATTTTGGTGGATTTTATCAAACAGCGTAAGACCGATAAATTAGCATTGAGTATTTTTGCAGATTTTGCTTATACTGCCGTGCCTTTGACTTATGACAAAAAAAGTATTATTGAAATACTCAGCCATATTGATGTAGGCATTGCTGGGCAGCAAAGAACGGCACTTTACGAGGCTTTATTTTTAAGTTCCAAACTTTTTAAAGGTTCTCATTCTAAAGAAAAGATTGCCATTTTGTTGACGGATGGTATAGACAACGCAGGCAGTGTGCCGCTTGAAGTGGCAATGAACCGTGCAAAAAGTAACAAAATAAAAGTGTATACCATTGGCATTGGTAACGCAGGAGATTTTAATGCTGGGATCTTGAGAGAGATTGCACAAGGCACAGGTGCTGAATTCTTCTCAGCCAATAGCATCCAAGGCATAAAAGACATTTATATGCGAATCAATCGATTAGAAAAAAGTAAAATAAACATTAACAAATACGAAAAGAAAGCTTATTATTTTTACTACCCCCTAGGTTTGGCGTTAATGCTTTTATTTCTTTATTTTTGGCAGAGAAACACATGGATTTTGAACAAATAGAATTACTTTACACTCTCATTCTAGTGGCTATATTGTGGTTTTTTATTCACCACAAGACAAGCAATCTTGAGGCTTTGTTTGCGCCCGAAGTGCTGGAGAAAATCAGTTTGGACAAGCATGGGATGCGCCTAAAAACACGCCTTAAGTTGCTATTATTATCCATTATTTTAATTTTATTGGCACTAAGTCAGCCAACCCTTGACAAAGGGGAAATTAAGATAAAAAAACACTTGAGTGACTTAGTAGTGGCAATGGATATGTCGTATTCTATGTTGGCAAATGATGTTTACCCAAGCCGCTTTGAATTTGCAAAAAACAAACTGTTACATAGTCTGGATAAAATTAGAGATCGGCAGGTTGCCATTTTAGGGTTTACCAGTCAGACTTTTTTAATTTCCCCTTTAACGGATGATTTTTCCAGTCTTAAATTTTTAATTAAAAATTTACGCACAGACAGTATTAATTTAAAAGGCACCGACATACGCAATTTATTACAAGCTGCCAGTGATTTGACAGGCACAACAAAAAATAAGCAAATATTGCTATTGACCGATGGTGGCGATGACGCTAATTTTAAAGAGGCGATTGCGTATGCAATAAAGCACAATCTACAAATTTTTATCTTTGATATCGCTAGCAAGAGTGGTGGCAGTATGCGTACTGAAAATGGGCTTTTAAAAGACCAGGACAATAATATTGTTGTTGTTAGAGAAAATCCAAATATTAAAACATTAGCAATGCAAACAGGTGGAAAGTATCTTAAATATTCTTTAAATAATAACGATTTGTCAGATTTTATTAATACTTTTGATCGGCACAATAACAGCAAGGAGGTAAAAATTAATCAAAAACGCCAACTGTTTTATTACCCTTTGTTACTTGCCTTGCTGCTGTTGTTTGTTGTCTTTTTTTCCTTACCTAGAAAACCATGAAATTTATTTTTTTCGTCTTATTGTCAATGAATGTAGAGGCAGGATTGTTGGATTTTTTGCACATTGAGCAAGCTAATAGCGCTTACCAAAAGCAAGATTATGAAGCGGCCGCAGAAAAATTTTCCGATATTGACAATGACGCTGCACACCTAAACCAAGCAAATAGTCTTTATAAGCAAGGTTTATACGAGCAAGCATTGGAACAATATCAAAGCGTTAAAGACAAAGAATTGGACTTTAATCGTTTGTATAATATGGGTAATACTTACGCTAAATTGCAAAAAATTGATGAGGC
>NZ_FQTR01000058.1:0-9486 GCF_900128535.1 bacterium endosymbiont of Bathymodiolus sp. 5 South | reverse complement strand
GATTAGTAAAATTGCAGGGTATTCTGTGTTAAGCACAAACAATGCCAAAAGTATTAGCATTATGAACACTAAACGCATGGTACAAAGCAGCAAGTCCTATACCTTCAAACCTTTAAAAAGCCTGCAAATTCCAGCCTACACGCTAATAGTAGATGGCGTCAAACAAACCACTAAACCCATAAAAATAACCTATAAAAAACCAACAAAAACCAAAGCAGGAGATGATTATATTCTGGAAGCCAAAGTAGATAAAACAACATTTTTCTTGGGCGATACAGTCAATTTAACCATTACTTTTAAAGCCAAAAAATCCCTGTCAGCCATCAATCAAGTTGAGCTTTCTATGCCCAATGTAAAAGATTTGTTGTTTATCAACAATAAAAAAGTAACGCATATTGCTGATGAAAACTACAATGTTCAAACGCTCAGTTACCAAATCAAAGCCAATAATTTTGGCACCATTCGTATTCCAAGTTTGGTTGTTACTATTAGTAATCAAAGCAGAGATGCTTTTGGTAATTTTTTGTATGGGGGATGGAACGCTCAACAGAAAAAAATATTTTCAAATGCTTTGACGCTAACAGTAAAACCCCTACCAGATGATCTTAGGGTCTTTGGCGACTTTACCATGAAAGCCACCGTTGATAAGCAAAAAGTTAAACAAGGCGATGCTGTTAATTTAACGGTGCGCATTGCTGGCAAAGGTAATATTGGAGACATTGAAGCCTTGAAGATTGACATTAATAATGCCACAATTTACAGCGATGATGTCGTTACCAGTGACCAAGGTTGGCAACAAAAATTTGCTATTGTTGGTGGAAAAAATTTCGTTATACCCAGTCTAAAACTTGATTATTTTGATAAAAAAACCCAAACCAAAAAAACCCTTAGCACCCAACCTATTAACATTCAAGTTGACAAAGTTACCCCTATCATAGCAACAACTGAAACCATAACAACGCCCGACAACAAAACGCCCGACAACAAAACGCCTGTCAATAATAAATTAAAATATTATTACCTACTATTCGGACTTATCATTGGTGCGCTCATTAGTTTTCTAGGTATAAGGCTTAACAGCAAACCAGCGCCAGAAAAAAATCAAGATTTAATCAAACAGATTAAATCCAGCAAAGGTGATAAGGCTTTATTTGACTTATTATTACCGCTTAATTTGAATGAATTGGATCCCATACTGCAACAATTAGAAGCCAATCTTTACAAGGGTGAGACGCATAAAATTAACAAAAAAGCCATTATCACCCTCATTCAATCAAGTGAGCCTTGAACAAGTAAAAGTTTAAATTTACTGGTTGAGACCTTTGCATAAATATGAATAATCATCAAAACGCCATTTTTTACCCACTTGACAATTTTATAAAACACAGCCATAGCTTTGCTATGACTATATTTCATAAAATCACCAATTCGGCAAAACTTGTCATTTTGCCAATCATTCCTACTTATGCAAAAGTCTCTGGTTATAATTATCACTATGATTAAACTTACTGAATATAGCCATGGACAAGGCTGCGGTTGCAAAATATCACCCAAAGTTCTGGATACGATTTTAGCCTCATCTATTGAGGAAATTAGTGATCCCAATTTATTGGTGGGCAATCATTCTCGTGATGATGCTGCTGTGTATGACTTAGGCAATGGTGAGGCCATTATCAGCACCACGGATTTCTTTATGCCTATTGTTGATGACCCAACTACCTTTGGGCGTATCGCAGCTACCAATGCCATTAGCGATGTGTATGCGATGGGTGGTGTACCGCTGATGGCAATTGCGATTTTTGGTTGGCCATTGGACAAATTACCCCCTGAGGTTGGACGCCAAGTGATTGAAGGAGGGCGGATGGTTTGTGCTGATGCGGGCATTAGCTTAGCAGGGGGTCATAGTATTGATGCGCCTGAACCCATTTTTGGCTTAGCAGTAACAGGCAGGGTGGCAATTAAACACTTAAAAGAGAATTCTACTGCCAAAGTAGGAGATAAGATATATCTCACTAAACCCTTAGGCATTGGCATCTTGACCACTGCACAAAAGCAAAAGAAAATCACACCTGAAGACGAAAAACGCGCCATTGACACCATGTGCCAACTTAATGATATTGGTAGCAAAATAGCAAAAATTGATGGTATTCATGCGATTACTGATGTCACAGGGTTTGGATTGGGTGGACATTTGTCAGAAGTTTGTCTGGGTTCAAAGGTTTCCGCAATGCTTAATTACAGCAAAGTACCGATCTTACCAAATATTAAAAATTATTTAGCCAATGGTTGCTCTCCAGGGGGTGCGCAGCGTAATTTTGACAGTTATGGTCACCATCTAAGCGCAATGAGTAATGAGGTACAATCCATTATTTGCGACCCGCAAACTAGTGGTGGTTTATTGATTATGGTCTCTAGGTGTGCTGAATCTGAATTCCATCAAATAACGCATGAATCGGGCTTTGACTTAGAGGCTATTGGTGAGATTGTTGAGTGTGATAACAACAAATCCACGATACAAATTAATGTCTGAACTTATACAGATAACCGATCTCACGCGTTTATTCACCATTGATACGCCACTGATTGATACGCGTGCACCGATTGAGTTTGAACAGGGTGCTTTTCCACAGTCGCAAAATCTTATTCTAATGAGTGACGATGAGCGCGAGAAAATAGGCGCTTGCTACAAAAACAAAGGTCAGGCAAAAGCCATTGAGCTTGGGCATGAGCTGGTGCAAGGCGATGTAAAAAATAAACGCATAGAAGCATGGCTACAATTCATCAAAAACAACCCAAATGGTGCACTTTATTGTTTTCGTGGTGGTCTGCGTAGTCAAATCACGCAACAATGGATTTATACGGCTTCTGGTATTGACTATCCTCGTGTTAAAGGCGGTTACAAGGCATTGCGTCGGTTTCTTATTGATGAGACTTATAGAATTATGCAACAAATCACACCAATTGTTATCGGTGGGCAAACAGGCTGTGGTAAAACCTTGTTGCTTGACAAAATTAACAATAGGATTGATTTGGAAGGCTTGGCAAACCACCGTGGCTCCGCCTTTGGTAATACGACTACGCCACAACCTACACAGATTAATTTTGAAAATGTTTTGGCAATTGAGCTGATTAAAAAACAACACAAAACAACCTTGTTATTTGAAGATGAAGGCTCAAATATAGGGGCGCTACATATCCCAGATTGCGTACAAGCCAAAACCAAACAAGCCAAACTCATCTTATTAGAAGCCAATATTGAACAGCGCCTTAAAGTCAGCATGGATGCCTATGTTATTAATATGTACAACGATTTTATGATGCAAGACAGCACCAAGGGTTTTGATAACTTTGCCCAATATTGGCTAAGAAGTTTGGAAAAAATTCAAAAGCGCTTGGGTTTAGAGCGTTATAACGCCTTATTAAAATTGGTGAATAATGCGCTATCAACATACAAAGAGCAGGGCGACCATAAGGATTTTTACCCAGTAGTAGAAGAGTTATTGGTGAATTATTATGACCCGATGTATGATTATCAAATCAAGAAAAAAATAAGCAGAGTGGCATTCAAAGGCAATGCCGATGAGGTCTTAGAATATTTGTCTCAATACAGTAAAGACTAAAAATCTCGTACGCTAACCTTAATATCGCTGATCGGCCTAGCCTGACAAGCCAAAATTTCTCCTCGTGAAAGTGGCACTAAACAGTCCTGATGCATAACATCACCCGATAGGAGTTGCAGTATGCATAGCCCACAATGCCCTTGTCGGCAAGAGTGGTTAAGGAGTATTTGGTTGTCTTCTAACTCAGTAAGAATGGATTGTTCGCCAAACACATACAGCGATTCAGTTTTGCCATTGATATTGTCAACATCGATTTTAAACATTGATTAATTAAAGCTTAAAATCACCAAAATCAGCGTCATCAATAGCCATATTGTTGTCAATCGCACTCACTAAATAAGCGGTAATCTCTGTTTCTTGTGGTGCAACTTGAACGCTGTCAGAGTCTAACCAATGATTAATCCAAGGCAGTGGGTTAACGCGCTCTTCAAATATGGGTTTAAGTCCTAGGGCATTCATACGAATATTGGTAATATATTCTAAATACTGTTTAAGAATTTCAGCATTAAGTCCAATCATAGAACCATCACGGAATAAGTACTCTGCCCATTCTTTCTCTTGTTCGCAAGCTTCTTTAAACATATCAATCACTTCATCTTTGCTTTCTTGGGCGATTTTTTGCATATCAGGGTCATCTTTGCCACTGCCCATCAGATTAAGCATATGTTGTGTCCCAACTAGATGTAGCGCCTCATCACGGGCAATCATCTTGATAATCTTGGCATTGCCTTCCATGAGTTTGCGCTCAGCAAAGGCAAATGAGCAGGCAAATGAGACATAAAAACGAATGGCTTCAAGAATATTTACCGATACTAAAGTCAAGTAAAGTTTCTTTTTCAGGCAGTATAAATCCATCTCTACATTGTTACTATCTACCATTAACGCACCTTCTCCATGAAGTAGATAAGCTTGCGTGCATTTAATTAATTCATCGTATTTTTCAGAAACGCTTTCAGCGCGCTTAATAATTTCATCGGTTTTCATAATGTCATCAAACACCACACCTGGCTCATTGACAATGGCACGAATAATATGTGTATAAGAGCGAGAATGAATGGTTTCAGAAAATGACCAAGTCTCAATCCAGTTCTCTACTTCTGGCAGAGAAACAATTGGCAAAAAGGCAATACTAGGGCTTCTACCTTGGACGGAATCGAGCAAAATTTGATATTGTAAATTAGAGATAAAAATATGCCTTTCATTAGGTAATAATTTGTTGAAATCTATCTTATCTTTAGTCACATCAATTTCTTCAGGTCGCCAAAAGAAGGAAAGTTGTTTTTCCGTTAGTTTTTCAAATATCTCAAATTTTTGTTTATCAAACCGAGCCACATTAACAGAGTTACCAAAAAACATGGGTTCAGCAAGGGTGTCGTTATTTTTTTTGTTAAAAATGCTATATGACATTGTTTACTCCTAATTGTGTTGTTAAACTTGATTTAAAACTATTTTCATCACTATGATTATAAAATTCTAAACCAACAATCTTGTATTTATCGTTGCTATAAGTCGTTGTCTTATTTACACCAGTTAATGCTTTATAATTTTCCTTAATTTCCAGTAAAAAATCCTCTTTCCACTTATCTATTTGTTGTAGGTGTTTACCCTTGGGCTCTATGAAAAATTGATAATGGCATTGACTAAGTTTGTTTTGACTAAGCAATACAAAATCAGGCTCAAACCTTCTACCTTGTGCAAAATCATATAAGCAAAAATGCCGCTCATTTCTAACTAGATACACATTCTTATAGTCATTGTTTATATCGTCAATAATGGTATGAATAAGATCAATTAACTGCCTTTCTTCGCTAGTACCGTAAAACTTCTCAAACGCAAACCATTCATGGGTTATTTTTTGTATTTGTTTTTCCCGGTCTTGAGGGATCAGCAAGGTTTTTTCTGTAAAAATATCTTCAGCAGAATAAGGATCAAATTCTTTAGTGCCTTCAAATTCAACAATATTGCCTTTTATTTCTACTTCTAATTTATTTAAAAATGAAATAGCGATTGCTAATTTTTGTTGTGCTGATAGATTGCCCCCATCACCCGTTATATTTATATCAAATCCACCTAAATAATCTTTATCTAAAAAATGACTAATAGATTGTAAATTAGGAAAGGTTTTTTTAAGGTTATTAAAAGCAAAAGTATCGAAAATTAATAGGGCGTTTTTAACAATATTCACCCCTAATAATTTTATTAATTTATAACTGTTATTGGGTTGACTGGTTTGCTCTGTGTTGTCATCAAAAATCTCGCTTAAATTTCCTTGACCACTTTGCAACTTATAAGAGAAATTAGTTTTGGCAATGCCAAAATCAGCCATATTTTTAACGGTGTTATAGCACTTATCAATTCTTTTATTTTTAAAAATAATCTTATTTTTAAAACGATCATTTTTTTTAATTTCAGGTTTTAACTCTAAGGTTAATTCTATCGGTTCTTGCCCTGCTTTTTCCAACAATCCTTGTTCTATTAAAGCCCTTTGTATTTCACTAATATATTGACTTTCATTGCTACTGTGAAAATACAACTCCTCCAAAAGTCTTAATTCATTATCAATATCATCATCAAACTTTCTGACATAAGGATCGTCATCAGCCTTTATTTTAAACGCACAATATCTCGCTCCTCGTCCAATAAGTTGCGCCTCACTTATTGTTTTTTTACCGATTTTCCCTTTATTGCTACCGCCTGTATTTTGCCCTTCATAAAGCCTTACAATATCAAATAGGTTTAAAACATCCCAGCCCTCATTCAGTTTATCAACGGTAAATATCACTCTAATGCTGTTGTCTTTGTCTTCTAAATTATTGAGGCGCTTTTGATTGAGTTCCAATTCTTTATCGTTATTGGTGCACAGGCATTTTTTTTCATTAAAAGCAATTTTTATTTTTGCAATTAATAGGCTTAAATTAATCTCATTTTTATCAAAAAAATCAAAGGCTTGAATTAAGACACTGATATTAGTTTGGTTTTTTATGACATTTAAATCACCGTCTTTTAAATTGTTAATCAAATGATGAAAAACTACCTGATTGTCTTTACTTTCAGTAATTTTGGAGGATTTAAACAAAATCACAGGCTTGATGTTTAACTGATGATTAATGGCTATTTGCTCTCTATACATGGATATGACCAATGCTTGCAATATGCGTGTTGATTTATCAGTATTGCTTTTAAAAAGGTTGATTTTTTTACTAAAACCATCTTTAACAAAGTTTTTTAAGTCATATTGATAGATAATTTTATCTAGGTATTTCTCTTTAATCTCTTTTTTATCTAATTCTATCGTGGCACTAAACTCTAACAAAATATTGTCTTGATGGGCTTTAAAGATTTTTTCTACCGTATTTTCCCAACTGGCTTTAGGATTGCCGTCTTTGTCAAATAATTCGGTTTGTTTTTTAGTGCTGGCATTAATATGGTGCGCTTCATCAGCTATTAAAGCTATTTTATTTTCTTTAAAATCTCCAATGGTTAAAGCGTTTTCTTTTTCGTTATGAAAATCACTAAACAACCCTTGGACGGTAGTAAAACAAATGTTAATCTCATCACCCGATGAATAAGCAAAATTATCCACCGCCTTAATGTTCACTTGCTTGTTGTTGATAATAATTTTATCGTTAAATAAATATTTGCTGGAAAATTGATTGATAAAATTGTCTTTGGTTTTTTCTACAATCTGCCCACGATTCACAAAAAACAAAAAATTTCGATAACCTTGCTCATAAAGATACAAAATCAAGCCTGCCATCATCACTGTTTTGCCACTACCTGTTGCCATATGGAAGGCTAGATGAATATTATTTTGTGGTTTAATGTAAGCCTGTGCGTCTCTCGTTTCGTAATATTTATAAAATCGTGTAAAGGCTTGTTTTTGGTAGGCTCTTAGTTTAAGTTTGTGGTTAAGGTTATCGGCAACAAAGGGGTAATTAATATCGGTTCGCAATTCCCTACCAAACTCTTCTTTAATACAATCAAATAAAAATTTATTGTTCATTTTCATCCCTTTTAAAGCCATCATTACCTCTTAAGGCTTGATTTTTCTCTTTAGTTAATTTTCGTTCTATTTTTTTAACCTCTTCTTCAGGAGACAAATTTTCAGGGGTGATGCCTCTTGAAATAAGCGTATTTCTAACGGTTTCGTTGTTAGTGATGTGTTCATTTGAAATGGCAGTTTCTGTTTGCATTAATTTATCTTTTGCGTTATAAATGGTAATTTCTGTTGCAAAATCTTTCGCCTTTAATAAAATAGTTGGTATAAAATCTGCCAAAGGCTTGCTCTTAACAACATCCCACTTATCTTTCATTTGTTGGGTGCTGTGATTAAACAAAGCTTGATCACCTTTGCTTCTAATCAAGCCAAAATTTTTGTCGCCTCCCGTTTGTTCAAAGATAACATTGGACAATTCTTTTTCTGTTTGCGTTAATTTACGCCTTGCAATAACTCTTTCGTTTTCTAAAATATGCTGTTCAATCAGTTCGGCTTTTCTGGTTTGTATTGCAAAATAAGTTTGTGCAAAAGCGATGGCTTCTTTTTTGCTGTCGCCATTTTGAGCAATAAGGTAACAAGCGTATCTGGTGAGCATTAAATCATCGATTTCTTTTTCTGCGCCTTGGGGCATTTTTATCGTTTTCCCGACATCGGGAAAATGTTCAGGAATGTTATGTCCACTCACTTCACAGGTGGTTTTGGCTTTTAAGATAACATTTTTAAAATTATCCCATTTGCTGTAACCCAGTAAATGCTGTAAATCCCTTGCCAGCCAGAATTCTATTTCCTCATCAGTCCTATAAGATGAGTTTTCAAAATCAGTTGTTAGCGCTCTTATTATTTCAGTTTTCATATTTTATGCTGTCATTTTCTTGGGTTGCTGCCCTGCGTTTGTTTAATGACTTTGTCAAAATCAGAATTTATTTTTTGTGTTTTATTAAATTCATCGTATGTTGAACTGGCTTTTTGATCCGCTTGTTGTTTACTTCTAACGCCTAAATCTTTAAGTATTTGATAGTCATTAAATACTAAAAATTTATCAACAGAATCGGCTAAAGTTTGCATTGTCATTTCGGTGCGATTTTTAATCACCATCTCTATATGGTCAAAATACGCGCTAATGGCTCTTTCCAAATCTTTGATTTCATTTTCACTTAAATAATTTTTAGCAATCTTAGTATCAGATTTTAAGATTCTGCCTTTGGGTGCATTTTTCCAAGTTTGCAGCCCCATATTGGGTGATTTGTTATCTGCATGTGTATCAATAATTTCTGCCGTTGTTTGCCCTGTGATAGCATAATGAAATTTGTTTTGCACACCGGCAAAAAAGTTTTTACTAATTTTGGAGTTTTTATCATAATCAATACTGCATTCAGCAAAAATATCGGTTATTTTCTGGTAAATACGCCGCTCACTGGTTCTGATTGAGCGAACGCGTTCCAACAGTTCATCAAAATAATCCTTGCCAAAGTGCTTGCCATTTTTAAGCCTTTCATCGTCCATCGCAAAGCCTTTAATAATGTATTCTTTTAAGATTTGCGTTGCCCAAATTCTAAATTGGGTGGCTTTGTTAGAATTAACCCGATAGCCCACGGATAAAATTGCATCAAGATTGTAATATTTAACTTCTAGAGTTTGAGTTTTTCCTTTAATAGCACCGTGTTGAGTGGTACTTTCCAAAATGGAAACAACCACTTTTTCATTTAATTCCCCTGTCTCAAATATATTTTTTAAATGTTTGCTAATCGCAGGCACTTGCACCCCAAATAATTGGGCAATTTTTACTTGCGAAAGCCATAGCGTTTCATTATGTAAATAAGTCTCTACCCGAATATCGCCATTGCCATCGTTATAAAGCAAAAACTCGGT
>NZ_FQTR01000057.1 GCF_900128535.1 bacterium endosymbiont of Bathymodiolus sp. 5 South | reverse complement strand
TGCCCAATTGGTGATTTCTTTAAACCTTGTCCTAGCAGGGCTAAGACTGGGTTTAAAAAATCGCCAAGTGGGTGAAAAGTGGATTTCTGATGATTGTTCCTATTTATGCAAAGGTCTCTCATAGTGTGATGGGTTGATGATTATCTGTCAACACCATAGTCATTGCATTGTTATGCGACTTTTGATTGATATAAATATTTTTGAAAATCAGTAAACAAAGGAACAATATCATTCACATCACCTAATACTTCTTTAGCGTCTTCTAGCGTTTGATATTTGCTTTTAAGTAAGTCTGGTAATTTGTCTTGCTCCAATTCTTCAACGCCTATTTCAATATATTTATCCAATACAAATTCTATAAAGTCTTGTTGATTTTGATTTAAAGATAACCAAATTTTTGCTTTTGCTTTGAACGCCCTGTTTTGTCTAGTAATAGGCTGGAAATTACTATCAAACACATATTTAAGCACATCAAATAAATCACTTTTTTCTGCGTCAATTAGTTTTTTCAGCGTATCCAATTCGTCCTTGCCAAAACCTGCGTTGTCTAGTTTTTCCAATAGTGTTTTACGGGTTTGCGGATTACTCCATAGCATTCGCAATTCATCTTCATCTTTAAATAAATTAGGCAACTCACCCAATAGATTATTTAAAAATTCTTCTGCTGAAATTGGCTTGCCGTCTGCACTCCAAAAGGAAGTGGCAACCATGTGTTGAATTTCTCTTTCCTTGCCGTCTTTTAGTTTTATCTTTACTTTTTTGGAACAAACACAGGGGCTTTGCCCACATTTATCACAAACTGGTAGTGGCTCCTTGATGCAAATACAAAGTAATTCGCCACATTCAGGGCAAGGTTTGGAGGGTTCTTTTTCACACATCTTACAGGTGTCCTCTTCAACAGGCTCACCATCCCATTCGGGGTCAGAAAACCGTTGATAGGCGTCAACAAAATCATAAATGGTAAAAAATTCTTTACCGTCAAAAAGTCGTGTTCCACGCCCTACAATTTGTTTAAATTCAATAATTTGATTCACGGGACGCATTAAAACAATATTGCGTATGTTTCGGGCATCTACGCCCGTGGAAAGTTTTTGCGAAGTGGTTAAAACGGTCGGAATGGTTTTTTCATTGTCTTGAAATTCTCGCAAAAACTGTTCGCCTATTTCGCCATCATTGGCAGTAACACGCACACAATAATTAGCATCTTTGAATTCCTTATACTGATTTACCAAATCTCTAACTGCCGCCGCATGAACTTGAGTGGCACAGAAAATAATGGTTTTATCATTTGGGTTGGCTTCATCCATAAAAAACTGAACCCGTTTGGCTTCGCGCTCCTTGATTTCAATGATTTTATTGAAATTTGCTTCTTCGTATAGCCGACCTTCTTCAACCTCACCCTCAATAATATGATCATCGGGCGTGTAAATATAATCATCCAGTGATGTCGTAATGCGTTTGACTTTAAACGGCGTTAAAAAACCATCATTGATGCCTTCCTTTAACGAATAGAGGTAAACAGGCTCACCAAAATAGGCATAAGTATCCACATTATCCTTGCGCTTGGGTGTTGCCGTTAAACCCAGTTGAACGGCTGGCGAAAAATATTCTAAAATACCGCGCCAGTTGCCCTCATCATTTGCACCACCCCTGTGGCACTCATCGATAATGATAAAATCAAAATAGTCTGTTGGATATTCGCCAAAATAAGGCTTAGGGTTATCAGCTTCATCTTTACCAGACATAAAGGACTGAAAAATCGTAAAGAAGATACTGCCATTGGTCGGAACTTTTCCAGTCTTTTTAACCTCTTTGGGTTTGATACGAACCATGGCATCCTCAGGAAAAGCAGAAAACGAATTAAAGGCCTGATCGGCTAGTATATTGCGGTCGGCAAGGAATAATATCCTAGGTCTTCTTTTTCCATCACGATTCAAGTTCCAACGAGTTTGGAACAGTTTCCAAGCAATTTGAAATGCAATAGCGGTTTTCCCTGTGCCAGTGGCTAGGGTTAATAAGATCCTATTCTTATTTTGGGCAATGGCTTCAAGCGTGTTTTTGACCGCAATTTCCTGATAATAGCGCAGTTGCCAAGTGCCACTCTTACCTTCAAAGGGAATAGAGGAAAATTGCTCCCGCCAGTCATTTTGATCGCTGTAGGTTTTCTCCCATAATGCCTGTGGGGAGAGAAAATCCTCAACCCGCTTTTCTTCGCCTGTTTTTAAACAAATTTGATAAATTTCATTGCCGTTGGTGGAATAAGTGGTCTCAAGGTTGAGTTTTTGAGCATACAGCTTGGCTTGCGCCACACCTTCACTCACTGCCAATTTATCACTTTTCGCCTCAACGACTGCCAGCTTAATGCCCTTGTAAACCAGAATATAATCAGCAATCAGCGGTTTTTTCCTGTCACCACCAACCTGTATTCTGCCATCGGTAATTTTACAAACATTGCGTTCACGCAGGATTTTTGAATCTTCAACCACGCCCCAGCCATTGGCTCTGAGTTTGGGGTCTATCAGTTCTGCTCTGGTTTCTGCTTCGTTCATTTGACTACGCCAACTCTTTTTCTATATTTTGTTTGATATCATGTTTAACTTTTAAAGAATTAAAGCGATCCCATGGAATTATTTTTTTATGTTGCAACCTACCCACTACAATACCACTATGAATACCCATTTCTTTTGCAAAACTTTTGATAGATTCTTCGCTTGTTAAATTTTTTAATTGTTCATTCTTCTCTGCTGGAATTAACAAATCACTGGCAAATTTATCTGCCTCATCTTCCAATATCTTGTCATTTGAAAACTCTTTTTTTTCTTCTAAAAACAATTGTTTTTTATGTTTTAAAATGTGTGCGATTTCATGAAAAAACGCAAACCATAAGTGATCATTGGTTTTATGTCTTAAACTCAACAACAATAAAGCTTTATCAGTAGCAAGCCATTTAGTTGCACCACTCATTGGGCATTTTGCTGGTGTTGGTGCAAATACCACAGCAACGCCACATTTGGCACATAAATCAATTAACTTTGGTAAAAAATCCTCTAGATTTTCTACCAAAGTTAATGCCCTTAAATCACCTAAGACACTTTGAAAATTCTTTTTATTAAAAGCATTGCAAATGATTTTAGTCGCTTCAATCTCACCTTTTCTAAGCCAAGTTTGAATAGCAATAGGATCTCTATCAAACTTATCACAAGACTTAAACGCCACTTGATAACTTTGTGTTTGCTTTTCAAAAGACTGAATACTGGCAACCCCATAAAATTTAAGACAAGCTCTTACCTGATCACCCTTATTTTGAAATTTATCAACCCAACCCCAATCAATCATACTTTTTAGCGGTATTTGCTTTAACCAATTTTGCTCTTTTTCTAAGGCAATTTTCTCTTTTTCCTTTGCTAAAGCTTCACGGTAATGACTTTCGGCATTCAGCCAAAAACTTGATGGATAACTCAATACTTTTTCCAATTTTAGCGCTGTATCAGCAGTAATACTCGCTTCACCTTTAATCAGTTTGTGAATATGTTTTGCGGTATAACCCATTCTTTGAGCAAATTCCACCTGAGAGAAGCCAACATGCTCCATATCCTCTTTCATACTAAGCCCCGGTGGCACAAGATGCAACCAGTCTGGTTTAAATTTATTAACTGCATTACTCATGATAATCTCCAAGAAAAACAATATTAATCGCCACTACCTTACCCCAATCTGTTGCATCGTCTGATGTCTTTGGAATAGGGTCAAGCGCTTCAAATACTAATCTAACAGCACCAGCAAGATCAATGGCAAACTGCCCTTCCCTGTTTCCATTTAAAGGATGAGGTCTGCCATATTTCATATCTTCTAAACATTCAGCACTCCATAATTGCTGCAATCTTAACTGTAATTTTTCTGCACAATCTGCACCAAATTTCTTTACAGCTTTATTGTGTTTATTACAAAGTGTCGCAATTTTTTTAGTTTTAAAAGATATTTCCATAAAAAAATATGATTACCAAAATGGTAATGAATTATTTTACATTATCACAATGCTTTATTAAAGGCCTTTGTATAAACATATGTAATCATGCATTCCCAATGCTAGTGCTTGAGAATGAGAGATAAAATCTATGCCTACCCAGAATTTTTGTCATAATCAATAACAGTGGTGTAAATATCCTTTATTTTCTAGTAAAACCATTTTTCCGAAGCACGAATACCTCTGATTCGTTCTAGCCATTCGTCAAAGTAATCCCACTTATCAACCTGTTTCGAACGCTCATCATCTATGGCAAAGCCTTTGATGATGTATTCCTTGAGAATATTAGTCGCTCATATTCTAAACTGGGTCGTCCGTTTGGAATTAACACGGTAGCCAACAGTAATAATAGCATCCAAATTATAATATTTAACCGCTTTAGCCTGAGTTTTACCTTTAATTGCACCATGTTGAGTGGTATGTTCCAAAATGGAACCAACCACTTTTTCGTCTAATTCTCTGCTTTCAAAGATATTTTTCAGGTGCTTTATGATGGCTGGGCGTTTTTTACATCAAAGAGTTCTGCCATTTTTTTCTGGATCAGCCGGATGATTTCGTCTTGAAAAACGGTATCTATTTTGACTGTGCTATCTGGGGTGGTGTAGAGGATGGTTTCGGAGTTGTTGGATGAAGGAGTTATTTTGCATCTCCAATCGCATATTTATTCTCTCTTTTCTTAAACGCTTCTGTACCACCTTCTAATATTTCACATACATGCTCCCTTATACTTTGAGATCGCAGGACAATATCACAGTTTGCGTCTAGCGGTTTCGTGTTTTCAAGGCTGCTAGTAATATACTGGAATTTAATACCGTCCTGATTCTTTGAATCTTCCCCGTGCTGATTGGCAACAACCACTTCTTCTGCATCAGCATTAACCACTATATTTGCATTATGTGTGACCAATATGATTTGTCTTTTTTTCTTCTTTTGCTTTAAATAAGCGACCAACTCATTATAAATAGCTCTGTTGTCTAAACTGTCTTCGGGTTGATCTATTAGAATTGGACATTCTTTATCACTAAATTCCAATAACAGCTTTAGAATGACAAAGGCTTTTTTGCCGTCAGACATTTTATTAAAAGTATCATTCTGGTAGGTTAGCCCATAAGAAATTGAAAACCAATTTTCCGTTAATAAACCTTTGGTTAAATCTTTGATTTCTTTATGTGCTTTTAACTCTATTTTATTCTCTAAAGCCTGTTGAAGAAAACTTTCAATCTTTAACTGAGGATCAGCCACATACTGACTGCCCCAATCATTGACAAAACTCTGCCTATCATGACTTTGGAGATTAATCAAATCCTTTAACAACTCTTTACATTTATCACGCTGATATGTTTTTTCTATTTTTATTTTTATATCGTCATGCACCAATGAAAAATCACGAATCAGATCATCTATTTTGGTAGCAAAGGAAATATGATTTTGTACGGTTAGTTCAAATAGTGTGTTCTTTTGTGTATTAATCTTATCTATTTCCTGATGAAGCGAAACAATTTCTGCTAGTTTTTTATTCTCAATTTCTAACCTCTCGTTAAGTTCTTTGTACTGTTTGTTCTGCTCTAACTGGCTACTCCCTTTCTTGAAAGAATCAGACTCTTTTTTATCCTGAATTTCTTTTTTATATTCCTTTAATAATTCATCAATACCAGTCAATTTATCAGACAATTTATCTTGCCACTCTTTAGCGACCTTCTGCCTGATAGAATCAAATATTTTCTGTATAGATTCTGAATTCAAGTCCGATAATTGATTGAATTTGTAGCTAAATGATGTATCAAATAAATCCTTATCTTTTAGAGCAGTTATTTCATTTTTGTCCTTTTCTTGTTTTTCTTGTTTTTGCTCTAATTTTGAAATCTCTTCCTTAAGTTCTTCATACTGCTTTAACTCACCTTCTGAAAAATTATTGCCTTGTTGGGACTCCTTAATTTTATTTTGAAGATTTTCTATTTCTTTTTTTAATCCACTCTCATCCCCTTTTTCTTTTAAAGTGGTCGTTAATGCATCTATATTTTCCTGTAACTGGAACAGATCATCAAGGTTGGTTTGAATGGTGCTTTTTGTATTAGCACAAAAAATTTCATAATTTTTAATCAGACTCTCGTTATCTTTTTTTTCAACAATGCCCTGAATAAGCTTGTTTTTCTTTTCCTCGTCTCTGGCAACTTCATACATATGACTTTGCGGAAAAAATTCTATCTCTCTACCCTTATTTTCCTCATCATCCTGCCAGATTATTTTTACAGCCTCTTGGGGAATGTCAGTTATAAATTTATTTATTCCTGGAATGCTTGAGTCAACCCTGTGAGCAATAAGTTGTAAAAGTGTTGATTTGCCAGTAGAGCGACCACCAATAATGGTATTAAGGTTAGGGTTGAGTAGAATATTTTGTTTGCAAATATCACTATCAATTTCAACAGCTTTGATAACATGATAGCCGCTTTTTTCTTCTGGCTTATTGGCTTGGATTTTTACCCTGTCTTTCGGCTCACAAAGAATCTGCTTTAAACCTTCAAAAGTTAAATCGGCTTTTATCCAACAAAAACGCTTCTTATCAGGATTAAACAGTTTATCTTCACAATGTGCATCGGAACCATGAATACATGGTTTTAAGGAGCCGCATTTATTGATGACTAAAGATTCATCGCATCCGTTTTTTTCACCTAGAAAAAATTCTCTATCATCGGGATTTCCAGAAAATATGGCATCTGACAATTTATATATATTGCTTCTTACCGCATCTAATGAACCTGCCTCATTTTCAAATAACTTATAATGCTTTTGTAGTGCGGATACCCCGTCACTATTAGAGTTACTAACAGCGACGATTGTATTTTCCTTAAGCTCTAGCTTGTCTTTGAGCAGTTTGATCAGTTTTGATGGTTCTAAATGAAATAATTCAATTCCTTTTTTGTATGCACCATCATCATTCAAACTGTCATTGCTATTTTTACCCAAAGCAATAAGACCTGCACGATTCATTTTATTGCTGCCTGAATCGTCCAACGAGGCAAAAAAATCATTCCCCAATTTATCCAAAAAGGTATCATCTGGATTGAATATACAGTGAATATTGATTAAGCCACTACTGCCAGTAGCAGGTAATATCCTAAGCTCCACATTTGGCAAAAGAAAAATACTTTTGATATTGACTATTTCTTCTGCATTAAAATCACTTGATGAATCAATGTTATCAACAAATTCTTTAACTTTTTTATAATTATCTATGCTGAAATAGTCCGTTATACCAATGGCTTTTATATCTTTCTCAAGTGCTTTTTTGAAAAGAGTAACGCAAAAGCTATCAAAATCAGTGCTAGTGAAATTATCGTTCTTGTTTGTGCCTTTGGTATGGATATGCAAATCCCACTTTCGCCACTCTGAACCTTTTTTAAAAAAATTATTCATAACTATAATTCTCCTTTAAATGCTTTTTGTAAAATAGTTTTCTTTAATTCTACTAGATTATTTATTTTGTGCTGATAGATGGTTTCTAGTTTTTTGGTTTGGGTTTGTAAATCGTTTAATTGAGTGACGATACATTTTTGTTCTTCTTTTGATTTTGGATAAGACATCGTTATTGTTATTAGATCTTTCTTAACTAAACTTGGTAAAGTAGTTCCTTTATCCAATTCTTTGAAATTAAAACTCTTGCAAAAATAAAGTAAAAATTCTTTTGTAAGGCTCTTTCCTGCAATTAATCCAAACGCTGTATCAACATTCCAAAAATTTGTTTCAATAAATAACGGCTTATCTATTGTTCCTTTTCTTCCTATAACTGTTGTTCCTTTTTCACAAATATATTTATCAGCGTATCCCATAATTTTACCTGCACTACCTAATACAGGATACTTTCCATTTGGATTTAAAACTTCTTTTTGATTTCTACCGCTACGAATTTCAATTAATTCTCCCCAAGTCTTCTCCTCCCAATCATCGCCTTTTTCTTCAAAAATACGATTAAGATAACTCTCAAAAAGTTCCTTTGCATTTTTAAGGTTTTGTTCGGCATTCTGTTTGGCTTTGTCAATCGCTACAAAGGCTTTATCCAGAATTTTAACAATGCGTTGTTGTTCTGAGAGTGATGGCAGTGGCACTTTCAATTTTTTGAATTTTGCCATCGAGACACCGCCAATAATACCGGTTAATTGCGATAAAAAATCTTCCTGAAATTGAGAGTTAAAATAATAGTAATAGACAAAACGGCTGTTTACTTGTTCAGTCGTTATAAGTGCAAAAAGTTTATTGCCAAAACAGACTTCTTGATCGGTAAAGGCAATTTTACGACCTGCACTACCACCTTCGGCACAAATTAGTATGGTATTTTGGGAAGCAATCTTAAATGATGATTTATCTTCATCAGGTATTTTTATGCCATTGTCATAATTAATCACACTTTCATAGCTAATATCTTTTGTTGCTATATAGTTCAATCCTTCGCTCAAGTTAGAGTATTTTTCTTTTTTGACTTTGGCATTTATGCTATTTCCATTAAAAATATTTCCAACCTCCCCCAACTTCTTCACCTCCCACCCTTTCGGCAAACTAAACTCACCCTCTTCAAGTAATTGACAATTATTTTTCACTGTTTCTCTCATTCTTCATTTTCAATGTGCTATTTTCTATTGATGTATCCATGATAACAGGCTTGCCTGTTTGCTTTTCAATCTCTACTCGTGCTTTCTTTGCTACTGTGCCACCTTTACGGGCAACGGTTTTATTTTCTTCTAATCCTTCGGGTTGTTTTTGCTTGGAAATTTCGGTGGTTGAGGCTTCTGCTAACATATTCAAAACTAACTCAAGATTGCTCATATTGTCTCGTAGATTTTGCTTTTTGAGTCCTTTGAATTTTTTATACTCTTTAACCGACTTATCTGCCCATGCTTGGGTAATTTCATTGCTTAAGATAGCGTATTCTAGACCTTTTTTTATACCTCGTTCTTGCCATTCATCTGTTAACTCTTTCCTTACTTCTATGGATTTTAGGCGTTGATTAATCCATTTTTTAGAGTAACCTTTTTTTAGATAAGTTGTCATTGCTCTATCAAAAGCCAATTCTGGGTCTTCAGTTTCTTCTATACGCTCATAGCCAACTTGTGCTAGCCATAATTTAAAGGGCTCGGCTCTAGGTGAGGGGATAGATTGGATTAAGCGTAAAAGTTGTTCAGTATCTGCAACATCAGTATGGCGCATTTTTCCGTCTATTGCTTTCATTTTCAAACTGTGACAATTTGTCACGGTTTCATTTCCATCCGCCAATAGTCGCTGTTTTAATTTTCTCCAATAGGCGGGTGGATTTTTACTTTCTGTTAAAACAGTAATAATGTCAACAATAGAAAAATACCAAAGCTCTTTTTCTTCATTCCAATGGGTTCTGATGGATTTATTTTGAAATAATTGGATTGTATTTTCCTTACTCATAGCATTCTCTTAGAGACTTTTGCATAAGTAGGGATGATTAGCAAAATGACAAGTTTTGCCGAATGGGTAATTTTATGAAATATAGTCATAGCAAAGCTATGGCTGTGTTTTATAAAATTGTCAAGTTGGCGAAAAATGGCGTTTTGATGATTATTCATATTTATGCAAAGGTCTCTCTTAATTGAAGCTAGAGCTTTTACATTTTCTATGTCCAATTTGTCCACCTCTTTTAATATTTCTTCTGGGCTTCTTAATGGGGCTTCTTCTTTAGCATTTAGGTTTTTAATAGATAAATCAAAAGTATCTTGTTTAATGTCTTTTATATTTATGCTCCAAAAGTTTTTGCTTTCTTTCATTTATCTCCACCATAAAAAACAAAACCCATTCTTTCAATATGAGCCAAAAGATTAGCATTCTTAATATTTTCAAATAATTGAATATCGCATAAATAAGGCAAATCACTCTCAATAGTTTCATCAATTAAATCTTCAAGTTGATGATTATTAAGCTTTGTTTGTTTTAAAACTAAATCTATATCGCTATATTTTGTTTGGGTATTTTTAACTCTGGAGCCATAAATAATAACCTCTCCTGTGGTGAGATGTTTTTTAAAAATATATTGTAGTATTTTTATATGCTCATCGTTTAATCCAAATCTCATTGATTTAAATCTTGTTCAATAAAATCTATATAAAATTTTTCTAAATGATGGAAGTAAGTGTCTTGCAAGGACTCTATAACTTTATTGAAGTTGGCAAAATTATAAGTGTGGCTCATTAAGTTTCTGTCATTTATCATAGATAGCCAAATATCTACATTATCAATATATTTACTGCTATAAGCTTGTTTAATAACATATTTTGGGCTGATTTTATCAATAATGATGCCGTCATCTTGCATTTTATCTTTAAGGACTTTCCAAGCAAGTTCAAGGGTAAATTCAAAACGCTTTATAAGCCCTTCTTTTTCCAAATCTGAAAGCATCAAAATATCTTCATTTTCCTCAATCACAACCCTTAGTAAAGAAAATGCTCTGGAGTAGCTTTGAAGTCTTTGTTTCCACCTAATGTCCTTTTCTTCATTCATAACAAACCCTTGATTGTTTTTAATATATTTTTGCTTTGCTGGTCTAATTTGTCCATTTCTTTTAATATTTCTTCAGGACTTCTTAGTGGAGCTTGCTCTGGGGCATTTGGATTTTTAACCGATAAGTCAAAAGTATCTTGATTGATGTCTGATATGTCTATTATCCAAGAGTTTTCACTTTCTACTTGTGTTTTTTGCAGTGCTATAAAATCTTCCAAATCTTTTTCGTTAAGTGGGTTAGTTTTGCCAAGGTTTCTGTTTAGGTTAAGTTGATAGAACCAAGTTTTTTGGGTGGGTTTGCCTTTTTCGAAAAACAGCACCACAGTTTTAACGCCTGCACCAGTAAATGTTCCCCCTGGTAAATCTAGCACGGTATGTAAATTGCAAGTCGTTAACAGCGCTTTTCTAAGGGCGCTGGAGGCGCTATCAGTGTTGCTTAAGAAAGTGTTTTTAATAACAATGCCGGCGCTTCCCCCTGCTTTGAGTATTTTAATAAAATGCTGTAAAAATAAACTGGCAGTTTCGCCTGTTTTTATGGGGAAATTTTGCTGCACTTCGGCTCGTTCCTTGCCACCAAAGGGGGGATTTGCCAAAATAATATCATAGCGGTCTTTTTCTTGTATGTCGGCTAAATTCTCAGCCAATGTGTTGGTGTGAATGATGTTTGGGGCTTCAACGCCGTGCAAAATCATATTCATAATGCCGATGATATACGCCAAAGATTTTTTTTCTTTGCCGTAAAAGGTATTTTTTTGTAACAAGAGGATTTGATTAGTGGAAAGATTGGGTTGATTAAGATAATCAAATGCCTCTACCAAAAACCCTGCCGAGCCAACTGCGCCATCATAAATGCTATTGCCTATTTTAGGAGAGATTACCTTTACAATGGTTTTAATCAGTGGACGAGGAGTGTAGTATTCTCCTCCGTTACGCCCTGCGTTGCCCATGTTTTTAATTTTTCCCTCGTAAAGATGGCTCATTTCGTGTTTTTCTTGATGCGTTCTAAAACGCAACTCGTTAATGAGGTTGAGCACTTCTCGCAAATTGTAACCGCCTTGTATGCGGTTTTTCAATTCTGAGAAAATTTCACCAATTTTGTATTCAATGGTATTAGCATTTTCGGCACTTCCCTTAAATTTTTTAAGATATGGGAACAGTTCACTATTGACAAAATCCACAAGATCATCACCCGTCATTGCGTTATGGTCAACATTTCCATTTTTAAGTTTTGGTGCAGCCCAAGTTATCCACCTAAACTTTGACTCTATTATTCTTTCGTAAGTTTTCCCTGATAAAAGCGCTGCTGTTTCTTTGTCTTTTTCCAAATCATCAAGATATTTTAAAAACAAAATCCACGAAGTTTGTTCTACATAATCTAATTCACTGCCACAGCCTGCATCTTTGTGCAGTATGTCGTCTATATTTTTAAAAGTTTGTTCAAACATGCTGTTATTGTAATATTAATAGAAAATAAATACGCATTATACTAATAGAGACCTTTGCATAAATATGAATAATCATTAGAAACCCACTTCACCCACTTGGCGATTTTTTAAATCCAGCCTTAGCCCTGCTAGGACAAGGTTTAAAGAAATCGCCAAGTGGGCAAAAATTGAATTTTGCCAACCCTCCCTATTTATGCAAATGTCTCAAGATATTTTAAGGTAATATAATAAGAGACCTTTGCATAAATATGAATAATCATCAAAACGCCATTTTTCACCAACTTGACAATTTTATAAAACACAGCCATAGCTTTGCTATGACTATATTTCATAAAATCACCAAGTCGGCAAAACTTG
>NZ_FQTR01000056.1 GCF_900128535.1 bacterium endosymbiont of Bathymodiolus sp. 5 South | reverse complement strand
CTTGTTCTTGGGTGTTTTTCTATCTTGGCTAGTTGTTTAAAATCGTGTTTATAAAAATCATCAGGTAGTTGAATTCTTTTTGGCATTGTTTTGTTGGTGAAAAAAATGATTATTATACACTATTTATAGTATTGTTGTTTTTTGAATTTGGTATAACATGGTGAAACCTGACACAGAGAAAATGCCTGTGTTTTGCTGAAGGCAGGGTTTGAATGGGGTGCATTTTTTTGGTTTTGATTGTGGGTTTGGGGTTTGGATGGTTCTATTTTTGGATTTGGGATACAAGTTTTGTTGAGTATCTCTAAAAACTCTGGTGAAGTTTTTTGAAGTCTAAATACAACGCACGGTATTTGAATACCAAGTTAACCCACACTGTATAAGACCTTTATGATGCCTGCTATGAAAATTGCTGCATTAATGAATGATATTGTCACCTAACAACCACACTCGGTATACCCAACATAGGCTTATCATTTCTAATTGCAATAAATCCATTGCTTCTGTTGGTTTAAAATTGCCTGATTCACTCTAGTGTCAAGTGTTAAAGTACAATGTGTTTTATTGCCAAAAGCGATTGTTAATTGTATGTCACTTGATAGTTCATCTCTCAGGATGTTGATTTTAATACTATCACCTTCGCTACAAGCCCCGAGTATCTTCTCCAAATCTTTGGCGAGTACTTTGTTGTTGTTAATACTGATAATTTTATCACCCACATACAATCCTGCTGTTTGTGCACAAGAGGCATCAAGAATACAAGTAATAACGGCGTATTCTTGTGTTGTATTAATGCCGATACCCAACTTTGATAAATCGTCTTTTTTATGGCTAAATTCACAACTGACACCTACATACTCAAAAGCTTCTTTGAGTGGTAACTCATCCACGCCATATAGATACGCATCAAAAAACTGAGTAAAGTCGCTTTGCGTTAGATGTTTGATAACTGTTTGCACGGTATCATCTTCTAATCCAGTCGCTTGGTAATTGTCCCAAATCAAGCGCAATACATCGTCTAACGAGTGTTTATCATCAGTACGCTTGCGTATTTCAATATCAAGCACAAATGCTAATAACGCACCTTTGGTGTAATAACTCACAATGGCATTTGGTGCATTCTCATCTTGTTGATAAAATTTCGTCCACGCATCAAAACTTGATTGCGCTACTGACTGTTTAAAGCGTCCACGCCCTTTGTGCATTCTACTGATGGTTGGCACCAATAGCGTGAGATATTGCTCGATAGAAAGTATCCCTGTGCGTAGTAGTGACAATTCATCATAGTAGGAGGTAAAGCCTTCAAATATCCACAATTGCTCAGTATAGTTCTCACAACTCATATCCAACTCATGGAAACTGGCAGGCTTGATGGTTTTTATCCACCAAGCGTGGAAATACTCGTGTGAGCACAGCGCTAAAAAGCGTGTGTATTCAGGTGTAATCTCTTGTTGTTCTAATGCTGGCAGCTCTTTTCTAGCACAAATTAAACTGCTGGATTTTTTGTGCTCTAAGCCGCCATAATCTTTACTGGTTGCTAAAGTTAAGAATAAATAGCTATCAAACGGAATACTGCCACCAAAAAAACCAATATGATGCTTACAAATACGCATCAAATCAGCTCTTAATCTATCAATATCCGTTGAATGCTCGCCAGTAATGGTCATGGTGTGCGGGATATTGCCCGCATTAAACTCAAAACGCGTGAAATCTGCCATCTCAACAGGATGGTCAATTAAATCTAGGTAGTTGTTGGCTGTATAAATTTCGGCATCTTTTTGCTTATTTTTCAGAGTTAAACTCGTGGCACAAGCCCAATCACCTAGCACTTCATCTGTTGGGTAGTTGATTTGCACTTCGCAAATGTTGTTCTCAAAACCAACCGGCTGCAAAAACACACTACTGCCATTAAAAAACGCACGCTGATTAGTCAAATAGGCGCAGCGCACTGACAAATCAAACGCATAAATTTCGTATTCCAAAGTAAGGCTATCGGCACAGGGGCAAGCAATCCAGTGATTCTTATCTAGTTTTTTAATCGCAACAGGTTTATCACAACTGTGTGCGTGAATACTCACAATATGCTTGGCAAAATCACGAATTAAATAACTACCAGGAATCCAGTTTGGCAATGAAAACACTTGTCCCAATGGATTAGGATTATCCAGCGTTAAGCACACTTGGAATACATGTGCATTCGTATCTTTAGGGGTTATTTGATATCTAAGAGGGGCTTGATTCATTCTACTAATTGGTCGATGCTGGCTTTAAATGCAAGTATGGCTTTTTGATAATTTTTGGCAACTTGGGCATAGCTTAACTTGACGACTTGCTCATTATTTTGTGCGTTAATAACAAAACTCGCCTCGCCATTACCATTACTATAGCGCTGTTTTTCTTCAACAGTGCGTGCACTGGCTATTTTGATTTGCACTTGATTAGAGTGCATCATTTTCTCTAAAAATTGGATTTTCTCCTTGAGTGTCTTTGCCTGTGTATAAATATCTAACAATTGTTCACGCTTAGATTGCACTAAGATTTCCAGCTCCATGTTGGTTTTTTTAATGTTACTATCCGCCTTAATACCGCCTATTGGATAAGACAAACCTAGCCCCACCTTCCAAGTGGTACTTTGATTACTCAATGATTTTGAATAATTAGTATTCTCACCTGCGCTACTAATACCAAGCTTTAAATCCAATTTTGCCTTAGAGGTATTTTTAAAACTAAGTAATTGGCGTTTTAGTATTTTTTGTGACAAATTATTGATTTTTAATACTCTAGAATTCTTTGATAAATAGGCTTTTAGTGCTATTTCACTAGGATGATAAATTTTATACAAATCTGTGCTAGCCACCACTTGCTCAAAATCTAAATCTAGCGCAACGGCAATTTCATGACGCAAAAGCGTCAAATCCTGCTGTGCTTGCAGCAGTTTTTGATTGGCTGTTTGATAGGCGTCTTGTTGTGATAAAACATCCACCTTTTCAACCACTGAAGCGCTATATTTGCTCTTTACCAAGGCTAATTCTTTTTTGCTTAATGCCAATCGCTGCTCATTTATTGAGTATTGCTCTTGCGCATAGACCAAATCAATAAAAAGTTTTAACTTGCTTAAGATGAATACTTCTTCTGCTTCTAGTCGTTGCAAAGTATTTTGATTGATGGCAATTTGTGCCACATCACCACTCAAACGCTCATTAATACCGTCTTTATTACGCAACAGTGGATAAGTATAATCCAGTGAAAACCCATTGTTGGTTGTATTGGTGCTTTTGCTTTTATTTCTCCAAGTGTGTTTAAAGGTAATATTACTGCCCGTATTGGCATGTTTTCTAGTTGCAGAAAGTCCAATTGAAGCTGTGTCTAAATTAGCGGTAGCCGTTGATAGGTCGTTGCTATTTTTATGCGCACTTTGATACGCACTCTCAACAGCAACCACCCAATCTTCATTGGCTTTAGTGGCGCGCTTTTCGATCAGTTTAATCTTACTGGATAATGCTTGTTGATTGAAAAAAGGATGGGTGGCTCGCAAACGCTCAACAAAGGTTTGTTCAGTTAATGCTTGAGCATTGAGCGGACTTAATAAGGCGCTCATTATTAGGATTTTCTTCACTTGTTCACCGCTTTTTTAATCTCATTAATAATAGCATATAGTTTTTTGCCTGTGGTATCAACCACCATATCTGCTACCTGCTGATAAAATCCTTCTCTGGCTTGTAGTAAATCACGCAGTGTTTTTTCTCTGTCGTTTGATTGCTCTAGTAAAGGTCTTGCCTTGGATTTGGCAGTGCGTTTAACCAATTGCTCAACACTGGATGATAAATACACCACAAAACATTCTTTTTTAAGTAAAGCGCGATTGACTTCTTTGATAACGATGCCGCCACCTGTAGCAATCACGATATTAGGAATTTTGCACAAATCCTCAAGCATTTGTATTTCACGCTGACGAAACCCGCTTTCACCTTCTACATCAAAAATATAGTCAATTGCGACGCCAGTACGCGCCACGATTTCAAAATCTGTGTCAAAAAAATCGCGTTTCAACACACAGGCAAGTCGACGACCAACCGATGTCTTACCAGATCCCATTGGACCGACTAAAACGATATTTTTGGTTGACTTAGCCATAAATAAGACTTAAAGCAAGAGGGGTTAGGTCAACTCGTATTTTGAGCCGCAATACGGACAAACAGCATGACCTTGCTCATTAAACTGTAAATATACCTTGGGGTGCATATTCCACTTGTGAGCATCCTTAGGTGGACAATGGGCGGGTAAGTTGTCTTTCTTTACCACGGTATAACTTACATTTTTTTGTTGGAAATCATCAACCTTTAACATCTTAACAGCCTCCCTTACTAATCCATTGTTTGTATTTGTCATGACGACCATATACACAGTCAAAATACAAAGCTTGTAATTGCTCAGTAATTGGCCCGCGTGTACCTGCACCAATTGTGCGATTATCCAGCTCACGAATAGGGGTTACCTCTGCTGCTGTACCGGTAAAAAACGCCTCATCAGCACAATATACTTCATCACGAGTGATGCGTTTTTCAATGACTTTATAGCCTAAATCCCTGGCTAAAGTAACAATGGTATCACGGGTAATGCCGGCCAACGCTGAGGTTAAATCAGGGGTGTAAATGATACCATCATGAATGATAAAGATATTCTCGCCACTGCCTTCTGCAACAAAACCATCAACATCTAATAATAAGGCTTCATCGTAGCCATCTGTTAATGCTTCTTGTAGTGCTAACATTGAGTTAATGTAGTTGCCATTAGCCTTGGCCTTGGTCATGGTGATATTGACATGATGACGCGTAAAACTTGAGGTGCGAATACGCAAGCCATTCTTCATATTGTCTTCACCCAAATACGAGCCCCACTCCCACGCAGCAATAATGGTATGAACCTTTAAGCCATCAGCACGCAAGCCCATGCCTTCTGAGCCGTAAAAACACATTGGACGGAGATAGGCGCTGTCCAAATGATTCTTAGTTACTGCTTCTCTTTGTGCTTGGTTAATCTCATCTTTAGAATAACCAATGTCCATATTCATGATTTTGGCAGAATTAAACAATCTGTTGGTATGTTCTTCAAGTCGAAAGATGGCTGTGCCATTCTCAGTTTGATAGGCGCGCACCCCTTCAAAGACACCCATGCCGTAGTGGAGCGTATGGGTCAACACATGGACTTTGGCCTCACGCCAATCAACCCACTCGCCATCAAACCAAATCAAACCATCTCTATCATCAAATCCAGTCATTTTTCTCTATTCCTTATCGAGTTCAAATGCACGGTGCAATGAACGAACTGCCAACTCTAAATATTTTTCATCAATCACCACTGATATTTTAATCTCACTTGTGGAAATCATTTGAATATTCACATTCTCTTGATGCAATACCTCAAACATCTGTGCGGCAATACCTGCATGTGAGCGCATACCAATACCCACCAAAGATACTTTGACCACTGCACTATCACTCTGCACTGCTTTCGCTTTTAAGTCATGACAAATATCCTTTAAAATCTTTTGCGCCTTATTAAAGTCATTTCTATGCACAGTAAAAGCAAAATTTGTCAAGCCTTCACGCGCTGAAACACTTTGCACAATCATATCCACTTCAATATTTGCCTCACTAATGGGCTTTAGAATCTTATATGCAATACCCGGCTCATCTGGCACACCGATTAAACTGAGTTTTGCCTCATCTTTATTGTGTGCAATCCCTGATATAACTGCTTGTTCCATAATGTTTTCCTCACTGGTAATTAATGTGCCTGTTGGATTATCAATCAGTGATGATAACACCCGTAAAGGCACTTTGTATTTCGATGCAAACTCAACACTGCGAATCTGCAAAACCTTTGAGCCAAGCGATGCCATCTCTAGCATCTCTTCATAACTCACTGACTTCATTTTTCTGGCATTGGGCTCGATGCGAGGATCAGTCGTATACACCCCATCAACATCGGTGTAAATCTGACATTCGTCAGCTTTTAGTGCCGCTGCCAAAGCAACCGCTGTGGTGTCTGAGCCACCACGCCCTAATGTCGTGATATTGCCCTGCTCATCTACCCCTTGAAAACCTGCAACCACCACAACTTTACCTGTATCAAGATTGGCATAAATACGCTGGGTATCAATTGACTTAATGCGCGCCTTGCCATGCTCAGAGTCTGTGGTGATTTTAACTTGTGAGCCCGTATAAGAGATGGCATCACAGCCAAGCTGTTGCAACGCCATAGCAAGCAAGGATATGCTCACCTGCTCACCTGTGGTCAATAACACATCCATCTCTCTTAAAGACGGTGTGTCTTGGGTTGCTTGTGCGAGTGCCGTCATACGGTTGGTTTCACCACTCATTGCAGAGACACTAACAACCAGCTTATTGCCAGCATCAGCAAAGGCTTTGACTTTTTTAGCGACCGCTTGAATATGCTCTATTGAGCCAACCGAAGTACCGCCATATTTTTGAACAATTAATGCCACGAATAAGGATAAATTAAAATAATCTTTAAATTATACCGTTACTGTGACGCTTAAAAATGTCTTAGGCAAAGAAAAAATCAGTAAAATGAATCACTCACTGTTTTTTTATATTCACAATTATGCAATTTAACTTATTCACCTTAATATTTTTAATTACCACATTCGCTTATGTGGTTACGATGATGTGGCTCAACACACGACAAGCAAAGTCTATGCTTAATTCATTTGACAAAGTGCCTAACGAGTTCGCAGCAAAAATCACCTTAGAACAACATCAAAAAGCCGCTGATTACACCACAGCTAAATTAAAAGTTAACCACTTAGAGATACTGTTTTCAACAGGGGTGTTATTGGCTTGGACATTAGGCGGTGGTTTGGATTACTTAGATGGCATTTGGCGCTCTTTAACCAGTGACACGCTCTACATTGGTGTTGGCTTTATTATTAGCCTGATAGTGATTGGCACACTGATTGATTTGCCATTTAGTTTGTATCGCACTTTTGTTTTAGAAGCAAAATTTGGCTTCAATAAAACCACGGTAGGCACACTCGTTAGTGATATGATTAAGGGTTTTATGTTAGCTTTGGTTATTGGTGCACCGTTGTTATATAGCATCTTATATTTGATGAATGCCATGGGTGAATACTGGTGGTTGAGCGTTTGGTTATTACTCACCGGTTTTTCTTTATTAATGTTGTGGCTATACCCTACTTTTATTGCACCCCTGTTTAACAAATTCAAACCTTTAGCAAACCAAGAGCTTAAAGTTAAGATTGATAATCTACTAGAGCGCACAGGTTTCAAAAGTGATGGTATCTTTGTCATGGATGGCTCCAAGCGTTCATCACACGGTAATGCTTATTTTACTGGTATTGGTAAAAACAAACGCATTGTGTTTTTTGATACCTTGCTCAAAGGCATGGAAGACAAAGAAGTAGAGGCAATTTTGGCGCATGAATTGGGGCATTTCCATCATCAACATATTCGCAAACAAATTATTATTTCATTTTTGACTTCTTTAATCGGTTTGGCACTGTTGGGTTATCTCATCAAGCAGCCTTGGTTTTTCCATGGCTTAGGTATGAGTGAGGTGAGCAACTACGCCGCTTTAGTATTGTTTAGTTTGACGATACCCATGTTTAGTTTTGTTATCGAACCAATCAGCAATGCCTTTTCACGCAAACACGAATTTGAAGCTGATGCCTTCGCTGCAAAACATACCAATGCTGATGACTTGGTGTCAAGCCTAGTTAAGTTATATCGCGATAATGCATCAACTTTAACACCCGATAGGCTATACTCAGCATTTCATGATTCACACCCCAGTGCATCTATTCGTATTAACCACTTAAAAGAGACAACACAATGAAAAAACTATTACTAATAATCGCCCTATCATCTACCACAGCCTTTGCTTATAAGGATAAAGAATTACATGACAAGGGTAAAGAACTGCATGACAAATCTTGTATTACTTGTCATATGGTTGCACATGATGATGATTTTTACACGCGTAAGGATAGCAAAATAACGACCTTGCCAAAACTTACTGGACGAGTCAGCAAATGTGTACAAGCTTTTAGCCTTGACTGGTTTCCTGATGAAGAGAAATCTGTCGTCAAGTATCTTAATAAAAAATACTACCAATTTAAAAAATAACACTTTGTCTCTAACTCGTCGACAAAAATGGCGATTTGAAAAAATCCAAGCCGAGCGTATTGCCAGATCCAATAAAGCAGCGGACAACTCGCAAGATTTAGACAGCAATGCTAGTGCACAAACGGGACTGGTGATTACCCGCTATGGTCAACATCTATTGGTAGAAAGTAACTTAGGTAACCTAGTGCAATGCACTGCTAGACGCAATATTGATTTATCGGTTGCTGGTGATCAGGTTATTTTTCAAACCACTGATAATAATAAAGGCATTGTTACCGCCTTGCTTGATCGTGACAATAGTTTAAAGCGTTCAAACAAACTGATTGCTGCCAATATTGATGAACTGTGCTTGGTAGTCGCCATTGAGCCACATTATCAATTTGATTTGATTGATCGTTATTTAATCGTTGCAGAGAACCAAAATCTACCCATTCGACTTATCGTCAATAAAATCGAGTTAAGTAACAACATTAAACAAGTCAAAAGCGACTTTGCCATGTATGAAGCTATCGGCTATCCAGTGAGTTATTTAAGCGTAAGAACACAAATAGGCATTGCTGTGCTACAAGCCCAACTTAACAACAAAACACAACTTTTCTTAGGGCAATCAGGCGTGGGAAAATCTTCTTTAATTAATCAACTTATCCCTGAGTTAAACTTACGCGTCAATGAAATATCAACCAAAAGCAAACTCGGTAAACACACCACGACTAACACGACACTCTATCATATTCCCTCAGGTGGTGATTTGATTGATTCTCCAGGGGTGCGAGAGTTTCACTTAGACAATCTGAGTGATAAGGAAATCCTGAGCGGATTTAAAGAATTTAAAGCATTTGTCAATCAATGTAAATTTAGGAACTGTGCACATATCAACGAACCCAACTGCGCTGTCAAAAATGCACTAGAAGCAGGCAACATCCACCCCAAGCGCTATGCAAGTTATCTGACATTAATCACTTAAATTGAACAACGCAACAGCACAATTAATTAAATTCCATCTGTCTAAAAATACGCGCAGCATTCCGTTGATGCAATTCACGATAAGTACCCCAATCCCTGTAAGCAGACTGGTCAATATTATAAGCATCCACCAAATCACCATCATTCTCTAAGATTTTTTCAACTTCACCCAGCATATATGACAAATAATCTTTGGTAAATTTAGTCACTGTTGCCAAATCAGTCGGTGCACCATGCCCAGGGATAACAACCTCAGGTCTTAAGGCTTCAATCTTGTCCCAAGTCTTAATCCATGCTGCAATATCAGTGTGTGGGAATATGGGTAACATCCGCTCATTAAACGCCGTATCACCACTCATCAGTAATTTCTCTGCCGCTAGCCATAATTGAATATCATCTGGAGAATGTGATGCGCCAATATGCATTAACTCAATCTTAGTATTGCCCATTGTCAAATCAAACTGCTTATCAAACGCCACATCTGGACGAACAACAACGGTATCAATGAGTTTGTCTTTTTGTCGATTTAAAGCACGTAAGTAAATGGTTTTTCCTTTTTTTGCAATCTCTTTATCTGCTGCTTTATGTGCAATAATAATAGCGCCTTGCTGTTTCCAATAATTAGCACCCAAAATCGCATGACCCTGAGAATTTTCAAGCACGACATACTTCACACGCTGTTTGGTAACTTGCTTAATCTGCTCGTGCATTGCCTTGGCCACAAGATAGCTGCCACCCGCATTAAAGACCAATACGCCGTCAGTTGTTACAATAAATGATAAATTATTATTATGATTTGAATTCTCATAAGTACCTGGCTGTGTTGCGCCAACTGCTGTATAAACATTCTCAATCACTTCAATGGGCTTTCTGTATAAAATATTATTGGGTTCATAATCACTAACTTTAACTGGATTAAGTTCTTGTTTCCAAGTCAAAAAACCCTCTTTATAATTCTTCACATTCGTATAACCCAGCTCCATTAAGGTTCTAGCGGCCAATGGTGAACGAATATTACGACCGCAGTACACGACAATAGGCGTGTCTTTAGTCTTTGCATAATCAGCAATCTGCGTCTCTATCCAGCCACGAATAATATTGACATTCTGACCACGCTTGATCGTGCCCGTATGTTTGATCTCAAACGGTGCGCGCACATCAATCAACAACACGCTGGGGTCGTTATCTAGGATTTTTACTAATTCTTCGGTATTGATATTGACCAACGGCCGCTTAACAGGTTTGTCAATCGTTTTAACAATAGGTTTTTCAACAACAGGCGTAGCCCTTTTACTAAAACTTGAAAACCAATCACCGAAAGAAGCATTAGCATTGGTAAAAATAAAGATCATGGTAATTATTATAAAATAACGCATAGACTCCGCTTATTGGTCAGTTGATTTAAGATTATGACACAAATAACGCAACATTGTTAGCAAAAAACTTAATTTTTACGCCCCACTGCTGTGCCAAATAACGCATAGTCTTCTCAGAGAAAAAACAAATATGTGTTGGGTCGTTTTTATAATACCAAGTGGAGAAGTCCGTTTCTTTCGTTATCATCTGCGTCATAATTGCCAATACGCCGCCTTTTTTCAGCAGTCCAAACAAACGATTAAGTTCAAATCTGGGCTCACTTAGATGCTCTACCACCTCAGTTGCGGTAATAAAATCATACTGATTGCTAAAAACTTCTGGATTATCGGCATAGAATTTATCAAATAAATCCACTTGATACCCTTGTTTTTCAAACATTAGCGACAAAGTCGGCCCTGGTCCACAGCCAAAATCCAAACCTTTTGCGCCTTTTTTAAGGTGCACCATCACTGGGTTAAACACTTGAGATAAAAACACCTGATACGCACTATCATTAGGCTTATTTTGGTGCTTATCATAGCGAAGTTTTTCTTCTACATCACTCAAATGGTATTCATGTGCCACAAACACCAACTCACAGTGCGAACAACTTAAATAATGAGCATCTTGGTCTTGATAATAAGGCGCTATATTTTGAGATTGACACAATGGACAAAGCATAAAATAAGAAAACAATCAGTTTTATTAAATTAGAAACTTATAAAGTTGGTGTTTTTAATGTGAACAAGAGCCACCATGAGCATGAATATGTCCATGCTCTAGCTCTTCTTTAGTTGCATCCCTGACACTTTCAATACTAACGCTAAAACTCAGCGTCTGCCCTGCTAAAGGATGATTGGCATCAATGGTCACACTGTCTTTGTTGATTGCTGTTACACGAACAATAAGTGAATTACCCTGCTCATCTTGAGATTGTAATTCCATACCTACCACAAGATTATCAATACCTTGCAAAGCTTCTTTTGGAATTTCTTGAATGGCTTCAGAATGAAGATCACCATAAGCCTCTGCTGGCTCAACACTCACATCGCAAGACTCTCCAGCCTTCATGCCTTCTACTGCTTTTTCTAAGCCAGGAATGATATTACCATGACCTTGCAAAAATGGCATTGGCGCTTGGCCTTTTGATGAATCAAGCACATCACCTACATCATTTTTTAGTGTGTAGTGCATTTCAACGACTTTGTCTTTTTTTACTGTCATTTTTATCTTCTCCTTTGCATAAAAAAAGGGCTTCCTTTTTTGGAAACCCTTATAGTGTATGGTGGGGCGTGAGCGATTTGAACGCTCGACCAGCGGATTAAAAGTCCGAATGTACCCTTTGGCATTAATTTTAGTTAAAAAAGCACATATATCAATAAACTATAAACACTTCTCTTTGTATTATATTATAGTAGCATTTTTTAAAAATGCAAGTATTCTTATAAAATACCCCTTTTTTCAATAAAAAGGAAGAAGTATGAAATTGCAAAAATTAGTCACTTTACACATAAGAGAAAATACTTAGATTCACATCATAAGTGCAACAACCATTAAATACCACTCTGTTGTTTCAATATTTATTAAAGATACGGGTGTTCATCTTGTTTCATCCTTAGATCATGAAACAATTTTAAACTGAAGGGATAATATCTTGAGTCGATCAAGTGCGGGGAACTGGAATAATTATCGTAGGCATTTGCGTGCTTTACTACAAACTGCGATAGAATTTAAAGTTATCAAAGGAGACCTTTGCATAAATAGGGATGATTAGCAAAATCCAATTTTTGCCCAATTGGTGATTTCTTTAAACCTTGTCCTAGCAGGGCTAAGGCTGGGTTTAAAAAATCGCCAAGTGGGTGAAAAGTGGG
>NZ_FQTR01000055.1 GCF_900128535.1 bacterium endosymbiont of Bathymodiolus sp. 5 South | reverse complement strand
TATTAACCCTTCATTTTTTGCAAAGAAAAACCGAAGAATATGAGCGATTAAAGATTGAAATTGAACAGCTTAAGCGGCAGATAGGGTAATGAGCTACATTCAAAAACTTCGTCAATTATTAGACAGAGAAACCAAACGCCACTTGCTTTGGTTAGTGGTTTTTTCTATTTTTGTCTCAGTAGTAGAAACAATTGGAATCTCGGCAATTATGCCATTTATTGATATTTCAGTAAACTTTGATAGTATTCATCAAAATCAATACTACCAATGGATTTTTGTCTTTTTCGGTTTTGAGGACGATGTTAATTTTGCTATTGTTTTTGGCTTGACTTTGGTTGGTTTTTACATTTTTAGAGGCGGTGTAAATTTGACATATAACTATGTAATGGCTCATTTCACAGAAGAACTTTATGCACGAACAACAAGGAGATTGTTTAAAACTTATTTAGCGATGCCTTGTCGAGTTTTTGCCAATAAAAATAGCAGTTATCTGACTAAGGCAATTATCACAGAGGCATCTTTAATGTCCTTAGTTATCCGCGCTGTTTTATTGATAATGTCTGAGATTTTTGTTACTGTATTCATATATATATTAATGCTAATTGCCAGTTGGAAAATAACACTTATATTTACAGCAATTTTAATTCTTAAAATACTTTTTTTAACACACTCAATTTCAAAAAGAATAAAAGTAGTCGGCAAAGTAAGAGCAAGTGTTCAAGCAAAACTGTATGAAATTATTAATAGAATATTTGGTAATTTTGAGCATGTTAAATTACAAGATAAAGATAGACTGAAAGATATTGAAAGCGATTTTTCCACAACAGTTAATAAATACGCAAAAGCAAATGCAAGCTACAATTTTTTAAATGACTTTCCAAGATTGTTTATAGAAACCAGTGGCTTTTCTCTAATCGTCTTATTACTAGTGGTCTTGTTATACTTTAAGCAATCTAATATAGCGTATATTTTGCCAATTTTAAGTTTATTTGTATTGGCTTTATACCGTCTACTACCATCGATTAATCGCATTGTTAATGAGTATAACGGACTAATGTATTATCATAAGTCGATTGATATTATTGACGAAGAATTAAGAACTACCCAAGAAAACTTAAAAGATGAAAACATTTATTTCAATTATAAAATTGAACTAACGAATGTTGGTTTTCACTATCAAGAAAAAACAGTTTTAAGCGATATAAATTTGACTATAAATAAGGGTGAAAAAATTGCATTTATTGGTGAAAGTGGCTCTGGTAAAAGTACCTTGGTGAATTTAATTATTGGATTGCATCAGCAGAATCAAGGGGAAATCAAAATCGATGATATTGTGTTAGATGAATTTAATTTACAAAATTGGCGCTCACAAATCGGCTATATTCCACAACAAGTTTATTTGTTTGATGGCACCATTGCTGACAATATCTGTTTTGGTAGAAAATTAGAGGACGCCTTGTTAGAAAAGGTTTTAAAGCAGGCCAATATTTTTGACTTTCTACAAACTAAAGCAGGAATAGATACCTTAGTTGGCGAGGGTGGGATACAGTTAAGTGGAGGGCAAAAACAACGCGTTGCCATTGCAAGAGCTTTATACGGAGAGCCAGAAGTGTTAGTCTTGGACGAGGCAACCAGTGCATTAGATGATGAAACAGAGCAAAAAATTATGGATGAAATCTATAAAATCAGTCAAAATAAAACTTTAATCATTATTGCTCATCGCTTAAGCACAATTAAAGGTTGTAACAAAGTTTTTGAAATAAAAAACAAAAAAATTACTCAATAATGTCCATATGAAATTTCAAAATACAATTATCCCAGTAATCCTTTCAGGTGGTCATGGAACGCGCCTTTGGCCGTTATCCCGAAAGCAATATCCTATTAACAAATCTAGACAAGTTACACAGCTTAGGATGGTATTATAAAATTGAATTAAATGATGGTTTAAAACTGTATTTAATTAGTATAAAACACAAGTCTTGAGTAATATTTAAAATGCTTAACTCCCTTGTATAATATCATGGGCTGAACTTAAAATTTAACATAGTAAAAAAGGTATAAAAATGGATTTAAAAACTCAAATTAAAAAATATTTTTGGAAAATAGAGTTAGACATTTCACGCTTTAAGTCTTGCTCAACAGGACGAAGGATGGCTTTACTCAAGTCATACGATATAGGGCTTGTTTTAGATATCGGTGCTAATTCTGGGCAGTTATTGCAAGTAGATAGCATTCTCTATAGATTTTAATACACCACTTAGCAATGAAAAAATTAATAATTTATATACCCTCTTATAACCGTTCCGACAGATTAATGAGTCAGTTGAAAGTTATCAATAAAGAGATGAGTAGTGATATTAAGGTTGTTATAAGTGATAATAATTCAACAGATATTGAAGGATATAAAAACATTGAAAAATACTGTATTGATAATAATCTAACTTATAGCAGGAACGCAACTAATCTACTTGCGGATACCAATATTGTGAGTGGATTTTTACATGCAGATAAATGCAATTATCTTTGGATTTTGAGTGATGACGATATGTTAATGGAAGGCAGCATATCAAAAATAATGGAGATTTTAAATCACGATATGGATGTTTTGTTTTTTACAATTAAAGACAGAGAGAATATTGAGTTTCAGAATTGGAATCAAAAAGAATTTTTCAAGAGTGCACTTGAAAATCCAGATGGAGTTGGCTTAATTAGCTATGTAATTTATAAAACAGATTTTATAAAGACATCTGTACCAGTTGGGTTTCAACATATATATACTTGTTTTGCACACTTGGCTATACTGATAGACAGCTTTAAAAACAAAGAAGCAAAAATTTGTAGACTATCAAAAAAAAAGATATTTTCACCTCAAATTGAGATGCCTGCTGCAATGCAAGAGTGGTACAGTAAAAGTTATTTTGGATATGTGTTATTAGCAGAATTATTTAAGGAGGATATTAAAAAGTTATTTTTAAATGATTGGACTAATATTGTTAATTTAACACTTTGGCCAATAAAATCTAAAGACAAAATTGCGGAAGTTAATCGTATTTATGCCGAGGGGTATATAAAAAATAATATTAACTTTTACGGAATATTTAAATTTAAATTACTCGTTTGTAAAGTATTTTTAAGTCCAATAATTATGTTTATAAAAAAGTTTTTACCAAAAATATACAGCTCTATAAGGTCGTTGGTAAAATACGGATGAAAAAAATAGGCGTATGGAATTATTATTAATAGAGACCTTTGCATAAATAGGAACAATCATCAGAAACCTACTTTTCACCCACTTGGCGATTTTTTAAACCCAGCCTTAGCTCTGCTAGGACAAGGTTTAAAGAAATCACCCATTGGGAAAAAATTGGATTTTGCTAATCATCCCTACTTATGCAAAGGTCTCATAATTAAAAGAAAACACAATTTGATTATTTTTGCGGTAATGTATTCCTATATATTGGGGGGCGAACAATATAACCGACCACATTCTAAAAGAATGTTTTATAGATAAGAGAGATTTTTAGGATTATAAGTCATTATTATGATCACCTTACAGATTTATCCGATGACAAGTATCTTGAATATATTGATGCAATCGAAAGTTATTTAAAGAGTGAAGGGGCTTATAAATTCAGTGCTGAAAATTTTGCAAATACTATTGTACAAGTCATTGAAGATGATATTAATATTAAAGAAGGAGTAAATTATGAAAGCAGTAATTTTAGCCGGAGGTTTGGGTACGCGCCTAAGTGAAGAAACAAGTATTAAGCCAAAACCAATGGTAGAAATTGGCGGTAAGCCGATTTTATGGCACATTATGAAAATGTATTCCACTCACGGCATTAATGATTTTGTTATTTGTTGTGGTTACAAAGGTTATGTTATTAAAGAATATTTTGCCAACTACTTTTTACATCAATCGGATGTTACCTTTAATATGAAAACTAATGCTATGGAAGTGCACAAAGAAGGTGCGGAGCCTTGGACGGTTACTTTGATTGATACAGGTGATAATTCTATGACAGGCGGTAGGCTAGGTAGAGTGGCAGAATATGTAAAAAATGAAGAGGCTTTTTGCTTTACTTATGGTGATGGTGTGTCAGATGTTGATATTTCAGCGTTGGTAGCCTTTCATCAAGAGCACGGCAAAGAGGCAACACTAACTGCCACCTACCCACCAGGTAGATTTGGTGCATTAGATATACAGGATAACCAAATCAAGCAATTTGTGGAAAAACCTAAAGGCGATGGTGCTTTGATTAATGGTGGTTTTTTTGTACTTTCTCCAAAAGTTTTAAAACGAATTTCTGGTGATGATTGCACTTGGGAACAAGCGCCATTGCAAGACTTAGCTAAAGATGATAATTTAATGGCATTTACACATGAAGGTTTTTGGCAGCCAATGGATACATTGCGCGACAAGCTATATTTACAAGAGCTTTGGGGTGCGGGTCGTGCCCCATGGAAGACTTGGTAATTGATAATGATAAGCCAAGATTTTTGGAGAGGTAGGCGTATATTTCTCACAGGACATACTGGCTTTAAAGGCAGTTGGTTGTCTTTATGGTTGACTTCATTAGGCGCAGAAGTAAAAGGTTATGCACTCAATCCGCCGACATCACCTTCATTATTTAATGAGGCAAAAATTGAGTCAATTATTGTCTCAGAGATTGGTGATATTAGAAACCAAGACAAACTGCACAAAAGTATGATAACTTTTAATCCTGATATTTTGATACATATGGCAGCACAGCCCTTGGTCAGGTATTCTTATGATAATCCAGTTGAAACTTATGAAGTTAATGTTATTGGCACGGTTAAGGTATTGGAAGTAGCGCGAAGTTGCTCTAACCTAAAGGCTATTGTGAATATTACAACGGATAAATGCTATGAAAATGATTCTCGCAAAGAAGGTTATATAGAGACAGATTCAATGGGAGGTTACGACCCTTATAGTAGCAGTAAGGGCTGTGCAGAATTAGTCACTTCGAGCTATAAGCGTTCTTTTTTACAAGAGCAGGGTATTGGTATAGCATCAGTCCGAGCAGGTAATGTTATTGGCGGTGGTGATTGGGCACACGATAGGTTAATACCCGATATTTTAAGGTCGTTTGAAAAAAATGAGTCAGTTATCATTCGCAATCCTAAAGCCACACGCCCTTGGCAACATGTTTTAGAACCATTATCAGGATATTTAATCTTGCTTGAAAAGCTTTATAAAAATCAAGGAAAATATGCCGAAGGCTGGAATTTTGGGCCTAATGAGCAAGATGTTCAGCCAGTAGATTGGATTTTAAATAAAATGACATTAAAATGGCCTGGTTCTAATTGGGAGCTTGATAAAAATGCCAACCCACATGAGGCGGATTTTTTGAAGTTGAATATTGCAAAAGCCGAATTAAAGCTTGGTTGGAAACCGGTATGGGAGTTAAACTATACACTGGAAAAGATTGTTGACTGGCACAAGGCTTGGCTTAATAAAGAAAATATACAAGCTGTGTGTCTGGCAGAAATCAAAGAATACACAAAAGATATGAATAATGAAAACCACTGAAGAATTAAGGTTAGAAATCGCAGAACTTGTACAGGAGTTTGCAGATTTAAAATACACGGAAAAAACTTTTAAGCCAGGTAGGAGTGTTGTTCCGCCATCGGGAAAAGTAATAGGCGCTACCGAACTACAATATATGGTGGATGCATCGTTGGACGGCTGGCTGACGACTGGGCGTTTTAATCGTAAATTTGAAAAAGAACTGTCTGAGTTTATCGGTATCAAGCATTTAATAACGGTTAATTCAGGTTCATCTGCCAATTTAGTCGCATTTGCCACGCTAACATCGCCAAAATTAGGCGATAGGGCTATTAAAAAAGGCGATGAAGTCATTGGTGTGGCTGCAGGCTTTCCTACAACGGTTAATCCAATTGTGCAATTTGGCGCTATTCCTGTGTTTGTTGATGTGGATTTAGCAACGCACAATGTTGATGCAGATTTAATTGAAGCAGCAATCACACCAAAAACTAAAGCTATTATGTTGGCACATACTTTAGGCAATCCATATAATTTAGACAAGGTTAAGAGGTTATGCGATAAATACAATCTTTGGCTGGTTGAAGACTGCTGTGATGCATTAGGTGCAAAATACAATAACCAGCATGTCGGAACATTTGGTGATATTGCTACTTGTAGTTTTTACCCAGCACATCATATTACAATGGGAGAGGGTGGTGCAGTATTTACTAACAATGCAAAACTAATGACAATTGCAGAATCATTTAGAGATTGGGGTAGAGATTGTTATTGTGACCCAGGCTGTGACAACACCTGTGAGAAGCGTTTTGAGCAACAATTAGGCGATTTGCCGTATGGTTATGACCATAAATACACTTATTCACACCTTGGCTATAATCTTAAAATTAGCGATATGCAAGCAGCCTGTGGTTTAGCACAATTAAAAAGATTGCCAGAATTTATCAAAAAACGCAATGAAAATTTTACTTACCTTAAAAACAAATTAAGTAGTTTGACTCAATTTATTGATTTACCACAGGTTACTGAAAACTCAGAGCCTTCATGGTTTGGATTTCCTGTTACTTTAAAAGACAATATTGATAGAGTTAAATTCACTCAACATTTAGACAGCCATAAAATTGGAACAAGACTATTGTTTGCTGGTAATTTAACCAAACAGCCTTATTTTCAAGATATTGAATATAGAATTGCCAGTGATTTAACCAATACTAATATTACAATGAATCAAACCTTATGGCTAGGTATTTATCCTGCATTGGGTGTAGAACAGTTGGATTTTATTGCTGAAAAGATACAAGAGTTTGTAGGATAAATTATGATTAAACTTTCCGACGCTGCGTATGAAATAGATGGACAGCCAATGTTTAAGGTTTTGGATAAGGTTCAAAAACTAGAAAGAGAAGGTAAAAAAATCCTTCACTTTGAATTAGGAGAGCCTGATTTTGACACGCCAGATAATATAATTAATGTCTGTGTTGACGCGCTAAAAAGCGGCGATACTCATTATACAAATTCAATGGGTTTGTTTGAGTTGAGAGAAGCTGTGGCAGAAACAACATTCAAATCTAGAGGATTTAAACCAAATATTGACCAAATCCTTATTACACCAGGTGCCAATGCAATTATTTATTTTGCTATTCGTTGTCTTGTTAATATGGACGAAGAAGTTATTGTGCCAGACCCCGGTTTTCCAACTTATTTTTCTGCTATTAAATTTTGCGGCGCCAAGGCGGTACGCGTTGCATTAAAGGAGGAAAATCAACATCAACTAATGGCCGATGATGTCAGGCAGTTAATCACAGATAAAACAAGATTGGTTATTATCAATTCTCCAAGCAACCCTACTGGAGCAATGACCGAACAAAAAGAAATAGAAGAAATTTATAAAATTTGTAGTGATAAAGGTATTTTTATTCTTTCTGATGAAATTTATTCAAGATTAGTATTTAAAGATAGTAGTGAATTCTTTAGTCCATCAATGCTTGATTTTTGTAAAAGCAATGTTATTGTCCTTAATGGTTTTAGTAAAGCATTTGCCATGACAGGGTGGCGTATAGGTGCTGCAATTGGACCTGAACATCTGATTGGAAAGATGGGGCTATTATTGCAAACAGTTAATTCTTGTGTCTCTCCATTTATTCAACGGGCAGCTATTGAGGCTATTAATGGTGACCAATCAGATGTTCAAACAATGAAAGAAGAATATTCTGAGCGACGCAAAATTTTAGTAAGCGGACTAAATTCAATAGAGGGGGTTAGGTGTGCAATGCCAAAAGGTTCAATTTACGCATTTGCAAGCGTTTCTGGTTTGGGTATGACAGGCGAAGAATTCTCAGACTTTGCATTAGAGCAAGCAGGTGTAGCATTGTTACCGGGTAGTAGCTTTGGTCATTATGCCGATAATTTTGTTAGAATTTGTTATGTTAATTCAATCAGCAATATTAATCTTGCTATTGAAAAAATAAAAGAGGCATTAAAAAATAGAGGTATCAAATGAAACAAAGAGTAGCAGATATTGTTGCATCATTTCTTGTTGAACAAGGTATTAAAGATATATTTACACTTACTGGTGGCGGTGCAATGTTTTTGAATGATGGTATTGCATTGAATGACGATATTAACGCAATTTGCAATCATCACGAGCAAGCTTGTGCTATGGGCGCAGTTGCTTATGCAAAATATAAAAATGGACTATCTGCTACTATGCTTACAACAGGCTGCGGTGCTACTAATGCAATTACTGGTTTGTTGGATGCATGGCAAGATAACACACCAGTGATTTTTATATCGGGTCAAATAAAACGTAAAGAAACCTCTAGAAATGCACAAACAAACCTACGCCAATTTGGCGTACAAGAGGCTGATATTGTTTCCATCGTAGAGTCATTAACAAAATATGCTGTCATGGTCAATGAGCCAAAAGAAATTTTATACCATTTAGAAAAAGCCGCACATCTCGCATTAACTGGCCGCCAAGGTCCTGTTTGGATTGATATACCTTTGGATGTTCAAGGGTTTTCTGTAAATGTAAACGAATTAAAGTACTTTACCCCTGAAGCTAAAACCAATCAAGAAATAAAAGGCATAGATCAGTTTATTGAAATGTACGCACAAGCGGAACGACCAATTATTTTAGCCGGTAATGGTGTTCGATTATCTGGTTCAGTAGATAAATTAAGGGTCTTTGCTAACAAGAACAACATACCGTGTGTTGTGTCCTATCTAGCGGTAGATTTTTTTGAACAAGATAACTTAAATTATGTTGGTCGTTTAGGTATTAAGGGCGATAGGGCGGGAAATTTTGCCATACAAAACAGTGATTTAATTATCAGTTTAGGGTCAAGATTAAGTGTTTGCTTGACGGGGTTTGAATATGAATTATTTGGAAAAAATTCTAAGTTAGTTGTCATTGATATTGATGAAGATGAGCATAAGAAGGACACAGTTAATATTGACCAATTTATTCATACTGATGTCAGATATTTTTTAGAAAATATAGAAAGCAAAATAACACCAAAAACTTTAGGAAATTGGCAAAATAAATGTATTCATTGGAAAAATAAATGGCCAGTTTATCAAAAAGGATATGATATTGATACTGTTAATATGTATGAATTCATAAAGACATTATCAGAATTGGCAAACGAAGATTCTATTGTAGTTTCGGATGCAGGTTCATCTTACTATGTAACCTCGCAATCATTTACTTTAAAAAGCAATAAACAGCGTTATATTACTTCTGGTGCACAAGCTGATATGGGCTTTACTTTACCAGTTGCAATTGGTGCATCGGTTGCAGCTAATAAACCAGTTATAGGCATTACAGGAGATGGATCGTTCCAACTTAATATACAAGAATTACAAACGATTAAGCATTACAATTTTCCAGTTAAACTTATTGTTTGGAATAACAATGGGTATTTATCTATACGAGCAACACAGAATAAATTTTTTGATGGTCGTAAAATAGGAACCGACTCTGAATCAGGTGTTTCTTTTCCAGAAGTGGAAAAAATTGCCAATGCTTATGGGCTTCCTTATGTAAAAATTAATAATGTTAGTGAATTAAGAGAAAAACTCGCAAGTGTTATCACTGCCGTTGGTCCAGTAATTTGTGAAGTGATATGTCCAGAAAATCAAGAAATCATTCCTGCAGTTAGTGCTGTTAAAAACAAAGGTGGGGGTATGGCGTCTAAACCCATTGAAGACATGTATCCATTTCTAGAGCGTGATGAGTTTTTAAATGAAATGAATATTAAGCCTATCTAGCTTTGTATGAAAATAGCAATCTTAGGCGCAACTAGTCGAATAGCACAGGATTTAATCTTGTCTTTTTCAAAGAATAAGGAATATAACTTTTCGCTTTTTAGCCGTAATATAAAATTATTAAAAGAGTGGGCAAGTAGTGCAAACTTGAATGGGGAATATCAAGTGCAAGCGTATGATGATTTTAGTGACAATCAGAAATATGATATTATTATTAATTTTGTAGGGATAGGTGATCCAGAAAAAGCCCAAAAGATGGGCAGTGATATTTTTAAAATAACTGAGAAATATGATGACATGGTGCTTGAGTATCTTAAGTTACATAAGGAAACTAAATATTTTTTTCTGAGTAGTGGTGCAGTTTATGGCGGTAATTATCAAAAGCCAGTCGATGAGAATACAGTTGCTACGATAGATATTAATAACCTTAAATCAACTGATTGGTATACACTGGCTAAGTTGCATGCAGAGGCTAAACATAGAGCGCTGTTTAATTTTTCTATTGTTGATGTCAGGGTGTTTAACTATTTTAGCCATACACAAGATATGAATGCTCGATTTTTGATTACCGATATAGTGCGTGCTATAAAAAATAAAAAAGTCTTTAAAACTTCTGCGGATAATATTGTTAGAGATTTTATTACGCCACCTGATTTTTATCATCTAGTGCAATCAATTATTGAGTATAAGCCAATTAATACAGCTTTAGATTGTTACACTCAGGCGCCAATATCAAAATTTGATTTATTGACTGAATTGCAACAGCAATTTGGTTTGGATTATTCTATTGATAAGGTTGTTAATATAGTCAATGCTACGGGCTCTAAAATGCATTATTATTCAACTTATAAAAAAGCAGAAAAAATGGGGTATAAACCTGAAAATACTGCGTTAGAAGGTGTTACCATGGAAATGAAGGCTATCTTAATTGCATGAAAGAAACAGTTCAAATTGTTATTTTATCAAGAGACCGACCAAAATATCTCAAAGAGTCGCTTGATTCGGTATTAAATCAAAATCTATCAAAGGTGGCGGTTAAAGTCATTGTATCTGATAATTCTGAGAAAGAAGAAGTTAAGAAGATGATTGAACGAGATTATCCGAGCCATAACTTTAAATATATTCGTAGAAATCCACCAGTACCCGCAAAAGAACATTTTCAGTTAACCATTTCTGAATGCGAAGAAAAGTATATAGTTATGTTTCATGACGACGATATGATGCACCCCGATTATGTTGAGACTATGCTTCCATTCATTCAAAAAGAAGGCGTGTCTGCCGTGGGATGCAATGCATTTTTATGTAAGAATAGTGTTTCAAAGTCTAAGGATAAGACTTACTATCTTGAAACTTATAAAGAGTTTGACAATGAAAAGGATTTTTTAGAGCAATATAGTCCAGGAAATGGAGGAATTGCTCCATTTCCAAGTTATATGTATTGCACAAATTTTTTAAAGAAAATATCGTTAGTATCGCTTCCGGGCGCTAAATATTTCGATATTATTTTATTGAGTACTATGTTGAAATATGGTTTAATTGCTTGGCTTCCAGATACTTTGATGTATTACAGGGTTCACGATGAAAATGATAGTAATACAGAAGATACAGTCGGTGGTATTGCCTTGTTAAATTATATGGCAAAAAAAGGGATAGGCAAGAACCAAGATTTTTTTGTTGCAATGCGGTATGATTTATGGAGAAAATGGCTTGTAAAACAAGATAAAGCAAATTTATTCTCATGGAGAAATAAAGTTGTTTTTAAGTTTTTATTATTAAAATCTTTTTACCTTACTAGAAAGTTATTTTTTTGGAGGGCAGTTTTTAGAAAAATTAAAATATCCCTAAGGGGCGATTAAAGTTTATGAAGTTTTCGGTATTAATATCAATTTACTACAAAGAAGAGGTGGGGAGCTTTAATAGGGCGATGCGAAGTGTGTGGGATGAGCAGACTGTCAAGCCTAATGAGGTGGTTTTGGTGGAGGATGGTCCGTTGACTGATGGGCTTTACCAGGCTATTGGAGAATGGAAAGAGAGGTTGGCTAATACCTTGCAGGTTGTTTCTCTTAAAGAGAATGTTGGTGTTGGTGCTGCTAAGAATATTGGCATAGAGGTGTGTAGTTGTGAGTTGATTGCGGTGATGGATACGGATGATGTGTCGTTGCCTAAACGGTTTGAGAAACAGTTGGCAGTATTTGAGAATCAAGATGTTGATGTTTGTGGCACTTGGATAGGGGAATTTGAGTTTAACGAAACTCAGATAATATCTTACAGAAGAACGCCTGAGCAGCATAATGAGATAGCGGCATTTGCCAAAGGCAGAAGTCCTGTTAATCATGTGACGGCAATGTATAAGAAATCTTGGGTATTGAATGTGGGTAATTATGCCAAGTATAGAACTAGTGAAGATTACAATTTGTTCGTTAAGTTGATTATGGCTGGGGCAAAGATTTATAATCTGCAAGAGTCGTTAGTGAGTGTGCGAATGGGCAATGAACAACAGATGCGCAGAGGTGGTTTGAAAAATGCGATGTTTGAAGTGGATGTGCAGGTGGATTTTTATAAAATGGGGTTTTTAAGCCTTTTTGAAATGATTAGGAATATGTCTGTTGGTTTTGTTGTTCGAATGTTGCCGAATGCCTTAATGAAGGTAGTTTTTAAAATGATAAGAAAACTGTGAGACTTTTCTTATGAATGATAAGGAAATAGAAAAAAATCGTTATAATAATAGTGCTATTGGTGCTT
>NZ_FQTR01000054.1 GCF_900128535.1 bacterium endosymbiont of Bathymodiolus sp. 5 South | reverse complement strand
TATCGCCTTGTGTTTCAAATGATCCATCTTTGTTTTTTGTAACCAGTACTACGCTGTCTTCACCATATTTGCTTTTAAGTCTGGCAGAGAGCCTGTTGGTGGCTTCTGTGATGATATTGTCTGTGCCTACTTTATAGATCACCACACCGCCCTTTTTAGTTGCTGAAGATTGTTCTTTTGGTTTGCCGCCTGATGCTTGACCTATGTCTTTGTCGCTTGTTTTTTGTTGTCGGGTTTTTGTTTTTCTGCGAGTTTTTTGTTGGTTTGAAGAGGTGCTGGCACTTGCTTTCTGTGTTGTGACAGATAGGGTGGGTGGAATTTTTATCTCGTGAATAATAACACCAAGACTCTCCAAGGTGCTTCTGCTAAGATGAAATGCTAAGTTCATTGTTTGTATGGAGGCGGCTTTTATTTCAGCACCTGGGTTTCGAACAAATGTCACTACCACCATTCTTCCTTCAACTTCTTTTAGTAGCTTGTGATGACTGCCTTTTGCGACTCTTATTTCTATTTTCTCTTTATTAAATGCCCTCTGCCAGTCGCCATACTTTACATGTCTATAAGTTAGGTTGTGTTTACTAAGGTCAACGGGTTGTCTTTGTCTCTCCCTCTCAGCCTCATTGAACTGTTCCGCCTTTTCTTGTTGTAACCTAATCCTCTCTCTCTTTTCTTTTTCGTATTCTTTATTTTTCTTCAGTCTTATTTGAGCATCTGCTGCTGCTGCTGCTTGACGTGCAAACATTGCTGCATTTTGTTTCTCAATGAGTTTGTCTCTTCTTTTTTTACTTTCTTCCTCCGCTCTGCTTATCTCTTCCTCTTTTTTTTGTTTTTTAGCATCTCTGGCACTTTGTCTTACTTCTTCTTTCTGTTGTTTGAGAGCTAAATTCTTTTCGCTTATTTCATTGGGCGTTAGTCCAAAGCTAACATTGCGTTTCTCAGCCCTATATTGCCTTTCCTCACTCGTTTTAGCGGCATGTTCCTTTAACTCAGAGAGCACCTCAAGACGCTCATAAATAGGGCGTTTTTTGTCCAGAAGCACCCTCTTGTACCGGCCTTGGGTTTCAGAACTTAATCGCGCTTTATCAAAAAGACCTTCGATTGTATCCAGAGTCGTATTTTTTTCAAAATCCTCTGCAATCAGCCTTCCAAGGGCTTCGGTGCCCTTCCCTCTGAGATTTGGAACAATTTCTTCGTCCGTTATATAGGTTTTTGTAAAATTTGCACTCTTTTGTAGTATATTATCAAAACTATTGTTTAGTGCTTCATCATGAAAGCTTGCCTGAAGGGGGTTTGTTGTATTATTTTCTAAATGTTCGCTTATTTCTCTAAACTCTTCAATGCGTTCACGCTGCTCTTGATCGGCGTTCAATTGCTTGATAATCACTATTTTTCTTGCTATCTTTGTGCCTTCAGGATTAGAGTCTTCTTGCGGGAGTTTTATTTTTTTATCATATGTAGCGATGATCCCTAGGTTTTTCTTTCTCGTTCTTCTAGTTTCGGCAATACTTTGCCTCAAACTATTCATGCCAACAATCGCACCTTGTATGGTGACTGCTTTTTGGGCTTCTTGAAACAAAGTGTCCTGTGTGTTTTGCGCTTCTGTATAACCCCTAACTTCTCGGAATTTTTCTTCTAAACGGGGCACCTCTTTTTTTAGATCTATTAATTGCTCTTCACTATAATCTTCTGACATTGATTGCCTAAAATCATTTAGAATGCTTGTCAAAGTATCCTTTTTTTCTAATAGTATGCCAATTAACCTTTCGGCACCAGCCTCTCCACGCTTTGCATTCGCCAAACTGGCGCGTGCCTTTGTTAATTTTTTTGTTATTGGGGTTTTATTTTTTTTGGTTTTAGCTTGTTTTTCATTCTCTTCTTTCAGTTGCTCCCCTAATTTTATTATTTTTCCATCGGCTACGTTCGCCTCTTTCTCATATGTCTGTTTTAGAGCGTTTGCCTCTTGTTCTATTTTTTTCGTTTCTTCTATTTCATCTTTCATTCTATCTATTTTCTTTTGAGTCGCATCAATCACTGATGTTGCTTTTACTTGCAGTTCTTGATTCATTGTCATCTGCGCCATTAGCCTTTCTATTAATAAGACTGATATTTTTTGATCTATGACCTTTGACTCTGCTATTAGCTTATCCAGCATTACTTGCAATCTTTTACCTTCCTGATTTACTGCATCTGGCTCTACTAGAGATTCTTCTGTGCTTTTCTCTTTGTTTTTACTTATATCGTTATTTACTTTTTCAATCTGAACTTCAATATCTTCTTGTTTTTTGCTTGCCTCATCTATTGATTCTTGAAATATACCCAGTTTTTCTAAATATTTATCCAAAAACGACTGCATTATATTCCGTGCATCTTCTTGTATTTTATCTCGGGTATCTGACACAGCTAGTAAGAGTTCTCTTTTATTTTTTTTCACGGTAGCTGCCTTCGATAATTCAAGTGCTGCCTCATTGTATCTTCTTAGGGTCCCTTCTGTTTTTACTAATTCTAGGTGTGCTTGAAATAATTGCGACCCCGCATCTCTTGATTCTTGATACTTCTGTGTGTACAGGACCTCCACCTCTTCCAACATTTTTTCTATTTTTTGTGACTGAATCACTGTAGTTATTAAGTCTCTATCCAATTTTTTTTGTGCTCTCTTACTCCAGTCTTCTTGCTGTTTTTCCCCGTCCAACTTTTTTCTTTCTTCCTCTGATGCTTGTTCTGCATCTTCTTTTTCCATCATCCTGCTATCTTTAGGCACTCGATCACCTTGAACTACTCTACCCTCACCGTTCACACCAACATATCCTGTATGACCCTCAACTTCAGTAGGTACGCCCTTGTTCTGTAAACTTTCTTTCAAATTTGACACAAAACTGTTACCGTTGTTGCCACACTTATCTGAATGGCAGCCGGTAACGGATACTTTGCGTGGTGGGTGTTCGGGGAGGATGGTTTTTAGGTCTGTGGCAATTTTTTGTTGGGTGTTGCCTTCCATGGTGGCATCATCGCCTATGCCTTTAACATGTCCGATTATTTTGACTTTATAGTTATCTTTTACTTTACTTGTATCGCCTTGTATTACAAATGAGCCGTCTTTGTTTTTTGTAACCAGCGCTACACTGTCTTCACCATATTTGCTTTTAAGTCTGGTAGAGAGTCTGTTGGTGGCTTCTGTGATGATATTGTCTGTGCCTACTTTATAGATCACGACACCGCCATTTTTAGTTTTAGCTGTTGAAGATTGTTCTTTTGGTTTGCCGCCTGATGCTTGATCGGTATCTTTGTTGTTTGTTTTTTGTTGTTGTTGGGTTTTTGTTTCATTATTATCTTGTGTTACTGGGGTGCTTTCTTTAGGGGTATTCGTTTGCTCAGTTACAGCGTTATCCTCTTGTTGTTGATCTGGTGTTTCGTTGTTGTCTTGCTCGCTTGAAGGTTCATCTTGTGAATTTTCATTGGGCGTTTTATTGTTGTCTTGCTCAACCGGGGTTCTCTTTTCAGGGGTATTCGTTTGCTCAGTTTCCGTTTGCTCAGTTACAGTGTTATCCTCTTGTTGTTGATCTGGTGTTTCGTTGTTGTCTTGCTCGCTTGAAGGTTCATTTTGTGAATTTTCATTGGGCGTTTTATTGTTGTCTTGCTCAACTGGGGTGCTCTTTTCAGGTGCAGTGGCTTGTGTGCTGGTTGGTTTTTTTATATGGGTTTGACCAACAATTTTATTTCCTAAAGATCGCACACCCGCTCCTAAGCGTTGCCTAATTCTTTTAGGTGCAACAGGCCCTATAGATCCGCCTTGATAGACTTTATTAATGCCTTCATAACCAAGTGCACTTTGAATTGTTGCTGTTATATTGGTGCTACTAGAGCTTTCATTTTTACGAGTTTTCACCTCAGAGGTGGTAATTGTGCCCTGAACTTCTAGCCCACTTTGATCTACATCGGCTGAGTTTAATTCTACATTACCGCCTACTCTTAAATTTAATGCACCAGATATCCCGCTTCTTTGATTAATCGTTATATTGTCTTTCTTGCTTGAACTAGATTTAACAAATAAACCTGATCCTGCAATCGTTGTGACGGCATCCACCCCCATACCCCCTCTGGCTCTAGCATTGCCCGCTTTAAAAGATTTTCTGGTAACCCCTGCAGGAGTACCAGCACCCACAGTCATTTTGCTTTTTTGAATATCTTCTCGAATAATATCAGCCCTGCTTTCTACTTTTAAATTGCCACCAATATTGCCCTCTACTGTGCCGCCAGAGTTAAGATTTGCACCCGCAAGAAGCACATCGCCTTTGACATTTAGTGTGGTTTTATTTTTGATATTAAAAGTCGCATTTTGATTGGTTACATTGTTTATTTTTCTATGGTTATCTTCTAAACCAAAATGAAAACCGCCACCATTATTTCCCTTGCCTGCGGAAAATTCAACTGCAACATCTAACCTAAATTTACTATTGTCTTCTTTTTGGGTGCTCTGTGCGGACTCAATGGTTAATTCTTTGGCATCAACATTCAATGAATCAGCATCAACTTGTGTGCCAATAAAATGCGCTTTATTTTTAGCTTTAACAGTTAAGTTCTTACTCTTAATTGATCCGCCTGTAACTGTGGTTATATTAATATCTTTTCTAATCTTGGTTACTCTAAGTCCGAAATTACCATGAACACCAGATGCCCCTCCTCCTCCACCAAGATCGGCACCACCGCCATCGGTTTTTTCTTTTTCAATCGTGGTACTTTTGAGCCCCTCAAAAACCACATTATTGCCTGACAAAGAAACATCTGATTTTGTTTCTATATTGGTTCCTTGTAATTTTAAGTCGCCGTCGCCAGAAGAGATATTAATCGCGCCCCCAGATTTAATCGTGGAAGCCAGCCCTGTAGTTTCAACCTTGGATTTTTCGCTCTCCATATGATTTGCACTTGCACTAACACTGCCACCCGTTAAGGTCAACTCAGCACTTACACTGCCACTAAAATCAGTATCGCTGCTGTCTGATAGAACGGTTGTTGTGTTGGAGGCTTGCTTAAAATCAACCCCCTTAGCGCCATAAATATCAATCCCGCCTGTTGATTCAAAGTTTGTGCCTTCTAATGATACTTTGTTGGTGGTATTGATTTTAATATTACCACCACTTTTAAAGCTGCCAACAACAGCAGTGCTAGACAACACACTATCTTCCTTGCTACTAAAATAACCAGTAACACCTGCAGTAGCCTCAGCTGTGGCATCAACACTCAACGTTGCTGTGCCGCCAATGCTACCGCTTTCATTTAATTGTTCGGCAACATCATTGGCTTGACTATTGGTGTAATCCGCTGCATTTATGACAATATCGCCTGACGCTTCATAATTGGTGCCCACATCTCTAATAGCACCCTCAACATCATAGGTGATACCCCCTTTTGATTTAAAATTCGTGGTGATTGATGTAATGGAGTTAGTTTTACTGTCACTGTTTGCATTATCATTTGTAATAGATGCTTGCACTGAGGGAGGCGCTAATGAAATAGAAACTTGAGGATCATCTTCAGTTCCTAACTTATTGTTATTAAGCAACTCTTTCGCATTCATGCCAGATCTTTCATCTGTTTTCGTTTTCGCCTCTGTCTCATCTTCGGCATTAGCATGCTCAATTGCACCGTTTATAGACGACCCCATACCGTTGTTAGTCACACCATAGCTAATGCCCGCTGCAATACTTTGCTCCTTCTCAGATAATTTTTGAATATTCTTGGCTGCATAATTGTGAACAGATTTGGCTTTAATCATAATCCCCTCTCCTGCAGAAGCTTGGGTGCCCTCATTTTCAACACTGTTGTTAGCCACTATGACCAGATTGCCTCCAGCATTCAATGTAGAAGTTCGTGCTTTCCTTTCATAAGAAGAATCTTCGGAATCGGTAACCGTAAGCTTAGAGCCCACACTGGCATTATCAACATCTGCATTGGCTGAAAGTGTTAGCTTTGCCTCGGATACATCTTCGTTCATTGTTGACTCATCGTAAACCGCCTTAAACTTAACATCGTTGGCTTTTACCACTAAATCCCCTTTGGAGCCTAATGTAGCACCTTCAAAATTCGCTGTATTTTTTGCAAAAATAACAACATTGCCGCCGCTAATATTTGACCCTATATGTGTTGTATCTACATTAGAAGTGTTGGTAGTGGTGGTGGTAAATGAGAGCGTGGCATCTGCTGTTTTTTCTTCCCCATCAGAATCCGCATTAAATTCAAATTTTTCCTCCTTAACAGTTGTGTTTTTTGTATCAACCAATTTTTGTGCTGTGATATTGACATCACCCTTTATGCTACCTAAGATAACTTTTGCCTGGCTTGTTATATTTGCCCCTTCAATGTTAAGGTTTTTTTGAGCGATTATGCTTAGATTACCCTCGGCTTGAATGCTGGATTGAGCACTTGTTTGTGTTGTTGTAGTGGTTGTGGTTTCCTTAGAATTTAAACCTAAAAAACCAGAACGACTGTGTGAAACAGAATGGGTGCCTTTTTCTAAGGTAATATTTTTGATATTGACTTCGCCACCTGTTTGAATATTTATTCCACCCCCAGAAGTAATATCACTGGCCATCACATTTAAATCATTTTTGGTTTTAATGCTAAGCCCTGTACTGGCGCTAATTGTGGTCTTGTCTAGCAACTCTTCATAATAATTATTCACTGTACCACGACGCACTTTCAAGGTTTCAAGATTAATATTACCGCCTACATCTAATATAACCGTGCCACCACTAATTTTTCCAGAAATAACATCAAGGTCGTTTTTTGTCTTAATTGACAAAGAATCTGATTTAATCTCTCCCCCTGAATTCAGTAGATAAGTAACATCAATATTGGTGTTACCAGTCGCCATTATCATAGCACTCTTTACTTTAAATCTTGTGGGGATATACAACCTCGGCACTCTAACAACTTCACCAGAAGCAACTTTTTTATATACTTCCCAAATAATAGGCTTGTCAAGAGAGTCAATTTGACTGTCTGTTAATGGCATACCATATACAGGAATTGTCATAACGTGCATTGGCTTAGATTTAACTGGCGTACCATCAGGAGATACTTTACTCGCCTTATCAGGAGATACTTTACTCGCCTTAACGAACGCTGCAGCATTATCATAAAGAGCCTGCATCATGGTGAAGTCGTCACCATATTCTAGATACGAAACTGCGTTTAATCTTTCTGCTTGTTTTTTAATTAATTGTATTTCAAAATCTGTATTACCTAGTTTTCTGGTGGTGTCTTTTATTCTTAATTTTTCAGCCAAATAATTAACATCCAGTTGCGAATACTCATCTATAGTATATAAAGCGTTTCTTTCATAAAGATATTGAGCGTTAGAATCTTGTGCTCGTAAATAAAGACCATAAGGATTAGTTGGCAAAGACTCTGTAACATTGCCCAACATAGATGCGTCATATTGTGCTTCGGTATATTCAATCCCTGTTGCCTCGTTATTGGGCTCAACCTCTTCTTCTATTGTTTTATCGGGTTCTGCAACCTTAGCATCCTCTATCTCTGACTTCCCACCTCCTTCAGGTACTTTCGGTAGGTCGTCTTGCCCTGTGTTTTGTGTTTGGTCACTAATCTCTTGATCCGACAATGCATTGTTTATATCACCTGTGTAGTGAAAATCAGCATTTATCACAATATCTTGTGCAAATAATCCTGCTTGTATTGAACCTTTTATTAGCCTCTCTCTATACTCACTAACTGTTATAGTAACTTTGACTTTAGCCTTGGGCGTAAATAAACATGGCAGCCCCCAGGCTACAGCAGAGCAGGTTATTTCTGTGATACACTCCCCCCCCAAGACTTCACTAATGGGGCAGACTTTTTCTGTGCGATGTTCTGTGGTTTTGGTAACCTTAAATAAACTAACTGATTGATTAATTACTCGACTGTCGTCCACACCGCTAGTTAAATTAAGGATATTTGTAGCACTTAGTGTCCCCCCTGTATTTTGAATTTCCTTAAAACCTAAGATGCTTAAATTTCCACTACCACCAATGGCTGATATACTAGGTCTGTTATTATCAGGATTAAATCCATCAAGATATTCCTCATAAAATACCTCTACTATCTTAACATTGTGCCCTACTGTAGACAATTTATTATGTACTTCTTGATCGTTTGCCTCTTTACCATCAAGTGTTTGAGAAACACGCACCATTTTATCTTTTTTACCAAAGTTACTGTCACTTGGAATGGTATTAACCACTTTTTTGGCAACGATTAGAATGTCCTTACTTGCAATATCGCCTTGATTAATTAATTCCATCTCCCCTACAATAGACTTAACATCTGATGGTAGTGTCAACGCTTTTTGACTGTGTGCTATTCTTAACTGATTTTGAGCACTAATACAACCATTGCTAGCAACACAACCTTTGCCTGTATTGTGGATATAGTTAGGCGCCACTAAATCCAATGTCTTGTTAGAATAAATCAACCCTTTGTTGTCAATATTACCCAAAATATTCAAATACTTAAAACCCGTTATAGCGGCGTTTTCAGCTATATTAATGAGTTTTGCCGTCAGTGTTAAATTACTAACAGACGATATTAACGAGTATGCAGAAACATTGAGATCCCCGCCCACCTTAATACTATTCTCCACCTGCTTGCCAGACAAAAGTATCATTGCTTTCTTTTCTTCTTTCTGCTCAAGTGTGAGCGCATCGGCCACATGTAAGTGAAATTCTGCACTAGATCTTAAAGAACCCTTAAGATTAAGTTTATTAATAACCCAATGAATTCCTTTTGCAACAAAACCATCAACAATATTAACATTAAACACACCTGCAGCGTTTTTGACAATATTAAAAGTACCCCCAGCATAAAATGAGAATTGATTTTTTATGTCCAATGTCGCTATTTTATCGTCCTTAGTCTTTTTCTGTATGGTCAGATCATCCGTACTCTTTACACTGCCATTATTGACAAAAGTATCCACGGAAAAAGTAGCATCAACAGCCAACATCTTGCCATCTTCAGCATTGTTAATATTATCTGCCGTTACCCCTAATGTGATGGCTTCAATGTATCCCTTGTTGTTCAGTGCTGTTGCTGTTACATCAAGTGTGTCATTAATAAAAATTCGAGCGCCCTTACTATTGTTTAATGTTGTCTTTATCTTGAGTGTTGCCTTCTTGGCAGAAATGTCTTTCTGGTTATCCAGTGTATTAGCAGAAATAATTAACTCATCTTTTGAAAATAACAATCCTTGGTTGTTTACTGCAAGACTTTTGATGGTTAATTGGTTGTTGGCTGAGATTTGTGCACTTTCTGCATTATTTAGTGTTTTGCCTATAGTTAGCGTAGTTTTTTTAGCAGCAATATTTTTTTTGTTATTGAGTGTACTGGCAGCAATATTGAGCCCATCTTTTGAAAACAACAAACCTTTGTTGCTCACTGTCAACAATTGATTGGCTGGAGCATTATCGGTTTGCTTGATGGTCAATTGACTGTCAGCAGAAATTTGAGCATTGTCTTTATTATCTAGTGTGTTGTCTATATTTAATGTTATTTCATTGGCGGAGATATAGCCACTATTATCAAGTGTGTTGGCAAAAACAGTTAAGTTGCCTGTTGATGGGGTAGATTGAGTAGCACCATCAGTAGAGGTGATATTGAGACTGCTTCTTAAGGCTAGCAACCCTGCATTAATAACTTCTAAAAGTTTTGTTGGCAATACACTAACCGTTTGTTTAATGATTAATTGCTCATCAGCAAGGATTCTGGCATTGGCTTGATTGTTCACGCTTGTATCAACATCGAGTGTTACTTTGTTAGCAACAATATTTTTTTTGTTATTGAGTCTATCGGCAGAAATACTTAAGACATCTTTTGAATACAACAACCCTTTGTTGTCCACGACTAAATTATTAGATGTAGTGCTATCAAGGGTGTTTTTAATGATCAACTGGCTATCAGCAGAGATTTGGGCATTGTTTTTATTGCTTAGCTTCTTGCCTATCTTTAAAGTTATTTCATTAGCGGAGATATAGCCACTATTATCAAGTATGTTGGCAGAGATCATTAAGCTGCCTGTTGACGGAATGGATTGAGTAGTGCCATCAGCAGAAGCGATATTTAAACTGCTTTTCAATGCCAACAATCCTGCGTTAATAACCTCTAAAAACTTTGTTGACAATGCATTAGCAGTTTGTTTGATGGTTAATTGTTCGTCGGCAAGGATTTTAGCACCTGCTTGGTTGCTCAATTTTGAGTCAACATTCAAAGTTATTTTGTTAGCAGAAAGATTGCCACTATTATCAAGTGTGTTGGCAGAGATCGTTAAACTGCCTGTTGATGGAGTGAATTGAGTAGTGCCATCAGCAGAAGTGATATTCAAACTGCTTTTCAATGCCAGCAATCCTGCGTTAATAACCGCTAAAATCCCGTCTGATAGTGTATTGATAACGAGTCGACTGTCAACAAGGATCTGAGCATTCTTTGCATTCGTGAATGTCTCGCCTATACTCAACAGCGCTTCGCCAGCAACAATGTTTTTCTGATTGTCAAGCTCAGTAGCATCAATAGCCAGTTGATTAGTAGCAAACATATTACCACTATTAATGACCTTGGTTGCCTTAATCGTTATGTCTTTATTGGCAAGTAACACACCCTCAGAAGTGAGTTGACCTGCATTTATTGTGATATTTTCCTCTTGAGAATTTAACTTGGCATCCTCCCCTATTTGCAAATCACCTTGTGCCGTTATTTGGATATTGTTTTTGACGCCCAAAAATGCATTATTTATATTCACCGATTGACTCGATATGCTTAACTTACCCTCATTAACATTCAATTTAACCCTATTGTCGCTATCTGCCCCTTGGATGCTAACAGTTGTCGCCTTAATATCAATATTTTCTTTGGCAATGTATTGAACTTTGTTTAAAGCCTTATAATCGCCATTAACCACATTAATATTGATATTTTTCGCAAAACGAATACCGCCCTGTTGAGCAGTATCACTAATCAAATCATTCGCTGTAATATTTAGATTGTTCTTAGCCCCTATAGATTGAACAGAAATTTTTACTTTTTTCCCTGCATTAATATCAATATTGTTGGCGTAAAAATGATTGCCTGAGCTTGACTCCGTTGTTGCTGTTGCTGTTGCTGTTGTTGATTCAGGCGTATAGATATCAATAGACTGATCAGAGGTGATAATGATGTCATTTTTAGAATTGAGTATGCCCGAAATTTCAATATCGCCCTCAGCAGTAAAAACAATATCATCCGCTGAAGTTGCCATACTAGAATCCACCTTAACTCCCACATTCTTACCGTGAGATATCAGATGAATTCTATCTGCATACATACCACCAAGTACCGAGGCATTGATGGCATAACTGGGGTTATCTTCACTGTCGCCTACACCGGATGACAGGCGTGTTAAATAGGAAAACTTGCTTTTACCGCCTACTATCAACATATTTTTGGCGTTAATAATGCCATTAATCCTAACACCCTTTGCAAGAATATCAAGAATATCAACCGCCTTAGCGTCTAAACCATTGCTGCCAATATTGATGTTACCTTGGTTGATATCAAAACTTAAATTACCTTTGTCAAAATTCGATTCACCTGTGGTTAAGGTTACTCTTGAAGTGTTAATAAAACCACAACCATTACAGGTAATACCATAAGGATTAGCAATAATAACACCCGCTTTATTACCAACAACCTCTAACCAACCAGCGATATTAGATGTTTTTCCGTCAACAACTTCATTCAAAATAAACTTTGCCGACCCCCCTTCTGATAAATAAGGATTACTAGCCACAGTTCCAGCCAGTTGAGACTGTCTATTTTCTTCATTTCCATCGTTAAAATTTATAAAAGCAGCGCCATTTTGATCAACATCAAAGCTGTCATAACGATTATGTGATAAACCGTTTGCATTGGGCTTAGCAATATAAATGAGCTGCGTTTTCCCATTAGCTGCCTTTAATACCGATGTAGCCTTTTCATCATAAGGCTGAATAAGGGCGGCAAGCACCCAACCGGGGAAACTGGTAATAAATACATTAAAACAAAGAAAGTAGACGAATCCTTTTTTTAAATAGAGCATAAACTCCAAAATATTAATTCACTGCTTTTTTAAAAACCCTTTAAGTCTTTACATCATTCATAACCTATCGTCCTAATTCCATTTTTTAACTAGGCGTTGTTTTGCTGGATCGGTAGAATGTGTTGATATAATGTAAAAATCTTGATTAATATTTGCCCCCCCTTTTTTTTATCAGAGCATAAACTTCAACATATTAATTTACTGCTTTTTAAAAACCCTTTAAAGTCTTTACAGAATTCATAACCTATCGTCCTAATTCCATTTTTTAACTAGGTGTTGTTTTGCTGGATTGATAGAATGTGTTAATTAATGTGAGACCTTTGCATAAATATGAATAATCATCAAAACGCCATTTTTCGCCAACTTGACAATTTTATAAAACACAGCCATAGCTTTGCTATGACTATATTTCATAAAATCACCAATTCGGCAAAACTTGTCATTTTGCTAATCATCCCTACTTATGCAAAAGTCTCAATGTAAAGATCTCGATTAATATTTGCCCCCCCTTTTTTTATCTTTATACGAAAATTG
>NZ_FQTR01000053.1 GCF_900128535.1 bacterium endosymbiont of Bathymodiolus sp. 5 South | reverse complement strand
AATAAAAATCATCAGGTAGTTGGATTCTTTTTGGCATTGTTTTGTTGGTGAAAAAAATGATTATTATACACTACTTATAGTATTGTTGTTTTTTGAATTTGGTATTACATATCATTTAATGCTAATATGGGAGTGCTTTAGGGGATAATAGCGTCTTTTTTAAACACCTTAATATCATCAAATGAACGATAAACTTAGAAATATTGCCATTATTGCCCATGTTGACCATGGAAAAACGACACTGGTTGATAAACTCTTGGAGCAGTCGCAGACTTTTGATGAGCGCTTTGAGTCAAGTGATAGAATGATGGATTCTAATGATTTGGAAAAAGAGCGTGGTATTACTATCTCTAGTAAGAATACGGCGATTAAGTGGAACGATTATCATATTAATATCGTTGACACACCGGGACACGCCGACTTTGGTGGCGAGGTAGAGCGTGTATTGTCAATGGTGGATTCAGTTTTGCTATTGGTAGATGCACAAGAGGGTCCAATGCCACAAACGCGTTTTGTGACTAAGAAGGCTTTTGACCAAGGGCTTAATCCAATTGTGGTGATTAATAAAATTGATAAAGACGCAGCGCGCCCTGACTGGGTGATTGACCAAGTATTTGATTTATTTGATCAATTGGGTGCAACCGATGAACAATTAGATTTTCCAATTATTTACGCCTCAAGTATTAATGGCTACGCGTCTTTAGAAGACGATGTACGCTCAGGTGATATGATACCCATGTTTGAAACCATTGTGGCAAAAGTAGCAGCGCCAGAGGTGGATGTAAATGCACCCTTGCAAATGCAAATTACAGCACTGGATTATTCTTCATTTATTGGAGCAATTGGTATTGGACGCATTACTCGTGGCACCATTAAGAAAAATCAACAAGTGATGGTGGTGAGTGCTGATGGCACTGAACGCAAGGCTAAAATTGCTGGTTTGATGGGCTTTATGGGGTTAGAAAAAGTGGAAACGGATAGTGCTGAGGCGGGCAATATTGCTTGTGTTACAGGCATTGAAGGTATTTCTATTTCAGATACGATTTGTGATGTTGAAACCGTTGAAGCTTTGCCACCTCTTAGTGTGGACGAGCCGACAGTATCAATGGCATTTCGGGTAAACGATTCACCATTTGCAGGGCAGGATGGTAAGTACATTACTTCAAGAAATATTCGTGATCGCTTAGACAAAGAGCTGATTTACAATGTGGCATTACGGGTTGAAAACACCGAGGATCCTTCTGAGTTCTTGGTGTCTGGTCGAGGTGAATTGCATTTATCTATATTGATTGAAACCATGCGCCGTGAAGGGTTTGAGTTGGCAGTGGGTCGTCCACAAGTTATTTTAAAAGAAATTGATGGGGTAATTTGTGAACCGTTTGAAAATTTGAGCGTTGATGTTGAATCCCAGCATCAAGGCACAGTGATGGAAAAACTCGGTGAACGCAAAGGTGAACTTAGCGATATGGTGCCTGATGGCAATGGCAGGGTAAAATTAGATTTCAATATTCCTGCACGCGGTTTGATTGGTTTTAGAACAGAATTTTTAACTGCCACCACAGGCACAGGCTTAATGAACTCTTCCTTTGATGCTTACAAACCAAGAAAAGAGGGAGAAATTGGTCAACGCAATAACGGTTCACTCATTTCAATGACACAAGGTCAAGCCGTGGCGTATGCAATTTTTAACTTGCAAAAATCAGGCAAATTCTTTGTTGAACACAATACCGATATTTATGAAGGTATGGTGGTGGGTATTCACTCGCGCGATAAGGATTTGGTGGTAAATGTGATGAAAGGTAAGCAGCTCACTAATGTTCGCGCCTCAGGGACTGACGAGGCCGTGTCTCTTACGCCGGCAATTAAGCTTGATTTAGAGCAGGCATTAGAGTTTATTGATGATGATGAATTGGTCGAAGTTACACCAAACAATACGCGTATTCGTAAGCGCCTATTAACTGAAACTGAGAGAAAAAGAGCGCGTAAATAAGTTAACTTATAAGGTCTTTGTAAGGTGTAAATCATTATCAAGAATTCATTTTGCATCAACTTGGCGATTTTTCCAGGAATGTTTGGCAATTCTTTAGAAGGGTAAGTTTTACCTTAATCTCACTAAGGCAAGGTTTGAAAAAGCCGTCAATTTGGTAAAAATTGAATTTTGCTAATCCTGTATATTTATACAAAAGCACCTATTAAGGTATACTAATTCACTATGGGTAACCTCTTTAATTTCTTTGTTAAACAAAAAAAACTGGCACTTATTTTTACAGTAAGTGTTATTGCGGTTGGTTTATTGGCGTTTAACAATATTCAAAGAGACCAATTTCCAGCAGTTAACTTTGAATTGATAACCATTACCACAAGTTACCCAGGTGCATCTCCTGAAGATGTTGAGCAAAATATTACCAATCCGATTGAAGATGAATTAAGCGGTGTCATAGGAATTGAAAAATTTAGTTCTATTTCTAGTCAAGGATTTTCCGTTATTTTAGTCACACTATCGCCTGATGTGGATGATGTTAGCGCCTTAAAACAAGACATTCAAAATGCAGTTGATAGAATTAAATCATTACCCGATGAGGTCATAGATTTGCCCAAAGTGGTGGATATGAAAAGTTCATTACGAAGCATTTTAAAAATCAATATCAATAGTAATACACTGTCTTTTACCCAGTTACGCCATAAAATTGATGCAATTTCCGATGAATTAGCACTGGTTGATGGGGTTTCTGAGGTGAGCAAAGAAGGGTATTTGGACCGTGAAATTCAAATACGGATTGATACCGATAAATTGTATCAATATAAATTGTCTTTGCCACAAGTTATTAGTGCCATTCAAAAGCGTAATCAGCGTTATACCGTTGGCAGTAATAATGATATGAAGAATGAAAAAACCATTGTGGTATTGGCAAAATTTGACCAAGCACAAGCGGCAGGGGATGTGATTATAAAATCGAGTTTTGATGGTCCGGTGGTACGGTTAAGGGATATTGCCAGTATTAATGACGGCAATGTTGAGGAAAGGTCAATTGTTCGCATCAACGCCACCAAAGGTTTTATTTTAAAAATCCGTAAACAAGCACATGCTGATATTATTACTACAGTTGATTCAATCAAGAAAAAACTAGCACCATTGCAAGTGGAAAAATACCCACAAATACAAATCTTTTATTCTTCTGATCAGTCTAAATATGTGCGCAATCGACTCAAAATTGTCACCAACAACGGCATGATTGGCTTGCTGTTAGTATTGATAGTATTAGGCGTATTTTTGTCGTTAAAAACGGCGTTTTGGGTGGCAATGAGTTTGCCTGTATCGCTATTAGGTTCGGTGGCGTTATTAGGGGTGGCAGGCGAGACGATTAATTTAATATCATTGGCAGCAATGATTTTGGTGCTAGGCATTGTGGTGGATGATTCTATTATTGTGGCAGAGAGCATCCATCATTACAAACAAATGGGCAGGGATAAATATCAGTCTGCTGTGAAAGGCTTTAAACGGGTTATTATGCCAGTGATTGTTACTATATTGACCACAGTTTTGGCGTTTTCATCTATGTTTTTAATGGAAGGGACAATGGGTAAATTTATTTATGTTATTCCACTGGTGGTCATTTTTGCCTTGGTTCTGTCTTTTTTAGAAGTAACGATTGCTTTGCCAGCACACCTTGCGGGTTTGAGTGAAAAACCACAAAAGAAACATTGGTTTAATGCGATTGAAAACTGGTTTGAAAAGGCACTTAAGAAGATTTTAAAACTGCGTTATTTAATCGTGATAGGATTTCTTGTATTGTTAGGTACATCAATTTTTTTTGCTGCAACACAAATGCACTTTACTTTGTTTCCAACAATAGGTGCAGATGTTATTACTGCAAAACTCAAAATGCCACCAGGCAGTTCGTTACAATATACTGCCAGCGTGAGTCATAAAGTTGAGGCGTTAATTCAGGATGTGGTAGGCACGGATTTGGATTCTTTAACCAATAATGTGGGTCAATCGTTTTCTCATGTGGCAAAATTTAGCATTGCTTTAGTGCCTAGCAGTAAGCGAAAAGTTCAGGTTAAGGCACAACTTCAACGCTTAAAAGCACGCACCACAGAGATTGTTGAAGCCGAAAGCCTTACTTTTTCAGTGCGTCGCCCTGGACCACCACAAGGAGAAGATATTGAAATTCAGTTGGTGAGTGGTAATGATGATCAACGCCAAACTGCCGCCAATGCTTTGGTTGAAATTCTTAATCAAATAAAGGGTGTGGATAACATTGATAGAGACGATGAGGCGAGTAAGTCACGCATCGAAGTGGTATTAGATTTTGAAAAAATGGCAAGGTTGAATGTAGATTTTGTTACCGTTAATCGCTATTTAAAAGCCACCTTTGGCGGTATCAATGTGACAAATATTCGTTATGGTGATACCGATGTGAATTTTAGAATTTATCTGGGTAAATCTAAACAGTCAGAAGCAGTTATTGGCAAGCTTAAAATTAGCAACCGTCAGTCTAGACTTGTACCACTCAAGCAATTTTCTAGTATCCGTCATATTGTTGGTGAGCCTGATTTTAACCATTTTAACGGACAACGATCGGTCAAAATCAGTGCCAGTATTAATGATGAAATTGCCAGTGTAGCCGTGGTTATTAAGCAAGTTCTTAAGGAGTTTGATGCTGATAATTTATATCCTGCTGTTCGAGTTTTGAGCGAAGGGGGTGCAAAAGAGACGAAAAAATCAATGCAAAGTTTCTTAAAAGCATTTGTTTTTGCTATTTTCGTCATTTTCTTTTTGTTAATTTTGTTGTTTGATTCTTACACTCAGCCACTATTGGTTCTGAGTGCCATTCCTTTTTCGGTTATTGGTGTTATTTGGGCGTTCTTTTTACACAGTGAGCCACTGAGTTTCTTTGCATTGTTAGGCACTTTGGCGTTGGTGGGTGTGATTGTGAATGATTCTTTAGTGATGGTAGTCCATCTTAATTATTTAAAACAGAAATTATCTGCCAGCACACCTGCACTTGAGTGGGTTACTCAAGGTGCAAAAGACCGTTTGCGTGCGGTGATACTCACCAGTTTAACCACTTTGGCAGGTATTATTCCTTTGGCTTATGGTATCGGTGGCACAGATTTTATCTTGAAGCCAATGGCATTATCGTTGGGTTATGGCTTGTTGTTTGGCACAGTAATGACACTTATTTTATTGCCGTGCCTTTATTTAATGAATTATCAATTTGTGAGCTGGATAACCAAATTTAGTAAAAAATAAGGGTTTTTACTGTTATTTATTTTTCAATGCTTGACGGATGATTTCTTCAGTGCTCAGTGAGTGATCGGTAATAATATTTAGCATTTTTTCAGCTTCCTTAACCTTAAAGCCGAGCGCTTGTAGTGCAGAGAGTGCTTTGCCAGTATTTGGGTTACTGCTACTCAATGAGGCATTCTGGTTGTTGGTGTCAATGAGTTCAAGTTTTGTCAAACGATCTTTGAGTTCAACAATTAACTTTTGTGCAGTTTTCTTACCAATACCTGGGGTTTTTGCCAGTAATACATCATCATCATTAGCAACTGCACTGATTAGCGTGGCAATATCAAGATGTGACAAAATCGCTAATGCCACTTTGGGCCCAACACCATTGACGCGAATCAACTCTCTGAATAGGGTTTTTTCATCTTTAGAGATAAAGCCATACAGTGTTTGGGCATCTTCTTTAACATGAAAATGTGTGTGTAGCGTCAGTTCGCCTTTATCTTCCATGGCATAAAAAGTGGGCATTGGGCAAAGCACTTCATAGCCAATACCTCCTACCTCAAGCAGCACTTCAGGTGGGTTTTTTGCTAAAATTTTGCCTGTTAATTGTCCAATCATAACGACTAAATTATAACCTTCTTACAGCCAAGAATAAGTTTTGAGGTAGTTTTTTTCAAAGTTTTTAATCTCTTTAGCGTATTGTAAAGTTAAGTCAATATCGTCCAAGCCATTCATTAAGCGTCGTTTGCGTTCGCCATCGATATCAAAGGGGTAGGCTTTTCCATTAGCAAGAATAGTTTGCATTTCAAGGTCAATGGTGATTTCGTCGCTAAATGCAAATAATTCGTCCGTCACATCATTATCTTGCACAATAGGCAAGAGTCCATTTTTAAAGCAATTATTGTAAAAAATATCGGCAAAACTGGGTGCGATAATCGCTTTAAATCCATAATCTTCCAATGCCCAAGGCGCATGCTCACGACTTGAGCCACAACCGAAATTCTCTCTTGCTAAAAGTATTTTTGCGCCTTGATACTCAGCTTTATTTAAAATAAAATCTGTATTAAGTGGGCGTTTACTATTGTCCATTCCCACTTCGCCGTGATCCAAATAACGCCACTCATCAAATAAATTCACCCCAAAACCCGAGCGTTTAATTGATTTTAAAAACTGTTTTGGAATAATTGCATCGGTGTCAATATTTGCACGGTCAAGTGGTGCAATAATAGAAGTTAGTGTGGTGAATTTATCCATAGTTTATGCTCCAAGTATTTACGGCTTGTTGTGCCAGCCAACCTTGATGACGATCAAGTGTTTCACTGCTCCATTCTGTGTATTCAGATATTTTTTGAGAGAGTTTGGCGTTAGACTTTTGGTAAATATTCTTTTTCTCATCAAACAGTTGAGTGCCACAGTCTTTATTTTCTTGCTGTGTTAATAGAGTCATATTGCCTAATTTATCAACATCTTGCTGGTGTTGTCCTTGGTAATATTCTGCCCATTCTGAGGTTATATGATAGGGGGTAATATGCTCTAAAGTCCAAGTATTATAATCTGAAGAGGTGTTTGCCAGTTTATTTTCAATTTCTGTTAATAGAAAACGAATTTTTTTATTGCTTTGTCGGCTGGGCATAGTGTGATATTGGAATACTGATTGGAACGCTTGATCGTCGGGATACAAGTTTTTAAACTCTGGCTGGTTCTTAATGTGACTTGCCCGATTTAATTCTCCACTTGAAATTTTCATTGCCAATGTGTTATAAGTCTTTTCTTGTTCATTGGGAGAAGAGTGAATAATGACATTGTAACGAATGGATAAAATGTATAAATATTGGGCAAGTTTTACAAACTCATCAGCACTAAACTTATTATGAGCGGTTAATAGCAGCAAAAATGGCTGTTTAATCTTGAATAATTTAAAAGCCTTTAGGTAGGATTTGACTGAAGGATAACCCGCTTCATTCCATAATTCATCTTCTGGATTGTTAAGTGCTGCGTATACAGGACTATATTTTGATAGATTTTTTAAATAGTCTGTAGCTTCTTGCGGTTGTTGGATGTTATTTCTAATATGGGCAAATAATTTTTTCTTGGTAACTAGAGGATAATGCGCATTATGGTAATAACGCACAAAGTCCGTAAAATTGCCTTCTCCTAATTCTGCGATGATTGCACTCCACTTTTCATCCATATCATTAAGTTCACTCTCATCAACGGTCCGCTGATTGTTATTGGCAACTTGTGAAAATAAATAATTTTTAAGCAAATCAGGGGTTGAAAGTTGAACGCCTCTCGCATTAAGTGTTTCAAAAACTTTGTAAGCATTTAAATTGTTATCTACAATAATTTTAGTAAACAACATGCTGTCTGTTATTTTTTCAATAAAACCTACAACATCAGAGCCAGATTTTTTTGTTATTTTTTTACAAAAAAACTCAAAACAATTTGACATTAATTTATCTGTTTTGGTTAGATTTCTCCTTTTAAGTGGCGCTAAATCTTCAGTTAGAGTTTTAAATTTAACGTTGTTATTTCTGTTCAAGGTGAGTTTGTTATAAGGCATAAGTGTTGTTCTGCTTAGCGTGCCAATAAAATCACTTCTCAAACCTGTTAGCCTTATCTCGTTATTCTCACTGTCTGTATTTTCCTTAATCAGCGTTTGAATCCCACTCATGGCTGCCAATACAAATAAAGACAAGGTAATCAGTCGCTGTTGCCCATCAATGATTGAAAAATTGTTTTTATCCCCTTCATTGCGCTGAAGAACAATATAGCCCATATAATGCTCTTCTTCTTGTAAATTCTCAATATCTTCCCACAAGTCTTCCCATTGCTCTTGATCCCATGAGTAATCTCTTTGAAAACGCGGTACATTATATTTAACGCCGTTACCCATTAAAGCTTTAAAAGTCTGATTGCTGGGTTCCATCGTAAGAAATGACATGATTTTACTCCTTAAATATTTGAAAAATGACCCGCAATCGCACTGGCAGCAGCAATGGCAGGGCTGACTAAATGGGTAAATGAGCCCTGACCTTGGCGACCTTCAAAGTTACGGTTTGAGGTACTGGCACACCTTTCTCCTGCTTCTAGTTTATCGGCGTTCATGGCTAGGCACATTGAGCAGCCGGCTTCGCGCCATTCAAATCCTGCATTGGTAAAAATTTTGTCCAAGCCCTCGTCTTCAGCTTGTTTTTTAATCAAACCAGAGCCAGGCACAACCAAGGCAAGTTTGATGTTGCTGGCAATATGTTTGCCTTTGGCAACTTCAGCGGCAATGCGTAAATCTTCAATACGAGAGTTGGTGCAGGAGCCAATAAAAACTTTGTCGATTTTAATGTCTGAAATTTTAGTATCGGCTTTAAGTTGTGTGTAATCCAGTGCGTTTTTCCAGCTGGTTTTTTGCACTTCGTCTTTGGCATTGTTTGGGTTTGGTACACTTTCATCAATGGCAACCACCATTTCAGGCGAAGTGCCCCAAGTAACTTGGGGCTTAATATCACTGGCTTTGAAACTTAATGTTTTGTCAAAATGTGCGCCCTCATCCGAGCGTAGCGTGTTCCAATATTTAACCGCCTTATCCCATTCTTTTCCTGTTGGGGCAAGAGGTTTATCTTTGACATAGTCAATGGTTTTGTTGTCAACTGCTACCATACCACAACGACTGCCCGCCTCAATTGCCATGTTGCATAGGGTCATTCTGCCTTCAATTGATAGACTTTGAATGGTGCTACCTGAAAACTCAATGGCATAGCCTGTGCCACCGGCAGTACCGATTTTTCCGATGATATAAAGTGCCACATCTTTAGCGCTAACATGTTTGTCTAATTCACCATTGATTTCAATCTTGAGGTTTTTTGACCTAGATTGCCACAGGCAACCTGTGGCTAAAACATGTTCTACTTCCGAAGTGCCAATGCCAAAGGCTAAAGCACCCAGTGCACCATGTGTAGAAGTGTGCGAATCACCACAAACAATGCTCATTCCTGGTAGCGTGGCACCTTGTTCAGGGCCAACCACATGCACAATGCCTTGACGGATATCGTTCATGGGTATTTCATTAATGCCGAATGTTTTGCAGTTTTTATCCAGCGTTTGAATTTGTAATTTAGACACAGGGTCTGTAATGCCGCTTACACCTGATGAGCGATTTGTGGTTGGTACATTATGATCAGGTACCGCCAAATTTGCTTGTAATCGCCACGGTTTTCTACCCGCCATTGCTAAGCCTTCAAAGGCTTGAGGAGAAGTAACTTCGTGAATAAGTTGCCTATCAATATAAATAAGCGCAGTGCTTTGTTCTTCACGCACCACATGTGCATTCATTAATTTGTCGTAAAGTGTTTGTGTTTGAGTCATTACTGATAGTCAATAACTTGATAAAATAGGCTATTTTACATTCTCTATAACTTTAATATGTGTGGTATTTGTGGTCAATTAAGATTTGATAACCAAGCGGTTAAGTCGCAAGACTTAGAAATAATGAGGCAAAAAATTGCCCGTCGTGGTCCTGATGATAGTGGTATTTGGCTTAATAAAAATATAGGGTTTGGACATCAACGCTTGAGTATCATTGACTTGTCTAATCATGCACATCAACCGATGGTGGATGATACTTTAGGTCTGAGCTTGGTGTTTAATGGTACGATTTATAATTATCAGTCTTTGCGTCAAGATTTAATCAAACGAGGTTACAGATTTTTCTCTACTGCTGATACCGAAGTTATTCTCAAGGCTTATCATTTTTGGGGTAAAGATTGTGTCTTGCACTTAGATGGTATGTTTGCCTTTTGTATTTGGGACGGCAAAAAATTGTTTATTGCACGCGATAGAATGGGGATTAAGCCATTGTATTTTAATCTGACAAATCAAGCCTTTAGTTTTGCTTCTAACACACAAGCTTTGAGTGTGATTGGTGCAGATACCCGTATTAATTCAATAGCACTACAACAACAATTATCCTTGCACGGTGTTGTACCGGCACCAAATACCATTTTAAATGGTATTAACAAAGTTAAACCAGCCACCACTTTAAGTATTGATAGCAAGGGCAAGATTGTTGAAAAACAGTATTGGCAACCAAAAGCACAAAGAACAGGTTTGACAGATGACGAATATTTGGAAAAAACGCATGAATTGCTGATTAAAGCTGTTGATAAAAGAATGCTGGCAGCCGATGTGCCAATTGGTGTGCTGCTTTCAGGTGGGCTGGATTCTTCGTTATTGGTTGGACTTTTGCATGAGGCAGGGCACTCAGATATTCGTACTTTTTCAATTGGTTTTGAAGATATTGATGATGAGAGTGGCTCAGAGTTTGAATATTCTGACCAAATTGTTAAGAAATTCAAGACTAAGCATGAGCAGTATATAGTGAGTAATTCACAGGTATTGCCACGCTTAGGAGAAGCAGTGGCAAATATGGCGGAGCCAATGGTAGGGCAGGATGCAGTGGCATTTTATTTGTTATCCGAACAAGTGTCAAAACATATTAAAGTGGTGTTATCAGGTCAAGGTGCTGATGAGGCTTTTGCTGGATATTTTTGGTATCCGCGTATGCAAAGTGAATCAGGTGGTGAATTTGAGCGCTTTGCCAAACATTATGTTGATAGACCGTATGAAGAATATTTACAAACCGTGAATGCCAAATACCACACAGGTAATCACACTCAGAAATGGCTTAATAAAGAATTTTCCAAAGCTAATGCAGATGAATTTATGGACAAAGTTTTTCGTACTGATATTACCCGCTTGATTGTCGATGACCCCGTTAAACGCGTGGATAATATGACCATGGCATGGGGTTTAGAAGCACGCGTACCCTTTATGGATACGCAATTGGTTGAGCATGCACTGAGTATGCCACCGAGTTTGAAAATGGCAGAAAAGGGCAAGCATCCTCTTAAATATATTGCCCGTGGATTGTTGCCTGACAGTGTGATTAACCGCAAAAAAGGTTATTTTCCGATGCCAGCACTGAAATATGTGCAAGGTGAGTTTTTGGATTTTATGAGTGATATTCTTACCTCAAGTGCCTGCAAAAATCGTGGCGTATTTAACCAAAAATTTGTCAAAAAAGTAATTGACAGACCTGAAAATTATATGACTGCATTAAATGGCTCACGCCTATGGCATTTGGCATTATTAGAATATTGGCTACAAATAAATATCGATGGATAAAATAATTATATATACAGATGGCGGTTGCCGAGGCAACCCAGGTATCGGCGGTTGGGGGGTGTGGTTACGCTATGGCAAACATTCGAAGAAACTCAATGGTGCAGAGCAAGACACCACTAATAATCGCATGGAACTCATGGCTGCCATTAAGGCGTTGGAAGAAATTAAATCAAGCAGTATCCACATTGATTTATATACCGACTCAAAATATGTGATGAATGGGATAACCCAATGGATTGCTGGATGGAAGAAAAAAAATTGGAAAACAGCGGCAAAAAAACCTGTTAAAAATGTGGATTTATGGCAAAAATTAGATGATCTTAATCAAAAGCATCAGGTCTCATGGTTTTGGGTTAAGGGTCATAGTGGTGATAAAGGTAATGATATGGCGGATTTATTAGCCAATCAAGCAATGGATAATTTTTAAATAAAGCAGTATTGCACTTATACCAAATTCAAAAAACAACTAAACCAAAAAACTCCACTCTCTACTACACAAATTTTTAATAAAACCATTCTCACTTAGTATTTCATTCCAAGCCTGACAAGATCTTTCAATAATATCATCATAATTTTGGAATGTGGTATTTGACAAGAATCTTTGTTTAATCTGTTGCCATAGTTGCTCTACTGGATTCAGTTCTGGAGAATAAGGCGGTAATGGTAATAATGTAACATTGCTAAAACAACGAATTGCTTTCGTCATATGCCATCCCGCCCTATCTACAATCACTAAAGCCTGTCTATCTTTTGCTGTAGCTTGAGATATTAATCTTAAATGTTCTATCATGCCTGCAGTATTGGCAACGGGTAGCATTAGCCCTAGCGCTTTATCTTTAGCTGGACATACAGCACCAAAAATATATCCGTATTCAAATTGCTGCTGACGAACTGCCCTAGGTCTAGTGCCTTTTTCTGCCCATATTCTGGTAATAGAACCTTGTTGCCCAATCCTAGTTTCATCTTGAAACCAAACATCAACTTTATTTAAGTCTGTGTCCGTAGGTAAGACATCTATTGCCTTCCCTAAATCACGCTAGGTTAATGCAGGGGTCTTATTTGACGATTTTTTGAGTAAAAAGGTGCTATTTTATGGGCTTTATAAATTGTACTGGGAATTTTGGCTGGCCTTTTTTATAAACTCACATCAAAACTTCCATTGAACCGTACCTTCAATACCGTAACTATGCGCTTTATTGTTAGTCGATTGAATACGTTCATAATTAATAGAAGTGGTGGTGTCGTCTTTTTGATAATCCAGCCCCAGTTTCACGCTCACTTCTTGCTCGGCATTTTTGCTAAGGTAA
>NZ_FQTR01000052.1 GCF_900128535.1 bacterium endosymbiont of Bathymodiolus sp. 5 South | reverse complement strand
ATAGGGAAATAAAGCAATAAAACAGCGGGGAAAATAAGGTTTTTTTTGGACTTTATGAAAAAATACAGATAGTTTTGAAAATATTTTTGAAAAAAATCTAAAAATTGAAATTAGGGTGGAGAATTATGAGTTATGCAAAAGTCTCGTTTTATTTTTATAGACTATAACGGATAATAAAATTAATACAGGAATTTTTTAAATTTATGGACAATCAAAATAAAATTTGCTCGGTTGATGATTGCAATAGAGAAGTTTTTACCGAGTTATCTCAGAATAAATGTGTATTGCATTGTGAAAAACCAAGAGACAAAAATAGACATGGCGAATCCTATCATCTACTAGGAAGGGGTTTTTATGCAGAATTAAAAAAATATATAGAAAATAAAGAAAGAAAAATTTCAAAAACAGTAACGCTTGTTTTTAAAGGTGTGCATTTTCCTTATATAGATCCTAGGGATGAAACCGATGATATTGATGGTAATTATGGGTATGTTCATTTTTTTACAAGAAAGGTATTGTTTGATGATTGTCATTTTTACACCCTTTGGAGTAAAGAAGACTTTCCTGCTAATTCTGTTGAATTTTACGGATGTGTTTTTTATACAGACTACAATATTATAGGGCTTGATAGGGAAATTTATCTCAATTGTAATTTTGAAGAACAAGTTTCAACTCATGAAAAAAATATCACTCCTTCTTTAGAGATTTATACATGTACTTTTCAAAAAGAGGTGATTTTTGATGATGCCCTAATAAAGAGTAATATTTTTATTGTTAGTGATAGCAAAAGACAAAGCATTTTTCATGATAAGTTAAAGTTTAATAACTGTATTTTTGATAACCCTCAAGAATTATTCTTAGACAGTAACAGTCAAGATTTAAGTATTGAATTAAATGGTTGTCAATTTAGAAAAAAATTTAAGATTAGAAGCATTGAAGCAGAGGGGGACTACATAGAGCAACAGAGAAACAAAGTTAAATTAGAATCTTTGCAAATTATTGATTGCACCGCTGAAGATGGCGCTTATCTGCGTTTTGGATTTTTAAACATTAAAAATTTTGTGTTGCAAAATTTAAGATTGCCACAAAATGCTGAACTCAATATTGGCGATTGTCGATTTAAAAGATTTAGATTGAGTAATTTTAGAAATATTGGCAAATTTAAACTTTATAAAACCAATATTCTTGAGAATGAAAAAGGACAATCATTTCAAATAGAGAACACTTCAATTGGCGATGCTGATTTTCAAGGCGTTAACCTATTATCTTTTGATGCAGTTAAATTGTTTGATAATATTTTTCACAACCTAAAATACACTAATATTATTTGGAAAAACCTTGTGGAAGTTGGAGAAATTACTAGTGATAAAAACAGGCTGGAAAAACAACAAGATACCTACCGAACTCTAAAAAATGTAACTCAAGCAAATAGCGACTATCCGCAAGCTATTGAGTTTTATGCTAGAGAAATGAAAAATTATAAAGATTTAGTTAAAAGCAATAAAAATGATTATTCGTTATCAGATAGAATTACTTTATGGTTTAATAATTGGACGAATGACTTTGGTTTAAATTGGTGGAAGCCATTATTAATACTGCTTGTATTGACGCTATTATTTTACCTGTTGTTGTTATGGAGTTTAGATATGCCAATTCTAAATTCAGATCATTGGCAATATATTATCCAATTTTTAAACCCAATTCACAAATTCGATTGGGTTATTGGATTTCTCCCTAATTTAATAAATGTGATATTTAAAGTGTTTGAAGGACTTTTGATTTATCAAATTATTCAGGCCTTTAGAAAATACACCAGGAAATTATAAACATAAAGAGGGTTGATTGATTTTCTATCAATTGGCACTGCATTAGAACCAATCACGCTGAATGTATGGAGGTTGATTATTGATTTTTAAAAATTATTTTTTTTAGATAAAATCAGTGTATTCAAATGCTGTGTTTTACGAATAACTTTAGTTGATACATTAACTAAGATTGCTAAGTTTGACGCTTGCCATACGGGCAAATCACGCATATGGTCACCGATATAGTCAAAGCCTTGCTCGCCAAAGCGTTCAACGAGTTTGTATGCTTTGTTGTGTGAAGACAGGTTAAAGTGTTTGTTGCTTGCCATGACATCATCAAATAAATCCATATGTTTGGCTACTTTGCGTGCGTAAAACTCATGAGAGGCGGTGGCAAGGATAACTTGCGTGCCTGCTTTTTTGCGCTTATTAATATAGTTAATGGTAGTTTGGTTGTAGGGTAGGGTGCTGATGTCAATATCACAATGCTTGATGAGTTGTGCTTTGAGGTAACCTTTGCCTTGTAGCAACCAAAATGGATACAGCGCTACTAACCACGGGCTTTTTTTAAGCGTGGCAATAGAGGACTCAACCAACAAATCAGTATCAATCAGCGTATGGTCTAAATCAACAATTAAGGGGATATTTTTATTCATTCGTTGATTATTCTAGTGCGCTCCATTTGTCATAATAGCGCTCTAAGTCGGCTTCCAAGCGAGAGAGGCGGATAAGTGCATCTTGTGATTCGTCTTGCTGAAAAAACTCAGGGTCAGAGAGTTTTAGTTGTATTTCTGCGATTTCAATTTCTACTTTTTCGATTTTCTGGGGCAGTTTGTCAAGCTCTTGTTGTTGTTTGTAAGTTAGTTTTTTCTTTGGTGTGTCATCGGCTTTCTTGCTTTGTTTGGTTTTTGTCTTTCCTGTTTTGTTTAGGGCGTCTTGTTTTTGCAATAAATAATCATCATAGCCACCTGCATATTGTTCAATAATACCATTGCCCTCCATAACAACGGTGGAACCAACAACATTGTTGAGAAAAGTTCTATCGTGAGAAATTAAAATCAGTGTGCCTGTGTAATCCACTAACATCTCTTCTAAGAGTTCTAAAGTCTCTACATCAAGGTCATTGGTCGGTTCGTCAAGTACTAATAAATTAGCAGGTTGAGAGAGGATTCTAGCTAGCATTAGGCGATTTTTTTCACCACCAGAAAACATTCTAATGGGTGCCATTGCTTGCTTGCCAGTGAATAAGAATTGGCGCAAATAACCAATAATATGCTTGCTTTTGCCACCAATATCAATCCGTTCTCGACCACCTGAGACAAAATCCATGGCTTTCATATTTAGATCAAGATTTTCACGCATTTGGTCAAAGTAGGCCAACTTAATGGTTTTAGAGCGACGGATAGTGCCACTGTCAGGCTCTAATTCGTCAAGTAATAGCTTAATAAAAGTAGATTTACCTGTGCCGTTACCACCAATAATGCCGATTTTTTCACCTTTTAAAATCAGCATAGAAAATTCTTTGATTAGTTCTAAGTCATTGATCTTATAAGATATTTTCTTGACTTCAAAGACCAGTTTTGAGGCGCGTTTTTCGTCTTCTGCTACTGAGTGTATTTTGACTTTTCCTTGCTTTTGACGACGATTAATAAAGGATGAGCGCATTTCTTGTAAGGAGCGTACTCTGCCTTCATTGCGTGTTCTTCTTGCCTTGATACCTTGGCGAATCCAGACTTCTTCTTGTGCGAGTTTTTTGTCAAATCTTTTATTGGCTAATTCCTCTGAGTTGAGTAGGTTCTCTTTGCGTTTGACATAGTCCTTGTAGCCACATTCAAAGATACTCAAATTACCACGGTCAAGGTCAAATACTTTATTGACAATGCCAGCGACAAAAGAGCGGTCGTGACTAATAAGCACTAAAGTGCCATGAAAATCTCTGAGCATTCTCTCCAAATCAAGAATAGCAGTGATGTCCATATGGTTGGTCGGCTCATCTAGTAGTAAGACATTTGGTTCTTGTATTAAGGCCTTTGCTAACATTACACGCCTGCGCCAACCGCCTGATAAAGTGGATAAAATTGCCTCTGGGCTTAAGGTGAAGCGTTGCAAAATGGTTTCAATTTTGTGTAGATACTGCCAAGCATCTAATTGGTCAATTTTTTCTTGTAATTGAGTAGCTTGGTCTAATTCCCCATTGTCCATTAAATATTGGTACTGACTAAGTATCAACCCAATATCACCCAAACCTTCGGCAACAATATCAAATAAATTTTTATTATTATCTTGTGGGGGTGTTTGCTCTAGATAGCTGATTTTAATGCCATTTTTAATCTTTAATCTACCCTCGTCCGCCTCAATTTCACCTGCTAAAACACGCATAAAGGTTGATTTTCCCTCGCCATTGCGACCAATGAGTGCAATTTTGTCACCTTTTAAGATGGTTGCACTAACTTCATTTAAGATGGGTTTTTCAGAAAAACTAAGGGAAAGATTGTCAAGTGTAATCAGCGGCATAGGTTAAAATTATTCAATTTATTGTGTGTTATTTTATTGTGCGTTATTTTATTCAATTTTTACTACTGTTGACACTTATTAATCCCATCTATGCTGATGAGAGTATTGATGTCACCAGTTTTTCCACGCCAAAACAAGAACAACGCTACCACAACTTAATTAATGAAATTCGTTGCCCTGTATGCCAAGGACAAAGTATCGGTGGTTCAAATGCAGGATTAGCCAAAGATTTAAGAAAAAAAGTTAAAGATTTAATTTTAAAGCAAAAAACCGATGATGATATTCGTAGATTTATGACCGATAGATATGGCGATTTTGTCGTCTTTAAGCCACCGATGAATAAGCGCACTTATTTGTTATGGTTTGCACCGTTTATCTTTTTGTTGTTTGCTGTATTCTTTCTTGTTCGCACTTTTAACACCAAAAAAGAACCGATTAAAATGGATACCACTAAGGCTAAGAATTTACTTAAATGAAAACTCTAATCGTTACTACTAATGGTCGTGGTGCGATTGAAATCACTCAACAAGTCAATGAGATAGTTGCTGAGCAAAGCGATGCACAGTTGTGCCATATATTTGTCACACACACCTCGGCATCCCTCATAATTACGGGTAATGAAGATGCGAATTTACTCTTAGATGTTGAAGATTATTTTCAAATCAGCATCGCAGATGCTAACCCAAACTATCGTCATAACAATGAAGGCGATTTTGATATGTCAGGGCATATTCGCAGCATCCTAACAGGTGAATCAAAAACCATCCCTGTGGTTGCTAATAAATTAGCACTGGGTCAATATCAAGGCTTGTTTTTGTATGAACATCGCGCTGATGAAAATAACAGAAAACTACTTATAACACTCTCATGAGTAGTGAAACTGAGCTCAGTGATTTAATGGTGGCAGCCTATACACACCAAAAAAATGACGAGATATCCTTAGCAATTCAAGCATGGAATACATTGATTAACCATCAGGCTGCGGATAAAAATTTGAGTGCCAATGCACATCTAAGTTTGGGGCATTTACACCAACTACAAGGCAATGATGATTTGGCGATTGAGAGTATTTCAAATGCTATCAAGGCTAATCCGAATAGCAGTGAGGCGCATTTTTGTTTGGCTCATATGGCACAGAAAGAAGGGAATTTTGAGATGGCAATCACACACTTTGAAAGTGCTTTAACGCTCAATAGTCAAGATTGTGGTGCATTTAATAACCTAGGTAATTGTTACGATAGACTGGAAAAAACCACTGAGGCGATTGAGGCATACTCTAAAGCCATTGAACTGGATAAAGACTATATCGCTGCTGTTTATAATCGTGGTAATGCGTTTTTGAAGTTAGGAAAAGAGGGTTTAGCGTATAAAGATTTGTCAACAGCCATTGAATTAGACACAAATTTTTATCAAGCCTATTATAATCGTGGTACTTTGCTTAAGCGCTTGGGAAAATCAGACCAAGCGCAGCGAGATTTAGACAAAGCAAAAATATTAGCACAGCAAGATTTAGAAAACCAAGAGGCACAACGAAAAACACATTAAAAAAATATGAATATTCAAGAAAACAACACGCTAATTACCTATTTGTCCTCATTTAACGACATTATTTATACGCCTGAAAAATGCCAAAAACTCTTAGATAACGATACATTAGACATTGCATTGGTCGCAATTAATAACGACATTACTCAAGTCAAACAATTTTCAAAAATTTTTGCCCAGTCTAATGACGAGACTATGCAGGTGCTGATTAAAAAAATTCTGATACATCTTAACCAGCAAAAAGAAATCATCCTAAATTTTTACATCCATTATTTTAAGTCTAATTCTATCATTGGTGACAAATCTGTTAGCCAGCATCCAGACTTAATTGTTGTTTTAGGTTGTGATCGTCCCAGTCTTGATAAGCGTATCTCTTATGCCGTCCAAATTGCCAATCAACATCCTAGCGCCCCTATTTTGTTAAGTGGCGGCGGTTTTAATATTGATATGACAGAGGGTGATTACATGCACGCCCAGCTCAAAAAAGCAGGCATTAAAAACGAATTTATTTTAGAAACCTTGTCTATGGATACTATTGCTAATGCTTTATTTTCAAAAATAATGCTGCGTCAAGATAGTAAACTCAGCACCATTAAAAATATTGAGATTATCACTTCTAAGTTTCACCTGCCTCGTGCCCTGTACTATTTCAAAACTATTTTTAACAGTTTAGAGTCTACATCTGGCTTTAATTTTTGCGCTCAAGGCCCCACTACTGCTACTGATGCTCAGATAGAATTTTTATCTAATCACGAGCTCTCTACCGAATCAGATGCCATGCAAACTCTTAGCGTATTTAACAACCCTAAAAAGCACCCAATAGACGATATGCAAAGCTTAATAGAACTTTTGAAAAATCATAATCTATACCAAACTCGCTATGATATTTTGCGAATATTATTGCCACACTGTTAAGGTTTTTGTTGTCATTTACTTGTAAAATGTTCGCCTTGTCATAAAATTATAATAAATTTAAGAATAAAAAAATGAATGAAGATAATAAGTTAATAACAGAAAGAAGGTCAAAATTAGCCACCTTGAGAGAGTCAGGCAATCCGTTTGTGAATGACTTTCAGCCGCAGGATCTTGCCAAAGATATTTCAGCGTCTTATGGCTCTGTTTCTAAAGAGGAGCTAGATGAGAAAACTCTCGAAGTTTCAATAGCAGGGCGCATCATGCTTAAACGCGTGATGGGCAAGGCAAGTTTTGCACACATTCAAGATAGCAGTGCTCAGATTCAGCTGTTTGTTACCCGTGATGAATTGCCTGAAGGCTTTTATAATGAACAGTTTAAAAAATGGGATATTGGCGATATTGTTGGGGTCAAAGGCACATTGTTTAAAACCAAAGTTGGCGAGTTGTCAGTGCGTGTCAGCGAAATAAAATTACTAACTAAATCTCTACGCCCCTTGCCTGAAAAGTTTCACGGTTTAAGCGACCAAGAGATGCGTTATCGTCAACGATATGTTGATTTAATTATGAATCAAGACTCACGCGATGTCTTTAAGCGTCGCAGTCAAATTGTTAGCTATATCCGCCATTTCTTTGATAAAAATGATTTTATGGAAGTGGAAACACCGATGTTGCAAAGCATCCCAGGCGGTGCAACTGCCAAACCGTTTGAGACGCATCACAATACGCTAGATATGCAAATGTTCTTGCGTATTGCCCCCGAACTCTATCTTAAACGATTGATTGTCGGCGGTATGGATAGAGTGTTTGAAATCAATCGTAATTTTAGAAATGAAGGCTTGTCCACACGCCATAATCCAGAATTTACAATGATTGAGTTTTATCAGGCATATGCCACTTATCATGATTTAATGGATTTAACCGAAAAGCTATTTAAAGGTATCGCCACTGATGTTTGTGGCAGTGCTACCATTCAATATCAAGGTGATGAATTTGATTTCTCTAAAGCCTTTGAGCGCATGAGTGTGTTTGATTCAATTTTGCAGTACAATCCAAACCTTTGCGCAGAGGATTTAAATGCAGAAAGCGCTAGCACCACTGCCACAAAATTAGGCATTAAAGTTAAAGAAAGTTGGGGTTTGGGCAAAATCCAAATTGAGATTTTTGAAGCCACGGTAGAAGAAAAGCTCATACAACCAACTTTTATCACCGAGTACCCAACGGAAGTATCGCCCTTAGCGCGTCGCAATGATAACAACCCCTTTATTACGGATAGATTTGAATTGTTCATTGGTGGTCGTGAAATTGCCAACGGTTTTTCTGAGTTAAATGATGCTGAAGACCAAGCTGAGCGTTTTAAAAAGCAAGTGCTAGAGAAAGATGCAGGCGATGATGAGGCGATGCACTATGACAGTGATTATATTCGCGCACTGGAGTATGGGATGCCACCAACGGCAGGTGAGGGTATCGGCATTGACCGTTTAGTGATGTTATTTACCGACTCGCCTTCTATTCGAGATGTGTTGTTGTTCCCACACATGAAACTCGAATCTTAAGCATCATCTTTTTACTATATTTTTAAACATCTGCCTTGTAAAAAACAATGAATCAAGATTCCTATCAATCAATGCTTGCCACAATACAAGCTTTTCATGACAAACACGATTTTAAAAACAATGGCGGTGAAGATTTGGCTTATCGAGTGGCGTTAATGGCAGAAGAGTTAGGTGAAATATCGGCTTGCGTCACTAAGGGAAAATCTAGGGCTGATTTAGCGGAAGAATCAGCAGATTTGTTGATTTTATTGATGGGTACAGCGATTAGCGGAAAATTTGATTTAAACGAAGCATTTTGGCAAAAGATGGAAAAAATCAATCAGCGCAAATCAAAAATGATTAACGGCAAAATTCGAGTGTCAGAGTTTAAAGGTGTCAAGGATGAGGAAAAATAATGCGTCATAACATCTTAACAATTGACGGCCCAAGTGGCGTCGGTAAAGGCACAGTTGCACGAGTGATGGCACAAAAATTGGGCTGGAGCTTATTAGATTCTGGTGCGATTTATCGTGCTTTTGCTTTGGCAGTTGATGCTAGAGGGGTAGATATTGGCGACGTAGATGCTTTAGAAGCAATTGCACAAACCCTTGATTTAACATTTAAGACCGAAGAGGGTAGTGAGTTGGTGAGTGTGTTTTTGGATGGTAGAGAGGTGTCTAAAACCTTACGCACCGAGCAAACAGGCGAGATGGCATCTAAAATTGCCGCTATCGGTGTGGTGCGTGGTGCATTATTAAAGCGCCAACAAGACTTTGCACAAAACACACCAGGGCTAGTTGCAGACGGGCGTGACATGGGTACAGTGGTGTTTGTTGAGGCGCCGTTCAAGGTATTTTTAACCGCAAGTAGCGAAGAGCGCGCACAAAGACGCTTAAAACAATTGCAAGCACAAGGCACTACGGGTATAATCTCGAAAATCTTGGCAGATGTGGTGGCAAGAGATGAGCGAGATTCTTCTCGCAAAAACTCGCCACTAAAGCCTGCCAAAGGTGCTTTTATTATTGATACCACTGAGTTATCAATTGATGAGGTGATTGCTCAGGTGAGCAAATTAGTAAAACAATAGGTTAAAATCTGAGCGGTCAGATTTTATAAATAAACTAACCCGACAAACTCCAACTTTACACCGTTGTTGGATTATTTGGCGGTCAATATCAAAAAAAACAATATGTCAGAATCATTTGCAGAACTATTTGAAAATAGTGTAGAACAACAAAACACCAAAGTAGGCGCCTTATTGATGGGTACTGTAGTCAGCATCAATCGTGAAAAAGCGGTTATCAGCGTTGGACTAAAATCAGAAGCATTTATACCCCTAGACCAATTTAAAGACGCCAAAGGTGAGTTAGAAATTCAAGAAGGCGATGTTGTAGAAGTTGCTTTGGAGTCTATTGATGATGGTTTGGGTCATACTCTATTATCTCGTGAGAAAGCCAAGCGAATTAAATTGTGGCAGTCACTTGAGGCTGCAATGAACGCTAAAGAAACAGTCACTGGTATTGTTACTGGTTCTGTTAAAGGCGGTTTGACAGTTGATATTGGTGTTGTTAAAGCATTCCTACCAGGTTCATTGGTTGATACGCATCCAGTTAAAGATTTTGCGTATCTAATTGGTCAAGAAGTTGAAGCGATTGTTATTAAGATGGACGAAGTTAGAAATAATATTGTTATTTCTAGAAAAGCAGTGATGCAAGAAGCCAATTCTGCAGATAGAGAAGCCTTACTTGAGACACTTGAAGAGGGTGTGGAGATTGAAGGCGTGGTTAAGAACCTTGCAGATTACGGTGCATTTGTTGATCTTGGTGGTATTGACGGTTTATTACATATTACTGATATCTCATGGCAGCGTGTTAATCACCCATCTGAGAAGTTGAGCATTGGTGACAAAATTAAAGTTAAGGTGCTTAATTGCGATAAAGAGAAGATGCGTGTATCACTAGGACTTAAGCAATTAACAGCAAGCCCTTGGGATAATATCTCTGATCGCCTACCATTAGGCAAGAAGGTCTCAGGTACAGTTTCTAACTTGACAGATTATGGTGCATTTGTACGCATTGAAGAGGGTGTTGAAGGTTTGGTGCATGTCTCAGAAATGGATTGGACAAATGCCAATGCTCGCCCATCTAAATTTGTCAAACTGGGTCAAGAAGTTGATGTGGTTGTGTTGGATGTTCAAGAATCTAAGCATCGTATTTCATTATCAATGAAGCAAGCACAAGAAAATCCTTGGGAAGCATTTGAAGCAACACACAACAAGGGTGATAAGATTGGTGTTAATGTTAAGTCAATTACAGATTTTGGTCTATTTGTTGGACTTCCAGGCGGTATTGATGGCTTAATTCACTTGGCAGATATTTCTTGGGAAAAACTGCCTGCAGATGAATTGGTTTCTAACTACGCCAAAGGACAAGAATTTGATGTTATTATCCTAAATATTGACGCTGAGAAAGAGCGTATCTCTTTAGGTATCAAACAATTAGATGAAGATGACTTTATGTCTTACGCTTCGCTAAACAAGAAAGGCGCTATCGTTAAAGGTGTGGTTGCTGAAGTGGACTCAAGAGGCGCAGTTATTACATTGGCAGAAGGTATTACTGGTTATTTAAAAGCGGGTGAAATCTCAACAGAGCGTGTTGATGATGTAAGCACTATTTTTAAAGTTGCTGATGAAATTGAAGTAGCCATTGTTAATATTGACAGAAAATTTCGTAATATTACAGTCAGTGTCAAAGCAAAAGATTCAGCTGAAGAAAAAGCAGCAATGGAAGACTACAATAAACAATCTTCAGATGCAGTAGAAGGCGCAACTTTAGGTGATTTATTAAAGCAAGCTAAAGATTAAAAAGCAGATTTTTGAGTTTTATTCCTGTAGATATTATTTAATTTGGACTAATGAAAAAAACAGACCTTATTTTTGAATTATCAGAGACTTCTACGTTATCTAAAGTAGAGGCAAAGGTATGTGTAGATACTATTCTAACAGCATTAACAAAAGGTGTTGTTTCTGGTGAAGGGGTAGAGATTCGAGGTTTTGGCAGTTTTTATAGAAAGCATAAAAAAGCACGCTTAGGCATCAATCCAAGAACCAAAGAAAGAACACAGGTTGGTGAAAAATTTATGCCATTTTTTAAGCCAGGAAAATCACTTAAAGAAGTTGTTAATAAAAATTAATTTGGAATTTGCATTAATGTATAATTTCACTTTTTTATGGGGCGTTAGCTCAGTTGGTAGAGCATCGGACTTTTAATCCGCTGGTCGAGCGTTCAAATCGCTCACGCCCCACCATATTATTTAGTTAGATAGTTAGTCGTATACTAATAAACATAAACATTACTCTGAAAATAATGAGGATTGTTTATGAAGGTTATATCGATAATATCAACTAAAGGCGGTGTCGGAAAAACGACACTTACAGCCAACCTAGGCGGATGTTTGTCCGCTATGGGTAAGAAAGTTCTAATGATAGATGCTGATCCTCAGCCTAGTCTATCTTCCTACTACAAAATTTTAGAACAAGCCCAAGGTGGCTTGACTGAAATTTTGACCGATCCTCAAAATGTAAACAGCTATATTAGTAAAACACAATATGGCGATTTAATTTATTCAAACGACCACAGCAATCAATTACAGTCGTGGCTTGCCAGCAAAGGTGATGGTCGTTTCAGATTAAAAATTGCAATTAATAAACTTGTTGAAGAATACGATTACATTCTCATAGACACTCAAGGTGCTAAAGGTAATTTGCAAGATGCTGCCGTTTTAGCGGCAGATATTTTAATTTCGCCAATGCCGCCTGAAATGGCGGTAATTAAAGAACTTGAGCGTGGTACGCTATCAATGCTCTCAGACCTTCAAAGTTATAAGAATATGGGCATTAATGTCCCAAGTCTATTTGGTGTTATTTATAAAGTAGATAGAACAAAAGATGCTAAACAGTTTATTGAATATCTTAATAATCCTACTAAAGATAAATTTTACACAATGCTTAATACGCAAATACCGCAGGCAGTTACCTTTAAAGAAGCCACTAGTCAACAGATACCTGTTACTAAATTCATGAATGGCACTAAAAAACAACAATCAAAAGCACAAAATAGTGCAATTGCAATCTCAGAGTTAATTTTAGAGATAGGAACGCTATGAATAGCGCGACCAAACATCCCTCTACCAGAGCAAAATCCAAAAGTGTGATAGTTAGGTTGAAAAGTGTGATAGTTAGCCATTTAAAAACTCTAGTTACATACGGCATATCTAGCCTAACGCATAGCAAAACTAAAAACCACATAGTTCAAACTAAAAACCACATAGTTCAAACTAAAAACCACATAGTTCAAACTAAAAACCACATAGTTCAAACTAAAAACCACATAGTTATATTCATAAATTGTTGTTTTTACTTAAAAAATATCATCCTAAAGAACTTAAAGAACTTAAAGAATTTTAAAGAACCTTCATTTTATTAAAAAAGGACA